>CAZGTQ010000232.1:0-26846 GCA_964528575.1 uncultured Planctomycetaceae bacterium | reverse complement strand
TCGACGGCGACGGCGACCTCGACATCATGGGCCTGAACTGGAACGGCTTCGACGACGTGACGATGCGCAACAACGGCGCCGGCACGTTCACGAACAAGTCGAACCTGTCGAACTCGGGCGCCGACGACAACGAGATGGACGTGATCGACTACGACAACGACGGCGATCTCGACATCTACGTCGCGAACTTCTCGGGCAGCGACAAGCTGTACACGAACAACGACAACGGCAGCGGCAACTTCAACTTCACCTACTCGGGCACGGTGTCCGGCACCAACTCGGCGACGCTCGACGCGGACGTCTGCGACGTCGACAAGGACGGCGACTACGACGTCATGACGGCGGACGACAGTGGCTCGGACAACGAGCTGCTGATCAACACGACGCAGACGCCCGACACGACGCCGCCGTACATCCCGCGCGTCGAGAACCCGGGCAACCAGACCGCGGCGCCCGGCACGATCCCCGTGCGCGCGCAGGTGTACGACAACGCCCCGTACTACATCACCTGGTACAACCCGACGTCGATCCAGCTCAGCGTCGATGGGTGCGTGGTCGACACGATCGCGATGAAGTCGTCCGCCGGGCAGATCTTCCGTGGTCTGCTCCCCGCGAACCTCGTCGGCAACGTGTCGTACCGCGTCCTCTCGCAGGACGAGTACAACAACCGCGGCCAATCGGGGCTCGAGGTCTACACGGCGTCGTCGGGCCTGTCGTTCCAGAGCAACTTCGGCACGGCGACGGCCGGCTCGCTCGGCGACCCCGGCCTGACGCTCAAGTCGGTGCCGTACGGCGCTTCGAGCACCGTGTACGTCGTCGGCGACAACATGCCGGCGAGCACGCCGTGGTTCCTGTTCATCGCGGACCAGCAGATCGCTCCGACCCCGTTGCCGGGCCTCGCCACGCTGAACATCTTCGGTAGCATCGTGTTCCAGTCGAGCGGTTTCACCGACTCGAACGGTTGCGCGGTCACGAAGATCCCGCTCCAGGGCGTCGGCGCCGGCGGCACCGTCTACGCGCAGATCTTCGCGCTCGACGGCGTCGGTCCGAACTCGCTCTCGGCGAGCAGGGGCCTGTCGATCACGACGCAGTGACGGCCGGATCCGACCGGTAGCGGCGCCTCGCGCCGGTCGCCCACGCAGCGGCCCGGGACTCGGCCACGACGGCCGGCTCCCGGGCCGCTCGCGTCCGCTCCGCCTCTCGAAGCAGATCACCCCATGACCGCGCAGCGCCGCCTCCTCGCGCTCCTCGCCCTCGCCGCCTGCGGGCGCGAGCGCGAGCGCGCCCCGACGTCGCGGCGGACCACCCGAGCGCGTCGAGCGGGCGCGGGCCCGCCGGCCCGGCGAGACGCACGCGCCCTCGATCGTCCCCGCGACGGCGCGGGCGCTGCGCATGCTCGGGTAGGCTGGAGGCGAGACGCCGACCGGTGCCGACGAAGAATGAGCCGATGAACGCCCTGCGCTACCTCCCCTTCGCGCGGCGCGGCTTCGTGCGTTCGGGCCCGCCGCTGCACCTGACGCTGTTCGTGACCGGCGCCTGCAACCTGCGCTGCCGGCACTGCTTCCACTTCGCCGAGGTCGCCGCCGGCGTCCCCGGCCCGAGCGTCGACCAGGTCGAGCGCCTCGCCGCGTCCGCCGCGCGCATGGGGCCGCTCCTGTGGGTCAGCTTCGGCGGCGGCGAGCCGTTCCTGCGCGCGGACCTGTCCGAGCTCGCGCGCTCGTTCGGCTCGCGCGGTCTGCGCCACCTCGCGATCCCGACGAACGGCCTGGTCGAGCGCCAGCGGACGACGGTCGAGCGCATCCTCGCCGAGAACCCCGCCCTGTTCCTCAGCGTCGCGGTCTCGTTCGACGGTCCGCCCGACGTGCACGACTCGATCCGCCAGGTGCGGGGCGGCCACGCCCGCTCGATGGAGAGCGTGCGCGCGCTGCGGCGGCTGCGGGACGAGCTCGGCACCGACCGGCTCGGCGTCGGCGTCATCGTGACCGTCACCTCCGAGAACCAGGACGTGCTCGCGGCGCACCTCGACGAGCTCGTCGAGGAGCTCGCGCCCGACAACGTGACGATCAACCTGGCGCGCGGCACCGCGCTCGACGAGAGCCTGCTCGCGGTCGACGTCGCGCGCTACCGCGAGGTCGTCGACGCGAAGCGCCGCATGGTGCGCGACGGCCGCCTCGCGTACTTCGACTTCCCGCTCGCGCGCCTCGCGGTGGCGCGCGACGACGTGATGTACGACCACGTCGCGCGCGTCGCGTCGGGCGAGCCGGGCCCGCACCTCGCGTGCACCGCGGGCACGCTCTCCGCCGTCGTGCTCGAGGACGGCGCGGTGCACCCGTGCGAGATCCTCGGGCTCCCGATCGGCCACCTCGCGGAGCACGACTGGGACCTCGAGCGGCTGTGGAGCACCGCCGCCGCCGACGCGCTGCGCGCGCGCATCCGCGACACGCGCTGCGCGTGCACGTGGGAGTGCGCCCAGGCTGACAACGTGCTGTTCCGCAAGCGCAGTTGGCCGGAGCTCGCGCTGCGCGCGGCGGGGCTGCGCTGAAGCGGCGGCGATGAAGCTCGGCGTCGTCGTCCCGTGTCGCAACGAGGCCGCCGTGATCGAGCGGCGCCTCGCGAACCTCGCGGCCTCGCGCTGGCCTGCGCTCCCGGTCGGCGCGGTCCATGAGGTCGTCGTGGTCGACGACGGCTCGGACGACGGCACGGCGGACGTCGCGCGCGCGGCGTGCGAGCGGCTGTTCGCGGCCGACGGCGTGGGCCAGCGAGACGCGCTCGGCGGCACGGCGGTGCGCGCGCGCGTCGTGCCGAACGACGGGCGGCCCGGCAAGGCCGGGGCGATCGCGGCGGGCCTGGCGGTGCTCGGCGGCGACGTCGGGCTCGTCGTCCTGAGCGACGCGGACGTCGTCGCGGAGCCGGGCGCGCTCGTGGCGCTAGCCGACGCGTTCGCACGGGAGCCGCGCCTGGGGATGGCGTGCGGGGCGCAGCGCTTCGTGCGCGCGCTCGCGAGCGACGGGAGCTGCGCGGGACCGGACGGCGCGCCGCCGGTCGACGCGGGCGAGCGCTACGACCGCTGGACCGCGCGGGTGCGCGCGCTCGAGTCGCGCTGCGGGCGCCTGTTCAGCGTGCACGGGCAGTTGCTCGCGTGGCGCACCGATCTCGGCCTCGCGCCGACGCCGGGCGTCGCGGCCGACGACCTCGACCTGATGTTGCAGGCGCGCGCCGCGGGGCGCACGATCCGGCGCGTGAGCGCCGCGCGCTTCCTCGAGATCAAGACGCCCGCGGGGCCGCACGCGCGGGCTCAGGCGCTGCGCCGCGCGCGCGCGTACGTCCAGGCGATCGCGCGCCCGGGCGTGGGGCTCGGCCCGGGGCCGCTCGACCGGGCGCAGTGGCTGTTCTACCGCCACGTCCCGCTCGCGGCCCCGTGGCTCGCGCCGCTCGCGGCCGCGGCGCTCGCCGCGCTGGCGCTCGCGACAGCCGCACGGCTCGCCGGCGGTCTGGGGCTCGCGCTCGCGTCCGCGCTCGTGCTCGCCGCCGCGTTCGCCCCGGCCGGGCGCGAGGCCGCGCGCCTCGCGCGCGTCATCGCGCAGGCCGTGCGCGAGGAGCGCGCCGCGCCGCTCGGCGACCGCTGGGAGATGGAGCGCTCGTGAGCGCGCCGAGCGGGCGCGGGCCGAGCGACCGCGCCCTGATCGCCGTGCTCGTCGCGCTGGCGCTCGTGCTGCGCGTCGTCGTCGCGCTGGAGTACGAGCGGCGCCACCCGTACGCGGAGCACCTCGTCATCGACGAAGCCGCGTACGACGCATGGGCGGTCGCGATCGCCGAGGGCGACTGGATCGGGGACGAGGTCTTCTTCCAAGAGCCCGCGTACCCGTACTGGCTTGCGTCGATCTACGCGTTCTTCGGCCACGACCGGACGGCGGTGCGCCACATGCAGTCGGCGCTGGGAGCGCTGACGGTCGCGCTCGTCTTCGTGCTCGCGCGGCGCGTGTTCGGGCGCGCGCCCGCGATCGTCGCGGCCGCGCTGCTCGCGATCTACCAGCCGGCGCTGCTGCTCGCGAGCCTGGTCCTCAAGCCCAACCTCGTGCTGCCGGTCGTCGCGACGCTCGCCCTCGCGGTGCTCTCGACGCGCGACCTCGAGCGCGGCTCGCGCGCCGAGACGGTGCGCTGGGCCCTGGTCGGCGTGCTCGCCGGCGTCGGCGCGCTGCTGCGCGGCAACCTGCTCCTGTGCGCGCCGCTGTTGTGCCTGTGGCCGCTCGCGCGCGGGGGGGCGCCGCTCGGCCGGTGCGCGCGGCCCGCGCTCGCGTGCGCGTTCGGCGTCGCGCTCGTCCTGCTGCCGGTCGCCGCGCGCAACCAGGCGGTGGGCGGCGTGTTCGCTCTGACGACGAGCGGGGCGGGCACGAACGTCTACGGCGGCAACAACCCCGACAACCCGTACGGGCGCGCGACGGAGCTCGACTGGGTGCGCGGCATCCCCGAGTACGAGGCGCGCGACTGGCGCCACGAGGCCGAGCGTCGGCTCGGCCGGCCGCTCGACGCGGGCGAGGTGAGCGCGTACTGGCTCGGCGAGGTCGCGCGCTCGGTGCGCGAGCAGCCGCTCCTGCACGTGCGGATCCTGTGGAACAAGCTGCGGCTGACGCTCGGCCGCTACGAGGTGCCCGACAACCACCACCTCGCGTGGGACGCGCGGCGGCTCGCGACGCTCGGGCCGTGGTGGCCGGGCTTCGGCGTCCTCGGCGCGCTGGCGCTCGCGGGCGTGGCGTTGCTCGCGCTCGCGCGCGGCGCGGACCGGCCGGCGCGTGCGCGCGAGGCGGCCGAGCTCGCCGCGATCGCGGGCCTGTACCTCGCGACGATCGTCCTGACGGTGACGAGCATGCGCGTGCGGCTCGCGCTCGTGCCGCTGCTCGCGCCCTTCGCCGGCTGGTTCGTCGTCGCGTGCGTGGCGCGGCTGCGTGCGCGCGGCCGGGTGGCGCGCGGGCCGGGCCCGCTCGCGCTCGCCGCCTCGCTCGCGCTCGGCGCCGCGGCCGTGTGGACGCCGGTGCTGTCGGCCGCCGAGCGCGCGGTCGACCTCGACAAGCGCGACTTCAACTACGTCCACGTGCTGCTCGACGACCCCGAGCGCCTCGACGAGGCGTGGGCGATCGCGACGCGGCTCGACCGCGCGTACCCGGGCACGTCGCGCGTCGAGCTGCTGCTCGCCGAGCTCGAGGTGCGCCGCGCGCGCGCCGCGTCGGACGAGCTCGACGCGGCGGCGCGGGCCGCCTACGCGTCGGCGCTCGAGCGGACGCGCGCGGTCGCGACGCACCCGGACGCGAACCCGCGCGAGCGCTTCCGCGCGCGCAAGCTCGCGGCGTTCCTGCAGCTCGACCTGGGGCACGCGCAGGCCGCCGAGAGCCACTTGCGCGCGGCGCTCGGCTTCGATCCCGAGGACGACGAGCTGCGCTCCGCCCTCGCGCGCGTGCTGCTCGTGCGCGCCGAGGACGAGCCGCCGGCGCCCGCGCGCGGGCTGCGCGCCGAGGCGGAGCAGCTCGCGCGCGCGGTCGCGGCCGGCGCGCCGGCGGGCGAGCCGGTCGGCTGGGACGCGCGGCTCGTGCTCGCGAACCTGCTGTTCCTGCGCGCGAGCGCCGCGACGGACGCACCCGCGGGCTCCGCGCCGTCCGTCGCGGAGCGCGCGGCGCTCGTCGCCCAGACGCTCGCGTTGCTCGACGAGCTCGCCGCCGCGCGGCCCGAGGACGCCGCCGAGCTCGCCGCGCGCCGCGACGCGGTCCGCGCCCTCGTCGACCGCCCGTGAGCCGCGCGCGCGCTCACGCGAAGCGCATCGAGGAGGCGAAGCGCATCGAGCACGTCACCGGTACAGCGCCGGGAGCACTTCGACGGGGACGTCGCGCACGAGCACGTTGCGCCACGCGGAGAGCTGCGGGATCGAGGGGCGCTGGGACTCGAGCTCGGCGCGCAGCGACTCGCGCACCGCGTCGAAGGGGATCTCGGTCACCGCGAGCACCTCGAAGAACGCGTAGCCGCCGTCGACCTCGACGACCGGCGTCAGAGTCGCGGCGGGGGCGCGCGAGAGCTCCGCGTCGACCGCCGCGCCCGCCACGCCCGCGCGCCACGGCTCGCGCAAGCGACCGCCCGCCGCGCGCGTCGCGACGTCGTCGCTGTGGCGCTCGGCGAGCGCGGCGAAGTCCTCGCCGGCCGCGACGCGCTCGCGCAGCGTCCGCGCGCGGCGCTGCGCGTCGTCGCGGGCGCGCGCCCAGGCCGCCTCGCGCGCCTCCTCGCCCGCGTCCTCGGGCAACTGGGGCGGCACGACGTCCACGCGGATCGTGCGCGCGTCGACGGTGCGGCCGTCGGGGCCGTGGCGGTCGCGCCAGAGGGCGCGCACGTCGTCGGCCGTCACCTCGCGCTCCGACGCGAGCACGCGCTCGCCGACGTAGTCCATGCGCGCCTTGTAGCGGTACTCGCGCCGGAAGGTCTCCTCGTCGCGGCCGGCTCCGATCAGCTCGCGCCGCCATTCCTCGACGTCGCCCTGGTGGAAGAAGTCGATCAGAGTGGCGATGTCGTGGTCCATCCGCGCGTCGACCGCTTCCGGCGTCACCTCGATGCCGCGGCGCGCCGCCTCGCGCTCGACGATCCACTGGTCGACGAAGCGGCCGACCATCGTCTCGCCGGCGTAGACGGCGAGCCACTGCGCGTACTCGCCGCGCTGGATCTCGACGCCGTCGATGCGCAGCACGGGCTCGTCGTCGCGGAGCGGCCCGCCGTCCTCGCCGTGGGGGTGCCACATCGCAGGCAGCACCTCGAACGAGTCGTCGCCCAGGACGCGCGCGCGCATCGCCTCGATCTCGTCGCCGTTGGGAGGCTCGGCGAGGATGCGCTCGCGGAGCTCGTCGCGCACGCTCTCCAGCGGCGTCACGTCGCGCGCGACGAGCTGGAAGATCCAGGAGCCGCCGCGGCACGCGTGCGGCTCGCTCACCTGACCCGGCTCGAGCGCGTCGAGGTCCTCGAGCACCGCGACCGGCCAGCCGGTGGGGTCGAAGCCGTTCGGCGGCGCCCCGTCGCGCACCCGCGAGGCTACGTCGTTGCTGTGCGCGCGCGCGAGCGCGCCGAAGTCCTCGCCGGCGATCGCCCGCGCCCGCAGCGCCTGGGCCTCCTTCTCGAGCGCCGCCAGCGCATCCTCACGCTGCGCGCGCCGCTCGGCCGGCGACGAGCCCGGCTCCGGCGGCGGCACCTCGAGGCGCAACAGGATCTGGCGCACCTCGTAGCTCTTGCCGCCCGGGCCGTGGACGCGCTCCCATTCGCGCTCGAGGCGCGCGTCGGAGATCTTGCGCTCGTGCGCGGCGAGCTTCTCGAGCAGGAGCTCGCTCCTCAGCTCGAGCGCGCGCCATGCGCGGTAGCCCTCCGGCGAGCGGCGTTGGATGCCGAGCTCCTCCTCCCAGCGCGCGCGCTCGCCCTCGAGCGCGTTCTCGACCCGCTGCCCGACCTCATCGGCGATCAGCGCCCCGATCGCGTCGGGATCGAGCTCGACCCCGCGCTCGGCCGCCGCGCGCTCCATGCGCCACGCGCGCGCGAACGTCTGCGCCGAGATCGAGCCGCGGTACGCGACGAGCCAGTCGCGGTAGGTGCTGCGCTCGACCGGCGTCCCGTCGATGACGAGGACGGGTGCGTCGGGCAGCGCGGTCTGGGGGCCGCGGTAGGGCCCACCGCCGTGCGGGCACGGGAGCGCGGCGGGAGCGGCGGCGGCCAGCGCGGCAGCGATCGGAACGGTCAGCGGGACGCTCAGGATCAGCGGGACGCTCAGGTATCGGAGGAGTCGCATCGTGCTCGGGCGGGCGCGGCGGGGGGATCGGCGAACTGCAGGGCGTGGAGGCGGGCGTAGAGGCCGCCGCGGGCCAGGAGCTCGGCGTGCGTGCCCTCCTCGCGCAAGCGGCCCTGGTGCAGGACCAGGATACGGTCCGCCCGGCGAACTGTTGAGAGACGGTGGGCGACGACCAGCGCGCTGCGGCCGGCGAGCAGCTCCTCGGTCGCCCGTTGGATGCGCGCCTCGCTCGCCGAATCGACGCTCGCGGTCGCCTCGTCGAGGACGACGAGGCGCGGGTTCCCGGCCAGGGCGCGCGCGATCGCCAGGAGCTCGCGCTCGCCGGTCGAGAGGGTCGCGCCGCGCTCGGCGAGGACGGTGTCGAGCCCGGCGGGCAGGCGCGCGACGACCCGGTCGGCGGTCGAGGCCGCGAGCGCGCGCTCGAGCTCCGCGTCGCCGATCCCCGGCCGCCCGAGCACGAGGTTCTCGCGCACCGTGCCGCCGAACAGGAAGTCGTCCTGGAGCACGAGGCCGAGCCGCTCGCGCACGAGCTCGGGCGCCGTGCGCAGGTCGTGTCCGTCGAGCGTGACGCGGCCCGACGTGGGGTCGCGCAGGCGCAGGAGGAGCTGCACGAGCGTCGACTTGCCCGCCCCGGTCGCGCCGACGAGCGCCACGGTGTGGCCGGGCTCGATCGCGAAGTCGACGCCGTGCACGACCTCGCGGCCGCCCGGGTAGGCGAACGAGACGCGCTCGAAGCGGATCGCGGGCGCGCTGCCGGAGACGTGCGCCGGCGGCGCGGCGCGCGCGGGCGGAGGCGGGAGCGCCGGCTCGGCATCGAGGATCGCGAACACGCGCTCGGCGGCGGCGAACGCGCTCTGAAAGACGTTGTAGCGCTCGCCGAGCTCGGCGATCGGGTCGAGCAGGTAGCGCAGGTAGAACCAGAACTGGAGGAAGATGCCGATCGTGATCGTGCCGCGCGCGATCGCTCCGCCGCCGACGACGAGGATCGACGCCTGGATCGTCGTCGTGATCGTGTGGATCGCGGGGAAGAAGAGCGCGAAGTAGAGCACCGCGCGCAGGCCGGCCTCGTTGTAGCGCGCGCCGAGCTCCGCGAAGCGCCGCGCCGCGCGCTCCTCGCCCCGGAACAGCTTGATGACGTGCACGCCCGACAGCACCTCCTGCAGGAAGCCGTTCCACGTCGCCAGGCGCACGCGCACGTCGCGGTACGCGCGGCGCGCGCGGCCGCGGAACACGATGCTCGCCGCGACGAGCGCGGGCGTGAGGACGACGACGACGAGCGCGAGGCGCCACTCGACGACGAACAGGATCGCGAGCAGCGCGACGATCTTGAAGAGGTCCAACAGCAGCACGACCAGGCCGGACGTGAACAGCTCGTTCAGCCGCTCCACGTCGGAGGTCACGCGCGTCACGAGCGACCCGGTCGCGTTGCGGTCGTGGAACGAGACGTCGAGCCGCAAGAGCTTGCGGAACAGCGCGCCGCGCAGGTCGTGGATCACGCGCTGGCCGACGCGCTCGAGCCACGCGACCTCGGCCCAGCGCAGCAGGCTCGCGAGCAGCGCCACGGCGAGCAGCGCGCCGGCGAGCGCGGCCAGCTCGGCCCGGGCGGCCGCGATCACGGCGGGGTCGGGCGTCTCGGATGCGTGCTCCGCGAGGCCGCGCGCGATCGGCCCGTCGACGGCGGCGCGCACGATCCACGGGCCGAGCAGCGTCGCCCCGAACAATAGCAGGAGGACCGCCAGGCTCGCCGCGAACGAGCGCGCGTGCGGTCGCGCCCACGTGGCGAGCCGCAGGAGCAGCCGCGCGTCGGGCCCGACCCGCTCGTGCGAGCGCTCGAGCTCTTCCTCGGCGTTCATCGCTCGTCCTCCGCCCACTCGTCCGCCGCGCGCTGGCGCTCCCAGGCCGCGCGATACCACGCCGAGCGGGCGAGGCACTCCTCGTGCGTCCCGCGCGCCGTGACGCGGCCGCGCTCGAGCACGAGGATCTCGTCCGCCTCGCGCACCGCGCTGAGCCGGTGCGCGACGACGACGAGCGAGCGCCGGCCGCGCTCCGCGCGCAGCGTCTCCAGGAGCCGCGCCTCGGTCTCGCCGTCGACCGACGAGAGCGCGTCGTCGAGCACGAGCAGCGGCGCGTCCGACGCGAGCGCGCGCGCGATGCACGTGCGTTGGCGTTGGCCGCCCGACAGCGTGACTCCGCGCTCGCCGATGAGCTGGTCGAAGCCGCCCTCGAACGAGCGCACCTCGTCCGCGAGCGCGACGCGCTCGGCGAGCACCGCGAGCTCCGCGTCGGAGAGCCGCTCCTGTGCGCCGAGCTCGACGTTCGCGCGCCACGTGTCCGAGAACAGGAAGCCGTCCTGCGGCACGTGCGCCTGCGCCGCACGCAGCTCGGCCGCGCTCAGCGCGTCGAACGGGACGCCGTCGAGGAGCAGCTCCCCGTGCGCCTCGACGATGCCGCCGAGCGCGTGGACGAAGGTCGACTTGCCCGCGCCCGTCGGGCCCACGACGCCGAGCATCGCGCCCGCCGGCAACTCGACGTCGACGTCCTCGAGCGCGGGCTCCGCGGCGCCGGGATACGTGTACCCCACGCCGCGCAGCGAGAGCGCGCCGCGCGGCCTACCGTTGGCCGGCGTCGGCCGGGGCGCGCGCGGCGCATCGCGCTCGCTCTCCTCGTGCGCGAGCTCGTCGAGCCGCTGCGCGCTCGCGAGCGCGCGCGGGTACGAGCCGAGCACCCAGCCGACCGCGAGCACCGGCCAGAAGACCTTGAACGTCAGGTCGATGAACACGAACAGGTCGCCCGCCGGCAGCTCGCCGCGCAGCATCGCGAGGCCCCCGACGAGCACGATCGGGACGAACACGACGTCCTTCGCGAGGTGCGACGCCGCGTGGTTCGTGGCGCGCGCGCGCGCGAGCGCGACCTGGTCGTCGCGGTTGCGCTCGGAGAGCGCGGCGAAGCGCAGCTCGCGCTCACGCTCGACGCCGTAGCCCTGCACGACGCGCACGCCGGCGAGCGAGTCCTGCGCGCAGTGGGCGAGCGCGGACAGGCTCTCCTGCGCCGCGCGCGACCAGCGGTGCAGGCGCGGCAGGAGGCGCCAGAGGACGAGCGCGAGCGCCGCGAGCGGTGCGCACAGGAGCAGCGTGACGCGCGCGTCGAGGTGGACGAGCACCGCGAGGCTCACCGGCAGCACGACGAGGGAGCCGAGCATTTGCATCAGGCCCGGGCCGAGCAGGCTGCGCACGTTCTCGACGTCCGCGGTCAGGCGCGTGACGACGTCGCCCGTGTGCGCGCGCGACCAGAACGAGCGCGGCAGCGTGACGAGCTTCTCGAACAGCTCCTGCTTCAGCTCGACCTCGAACCAGCGCGACACGGAGACCGTCCACCAGCGCTGGAAGAAGCGCAGGACGCCGCGCGCGACCGCGATGGCGACGACGAGCAGCGCGAGCGGGACGAGGAAGCTCGTGTCCGCGCCCGCGCGCAGGCGATCGAGCGCCGAACCGATCAGGAGCGTGATCCCGACCTCGGCGACGGCCGCGAAGGGGATGCACGCGAAGCCGGCGAAGAGCCGCCTGCGGTGGCGCAGGAAGCGGCGGAAGTAGGCCCACAGGACGGCGAGGCCCGAGCGCGGCGGGGGGGCTTGCAACGGGCTACTGCGACGGCGGCGGCGCGTGGTGCGTGCCGTCGGAATGTAGAAAGCGCTCGCCGCGTGATGCGCGGTTGTACAGCGCGTGCATCGGCCGCCTTCGCGGCCAGCGCGAGGCGGCGCGCGCGCGTCGGCGAGCGGGCGGCGGAGGGGACATCGAGAAATCGCGAGAGGTCGGTGCGCGCGGCTCGAGCACGCTCGCTGCGCGTCGTTCCAGGATAGGGAGTTCGTGCGCGAGCCCGAAATGACGGCACGGCGCATGCGCAGCGACAGTGTGATCCGCGGCTGGTCGTGCAGCATCTGCTCGTCCGCCGCAGCGCGAGGGGCCCGATCGGTCGGGAGAAAACACGTTTCCGGCGTGCGCGCCGATTGTTAGAAATCGAACCACGCCAGACACCACGCTCGACACCGCGCCAGACACCACGCCAGACACCGCGCCAGAGAACGTGCAAGGGAAAGGGGGGAACCCGAGATCGTCGGGTCCTCTCGAACATCGTCGAACGGACCGAGGCGGTCGTGAGCTGGACGCGCGAGCCGCGTCATCACGGCGACTCGATCCGGCCCGGTCGACCCGGTCGGGGTCGGCGGCGCGTCCGGCGGCGCCGCGCGGCTTCCCGGCGGCTCGGGAGAGTGGATTCCCGGCGGAAGTGGAAGGGGGACGTGGATGAGTACGGACGCACTCGTCCGGATGCGGCACGAGCTCGCCCGCGCGTCGGGGCGGCCGCGATGTCTGGTCGTGATCGCCCACCGCGAGCGTGGCCTCGGCCGGGTGCTGCTCGAGCACCTCGCCTTCGAGGTCGTGTCGATCGACTTCCGGCTCGAAGAGCCGGGCGTCGATCCGGGCGCCGTCGACTCGATCTGGATCTGCGGCTTCGAGGACACGACCGCTGCGGAGCTGCGCGCGTTGCGGGTGCGGTTCCCGCGCGCCGCGGCGCTCGTCACGCGCAGCGGGCCCGGCGACGGCTGGGAGCGGCGCGCGCGCGAGGCGGGCGCAGACGTCGCGCTCCGCTGGCCGGTCTCGTACGAGCAGCTCGCGTCGATCCTCTCGGGCCGCACGAGCGTGCGCGAGCCGATGCACAACTGAGATCCACGACGCAGGCCCGCCACGACGCAGGCCCGCGACGGCTCCGCGCCGCGGCCCGGTTCGCTTTCGACGGCGGCCTCCCGTACCGTACGCGCGTGGCACCGTCGCCCCACCCGACGCGCGCGCTCCCGGACGGTCCGCTGCTCTTCGACGCGGTCCTGTTCGACCTCGACGGGACGCTCGTCGCGACCGACCGCTTCTGGCTCCCCGCCGCGCGAGCCGGGGCTCATCGCGCCTTCGCCGAGCTCGGGCTCGACCGCGCGATGCCGAGCGCGCGCGAGTGGATGTCGCTGTGCGGCTATCCGCTCGACGACGGCTTTCGCCGGCTCTTCCCCGACCTGGCGTCCGACCTGATCGCGCGCGTGCAGAGCGCCTGCGTCGAGGAGGAGCAACGCCTGCTCGAGGCGGGCGGCGCGACGCTGCTGCCGGGCGCCGCCGACGCGCTCGAGGCCCTGTGCCGCCACGGCGCGCGCGTCGGCCTCGCGAGCAACTGCAGCGGCGGATACCTGCGGCACATGCTCGTCGAGCTCGGGCTCGAGGGCTGGATCGCCGAGGCGCGCTGCCTCGACTCGGCCGGCGTCGGCGACAAGAGCGACATGGTGCTCGACCTGTTGCAGACGTTCGGGACGCGGAGCGCGGTGATGGTCGGCGATCGGCCGGGCGACCGCGACGCGGCGTGGGCGAACGGGATCCCGCACGTGCACTTCGCGAGCGGGACGGTCGGCTTCGACGAGGACGTCGCGGCCGACGCGACGATCGAGGCGCTGGCCGAGCTCGAGGGCGTGCTCCTCGGCCGCACCGCGTGGGTGCGCGGCGCGCTCGAGCGCATCGACGCGTGGCCGGACGGCCGCGCGGCCGGGCGCGTGCGCTCGATCGGCGTCACCGGGTCGGTCGCGGCGGGCAAGGGCCTGTTCGCGCGCGACGCGGCGCGCCTGCTCGAGGCGCACGGCACCGCCGCGCGCGTCGCGTCGCTCGAGCGCTGGCGCACGAAGCCGCCGGTCGTCGACGGCGACCCGCTCGACGCGTTCGACCTCGCGGCGGTGCGCGCGGAGCTGCTCGAGCCGCACGCGCGCGGCGACGACGTCGCGCTCGCGGCCGGCGCGGGGGGCGCAGCCCTCGACGTGCCAGGCGACGCGCTCCTCGTGCTCGAGGGAGCCTTCCTGCTCGACCCGCGGCTGCGCGCGCCGCTCGACCGCGTCGTCAGCCTCGAGCTCGACGAGCAGACGAGCCTGCGGCGCCTGGCGGCCCGCGAGGGACGCGAGGGCGGGCCGCGGGCCCTGGCGGAGGCGCGGCGGGCGCTGCCGGGCGCCCTGGCGTTCGCCCGGCGCTACGACCCGCGGCGGGCGGATCTCGTGCTCCCGGCGGGCAATCCGCTGGGGCAGAGCGGCTAGTCCGGGGCAGTCCGGGGCCAGTCCGGGCCAATTTCGGGCCAGTGGGGGCCCGTGGGGGCCCGTTCGGCGTAGCCAGCGCGGTGCCAAGGGCTTGAACGGAGGGCCGGCATCGGCCATTCTGTGCGGCTCGGCCGAGCGGGCCCCCCTCTGCGGAGCTCCTTCCGGGGGACCTCGGGCGATCCTCAACATGGACCTGACTCTCCCGCAGCGTCTGCAGAAGTCCGTCGCCGGTTCGTTCCACAAGACCGCGCTCCTCCAGAAACGGGTCCGCGAGCTCGTCCGCGGCGCGGCGCCGCTGATCGAGACGCGCGAGGCGAACCCGATCAAGATCGCGTTCCTCGAGATGGAGCGCGGCCTGATCGAGCTGATCCCCGAGGAGGAGAAGCCGCTCCTCTGAGCGACTCCTCCGTGCCGGTCCTTTCCCTGCCCGTGCGGTGAAGAGCGCCGCTACCCGCGCGGCGGCCGCGGCGCTCGCGCTGCTCCTCGTCGGGTGCGCGGAGGCTGCGGACGTTCCGAACGTCGTCGTCTGGATCGAGGTCGACACGCTCCGCGCGGACGCGCTCGGCTGCTACGGCAACACGGCGCGCGACGCCGACGGCGACGGGCCCTCGCCCGCGATCGACGCGCTCGCCGCGCAGTCGGTGCGCTTCGAGCGCGCGTACGCGACCGCGCCGTGGACCGTGCCGAGCCTCGTGAGCCAGCTCACCGGACGCTGGCCGTGGGAGCACGGCGCGCTGCGCGTCGTGCAGCCGCTCGACCCGGCGCTCGACACGCTGCCCGCGCGCTTTCGCCGTGCCGGCTGGCGCACGGCGGGCGTCACGACGAACTTCATCACGCGCGCGCAGTACGGCTTCGACCGCGGTTTCGAGCGCTGGGACGAATCGCTCGCGACCGGCCACGAGGGCTCGACGGGCGCCGCGGCGGTCGCGCGCCTGCTCGCGCTCGCCGACGAGCTCGCGCGCGAGCCCGGCGCTGGCCTGTTCCTGTTCGCGCTCCTGTTCGAGCCGCACTACCGCTACGAGGCGCACGCCGAGCACCGTTTCGCGCCGCAGAGCGCGCCGCGCGTGCGCGGCGACGAGGAGCTGCCCGCGCTGCGCGAGCGCCTGGACGAGCTCGGCCCCGACGACGCCGCGTTCCTGCGCGCGCGCTACCAGGGCGAGGTCGCGGCCGCCGACGCCGCGGTCGGCGCGCTCGTGCGCGGGCTGCGCGAGCGTGGCCTCTTCGAGGACGCGATCGTCGTCTTCACCGCCGACCACGGCGAGGAGCTGCTCGAGCGCGGCTGGCTCGGGCACACGACGACGCTGTTCGACGAGCTCGTGCGCGTGCCGCTGCTCGTGCGCGCGCCGGGCCTCGATCCGGCCGTGAGCGACGCGCCGGTGAGCCTCGTCGATCTCGGCGCGACGCTGTGCGCGCTCGCGGGCGTCCCGCACGAGGGGCCGACGTGGGCGGACGCGCTGCGCGGCGGCGCGGCCCCGCGGCGCTATCTCTACCTGCACTCCGACTTCGAGCCGCCGCTCCCGGGCGGCAACGCGAAGCGCACGCTCCAGTGGGGCGTCGTCGACGGCGCGACGCGGCGCAAGTGGCTCGTCGACCACCTCGCGGACGGCGGGCCGCGCGGCGCGCTCTACGCGCTCGACGACGATCCGCACGAGCAACGCCCGCTGGACGGTCCTGCGCTGCGGCTGCGCCGCGGGCTCGTCCCCGAGGCGCTCGGCGGCGCCGACGGCGGCGCAGCGCTCGCGCCGGAGGCCGAGCGGTGACCCGCGCCGACGAGCGGCTCGCGCAGCGCGGCGGGCTCGTCGAGCTCCTGCGCGTGCCCGCGGCGCTGTTCGGCGCGGCCGCGAGCCTACGCGCGCGGCTCTACGACCGCGGCTGGCTGCCGGCGGACCGGGTCGATGCGCCGGTCGTGTGCGTGGGCAACCTGACGGCGGGCGGCACGGGCAAGACGCCGATGGTCGCGTGGGTCGCGCGCTGGTTCGAGGCGCGCGGGCGGCGGCCGGGGCTCGTGTCGCGCGGCTACAAGGCCGGCGCCGGCGAGCGCGGCGACGAGGCGCGGCTGCTCGCGCGCGCGCTGCCGGACGTGCCGCACGTGCAGGCCGCCGACCGCGCGGCGGCGGCCCGCGCGCTCGTCGATCAGGGCGTCGACGTCGTCGTGATGGACGACGGCTTCCAGCACCGGCGGCTCGCGCGCGACGTCGATCTCGTGCTCGTCGACGCGACGCGGCCGTGGGGTCTGCCCGCGCCCCGCGGCGGGGGCGAGCCCGTGCGCGCGCATCTGCCGCGCGGCCTCTTGCGCGAGTCGCCCGCGGCGCTCGCGCGCGCCGACGCGATCGTGCTGACGCGCGCGGACCAGCTCGATCCCGCGGCGCTCGACGCGCTGGAGGCGCAGCTCGGCCCGCTCGCCCCGGGCGTGCCGCTCGTGCGCGCCGCCCACCGCGCGCGGTGCCTGCGCGACGCGGCGGGGCGCGAGCGAGCGCTCGCGGAGCTGAGCGGCCGCGCCGTCGATCTCGCGAGCGGCGTCGGCAACCCGCAGGCGTTCGAGCGCACCGTGCACGCCCTGGGCGCCCGGGTCGGCGAGCACCGCGCGTTCGGCGACCACCACGCGTATGCGCCGGGCGACCTCGACGGCCTCGGCGTGGACGGGCGGCTGCTCGTCACGACGGCGAAGGACGCGGTCAAGCTCGAGGCGCTGCGGCCGGACGCGCTCGCGCTCGAGGTCGAGATCGACGTGCTGTCGGGCGAGCCGGTGCTCGACGCCCTGCTCGAGGCGTTGCCGCCGAGCGAGCGGCGCCGGCTCGTGCGCAGCTTGCACGAGGGGCTGCATGGCTGAGCCCGGACCCGCGCCGCTGCCCGCCGGGCTGCGCCAGGACTGGCCCGCTCCGTGGCGGCCGGTGTGGGGCGACCGCGGCGGCGCGCTCGCGACGCTCGAGGCGCTGCTCGCGCTCGGCACGCTGAAGGGGCTCGGCTACCTGCCGCGCCCGCTCCTCGACGCGCTCGTCGGCGCCGGCGCGCGCGCGGCGCGGCGCCTCGACCGGCGCCACTCGGACGCGGCGCGGCGCTTCCTCGAGCAGGCCTTCGGGCCGCTGCCCGCCGGCGAGCTCGAGGAGCGCGTGCTGACGGCGTGGCGCCACTTCCTGCGCATCACGGTCGACAGCGAGGCGTTCATGCGCCACGTGCCGACGGAGCGCATGCTCGACCACTACGAGCTCGAGCTGTCGCCGGAGGTCGAGCGCGTGCGCGCGGCGGGGCGCGGCGCGCTCCTCGTCGGCGGCCACATCGGCGACTGGGAGGCGGGCTCCGCGCTCATGCCGCGGATCGGCTTCGACCCGTTCTACGCCTTCTCGCGGCCGCCGCGCAACCGGCCCCTGTCGCAGGCGGTGCAGCGCTCCCGTGAGCGGCGGGGCGTGCGCCTCCTGCCGCGGCGCGGCGGGATGAGCGACGCGCGCCGCATCGTGCAGGCGGGCGGCGCGATCGGGCTCCTGCTCGACCAGCGCGCGCGCGAGAAGCCGGTGCTCGCGCCCTTCTTCGGCCGCCCCGCGCGCTGCGACCGCGCCGCCGCGGTGCTGATCAAGCGGCTGCGGATCCCCATCCTCGTCGCAGCGTGCTTCGTACTGCCGCCCGAGCGCTTCC
This sequence comes from uncultured Planctomycetaceae bacterium, assembly GCA_964528575.1. Taxonomy (GTDB): domain Bacteria; phylum Planctomycetota; class UBA1135; order UBA1135; genus CAZGTQ01. Next base: position 9,303 of record CAZGTQ010000232.1, on the reverse strand, counting down.
GCTACCGGTTCGTGCTGCGCACGGTCCTGTGGCCCGACGAGCTCGCCGGAGCCGAGATCGAGGAGGTCGTCGCGCGCGTCAACGCCGAGATCGAGGCGCTCGTCCGCGAGCGGCCGGAGCAGTACTTCTGGCTCCACGACCGCTATCGCAAGACGCCGCTCGAGATGCCGGGCGCGGAGGCTGAGGACGTGCCGGAGCACGGCGACGCCGCCGCCGAGATCGGCCGGGATTCAGGGGCCTCCAACGGCTAAGCTGCCGGCTTCGGGCGCGCGTCATGATCATCGTCACCGGGGGAGCCGGCTTCATCGGGAGCAACCTCGTCCGCGGGCTCAACCGCCGCGGCCGCGACGACGTCCTGATCGTCGACGACCTGACGAACGGCGAGAAGCACCTGGGGCTCAACGCGCTCGACTTCGAGGACCTCGTCGACTACCGCGACTTCGCCGAGCGCCTCGACGACTGGGCGGACGAGCCCATTGACGCGATCTTCCACCAAGGCGCCTGCTCGGACACGACCGAGCGCGACGGCCGGTTCATGCTCGCGGTGAACTACGAGTACTCGAAGCGCCTGTACGCGTTCGCTCAGGGCCGCTGCCCGTTCGTGTACGCCTCGTCGGCGGCAGTGTACGGCGACGGGAGCGCGGGCTTTCGCGAGGAGCCCGGGTGCGAGCACCCGCTGAACGTCTACGGCTTCTCGAAGCTCGTCTTCGACAACTGGGTGCGCCGGCGGCTCCCGCGCGCGACGACGCAGGTCGTCGGGCTGCGCTACTTCAACGTCTTTGGCCCGCAGGAGAACCACAAGGGCCGCATGGCGTCGGTCGTCTACAAGTTCCACCGCCAGATCGAGGAGCGCGGCGTGCTCCAAGTCTTCGAGGGGAGCGAGCGCTTCGTGCGTGACTTCGTGTACGTCGAGGACGCCGTCGACCTGAACCTCTGGTTCCTCGACCGGCCCGACCGGAGCGGCGTCTTCAACTGCGGCACCGGCACGACGGCCAGCTTCCAAGAGCTCGCCGAAGCGACCCGCTCGCACTACGCCGGCGCGCGCATCGAGACGATCCCGTTCCCCGCCGATCTGGTCGGCAAGTACCAGGAGCACACCTGCGCGGACCTCGCGCGGCTGCGCGCGGCCGGCTACGAGCGCTCGTTCACGCCGCTCGCCCAGGGCGTTCGCGCATACGTCGAGATCCTGCAGAGCGACGGCGGCTATCCTCGGCGCAGCGTGTCGCGCGAGGCGGCCGGGACCAAGGGGCGATGAACAAGTCGGAGCTGATCTCGATCCTCGGCACCCTCGGTCGGCCGCGCGTGCTGATCATCGGGGACCTGATCCTCGATCGCTACGTCTCGGGCGACGTGTGGCGCATCTCGCCGGAGGCGCCGATCCCCGTGCTCAACGCGCGTCAGACCGACGTTCGCCTGGGCGGCGCGGGCAACGTCGCGGCCAACCTGTGCTCGATGGAAGCGAGCGTCGAGGTGATCGGGCTCGTCGGCGACGACGAGAACGGGCGCGCGCTCCTGCAGCTCCTCGAGCAGCTCGGCGTGGAGACGCGCGGCTGCGTGCGCGACGCGGGGCGGCCGACGATCGAGAAGACGCGGCTCGTCAGCGGCGTCCAGCAGATCCTGCGCGTCGACTGGGAGGACCCGACGCCGTTGGACGACCCGTACGTCGAGCGGCTCGTCGCGAGCCTGCCGCAGAGCGTGGCCGCGGCCGACGCGGTGATCCTCTCGGACTACGACAAGGGCCTGTGCACCGCGCGCGTGCTGTCGGAGACGATCCGGCTCGCGCGCGAGCTCGGCAAGCCGTGCCTCGTCGACCCCAAGGGCGACGACTACACGCAGTACCGCGGCGCGACGCTCGTGACGCCCAACCGCAAGGAAGCGGAGGCCGCGATCGGCCGCAAGATCGCGCGGCTCGACCAGCTCGAGGGCGCGGCCCGCACGCTGATCGCAACCGCGGACCTCGACGCGGCGGTGATCACGCTCGGGGCGGACGGCATCTTCTTCCTGACGGCGGACGGCGAGATGGACCGCGTGCCGACGAGCGCGCGGCAGGTGTTCGACGTCACCGGCGCCGGCGACACCGTGATCGCGCACCTCGCGGTCGCGCTCGCGTGCGGGCTCTCGCTCGATCGCGCGGTGCGCTTGGCCAACCACGCCGCGGGCATCGTCGTCGCGCGCCGCGGCGCCGCGTCGGTGACGCGCCAGGAGCTGCGCTCGTCCGTCGGCGACGAGCGCTTCGACGGCAAGATCCTCACGCCGCAGACGCTCGACGCCGCGCTCGGCGAGTGGCGCCGGTCCGGGCGCAGCGTCGTGTTCACCAACGGCTGCTTCGACGTCCTGCACCGCGGGCACGTCCAGTACCTGCGCTTCGCGAAGAGCAAGGGCGACGTGCTCCTCGTCGGCGTCAACGACGACGCGAGCGTGCGGCGCCTCAAGGGCGAGACGCGGCCGGTGAACGCGCTCGCCGACCGCATCGAGGTGCTCGCGGCGCTCGAGATGGTCGACGCGGTCGTGCCGTTCGGCGAGGACACGCCGGCGCGCATCATCGAGCGCGTCACGCCGGACGTGCTCGTCAAGGGCGAGGACTGGCGCGACAAGGGCGTCGTCGGGCGCGAGTGGGTCGAGCAGCACGGCGGCGTCGTGCACCTCGCACCGCTGGTCGACGGCTACTCGACGACGTCGATCCTCGAGCGCAGCGGCAAGGCCGCGGACCAGGGAGCGGGCACGTAATGCGGGTGCTGTTCATCTACCCCAACCTGTACACGCAGATGGGGTTCAACCACGGTCTCGCGGCGCTGTCCGCGCGGCTGCTCGAGCAGGGCCACGAGACGGAGCTCGTGAACCTCAACGAGAACCTGCCGCCGGTTCCGACGCGCGAGGACGTGCTCGAGCGGATCCGCGCGTGGCGGCCGGGGCTCGTCGCGGTCTCGTGCTTGTCGCAGCAGTACGTCGCGGCGCTCGAGCTCGCGCGCTGGCTGCGCGCCGCGGCGCCCGCGGCGGGCGTCGAGCTCCCGCCGCTCGTCGTCGGCGGCATCCATCCGACGATGGTGCCGAGCGAGGTGATGGCCGACGGCGCGTGGGACCACGTCGGCGTCGGCGAATGCGAGGACGCGCTCGCCGAGCTCGCGCTGCGCGTCGAGGCGGGCGAGACGCCGGACGACGTGCGCAACTTCCTCTCGTGGACGGGCGGCCGGCGCCCCGCGGCCGCCGACGCGCCGCCGGTCGACGCGTCGCTGTGGGTGCACAACCCCGTGCGCGAGTTCCCCGACTTCGCCGCGCTCCCGCGCCCCGACTACGCGCTCTTCGACACGCAGCGCATCGTCGACAAGAAGCACGGCTGGTTCGGCCTGATGACGAGCCGCGGGTGCCCGTACCGCTGCACGTACTGCCTGAACCACCGCATCATCGACCGCTACCGCGCCGACCTCGACAAGCCCGCGAGCCAGGTCGGCTTCCTGCGCACGCGCCATCCGGCGGACGTGATCGACGAGATGCGTTGGGTGCTCGGGCGCTACGAGAACGTCGGCACGTTCATCCTCGACGACGACCTGTTCACGCAGGACGAGGAGCACGCGCTCGCGTTCTGCGAGGCGTACCGCGCGAGCGGCATCGGCGTCCCGTACGTCGTCAACGGGCACGTGAAGCAGCTCCAGCCGCACGTCGCGCGCGCGCTGGTCGAGTCGGGCTGCCGCATCCTCAAGCTCGGCATCGAGTCGGGCTCCGAGCGCGTCCGCCGGCGCGTGCTGCAGCGTCCGATGACCGACGCGGACATCCTCGCGACCGTCGCGCTCGCCGAGCACGTCGGGCTGCACACGTCGGGGTTCGTCATGGTCGGCCTGCCGACGGAGACGCGCGAGGAGCGGCTCGAGACGGTCGAATTGCTCGCGCGCTGTGGCATCGGGCGCTTCCGCACGTCGCTCTTCTACCCGTTCCCGGGGACAGAGAGCGCGCGGCTCGCGTTCGAGCGCGGTCACGTGCGCGAGGACCTGCGGTCGCTGACCGATTTCACGCGCTCGTCCTGCCTCGACTTCGGCGCCGAGGAGAACCTGTTCGTCGACAAGCTCGCGACGTGCATGCCCTGGTTCGTCAACGCGCGCCTCGACCATTGGCGCGCGGCGCCGGCCGCGCGACGCTACCGGCCGCTCGTCGCGGAGCTGCTCGCGCTCGACGAGGACGCGTGGCGCGCGTTCAAGCCCACGGTCGCCGAGCGCGACGGGGCGCTCTCCCGAGCCGCGACCGAGGCGGGAGAGCTCCACTACGCGATCCGCTACAACGCGTTCATGGGCGTGCGCTCGGACTTCTTCCTCGCCGAGGACGCGGGCGCCGAGTGGCTGACCGCGGCCGCCCGACCCGTGCCGCGGGCGCTCGAGCGCCGCGCGCTCGCCGCCGCCGCGGACGAGGTCTCGTAGCGGCCGCGCCTGGTCTTCGACCAGCTCTAACCCACGGCCCTGAAAAGGGTTGACGCCTGCTCGTCGCCGTGAGGCGCGGTCCGTACAATCGGCCACGCCGGACGCGGCGCGTCGATCGGGAGCGCGGGGAGGGACCGCGGCGACACGACGGGACCGATCCGACCACCCGATGCGGCCCCACGACAGCGTTCCCGACTTCACGCGCCTGCGCGTCGCCGTCGTCGGCGACCTCATCGCCGACCACTACGTCTACGCCGAGCCGACGCGACTCTCGCGCGAGGCGCCCGTGCTCGTCCTGCGCCATCAGCGCGAGAAGCTCCAGGCGGGCGGCGCGGCGAACGTTGCGCGCAACCTGTGGGCGCTGGGGGCGTCGACGCGCGTCGTCGGCGCGGTCGGCCGCGACGAGAGCGGGCGTGAGCTGCTGCGCCTGCTCGCCGACGAGCAGCTCGACATCGGCGGCGTCGAGGCGATCTCCGGCTGGGTCACGCCGACGAAGACGCGCATCTGCGCCGCGGAGCCGGCGCGCTCGCTGCAGCAGGTGCTGCGGATCGACCGCGAGCCGGACGGGCCGGTCGACCCCGAGCGCCGCCGCGGGCTCGCCGAGCGCGTGCGCGCGCTCGCGGGCTCGGTCGACGCGCTCCTGATCTCCGACTACGAGTACGGCCTGGTCGACGAGGAGGTCGCCGACGCGGCGCGCGACGTGTGCGCGGCCGGGGCGACCGTCGTGCTCGATCCGCGCGTGCGCGTCGACCCGTTCCACGACCTGACCGCACTGACGCCGAACCGCTCGGAGCTCGCGCGCGCCGCGCAGGTCGACCCGCGCACGCTCCACGACGCGGGCGCGCTCGCCGGGGCTGCGCGCCGCGTGCTCGAGCGCGTGCGTCCGCGCTGGCTGCTCGTCACGCTCGGCAACCGCGGCATGGCGCTGTTCGGCGAAGGCGCTCCGGACCTCGGCTGGACCGTCCCGGCCTCCGGACAGGAGGACGGCGTCGATCCGACGGGCGCCGGCGACACGGCCGCGGCGGCGTTCACGCTCGCGCTCGCCGCCGGCCTGGAGGGGCCGGACGCGATGCGCCTGGCGAACGCGGCGGCGGGCGTCGTCGTCATGGAGAACGGGACCGCGACGTGCTCGCCTTCGCGCCTGCGCTCCGCGCTCGCGCGCTCGCCCGTTCCGCGCGAGACGCAGCCGGCCGTGTCGTGATTGCGCGCGAGGAGCTGGCGCGGCTGCTCGAGGAGGAGCGCGAGCGGGGGACGCGCGGGCGCGTCGTCCTGGCGAACGGCTGCTTCGACATCTTGCACGTCGGACACGTGCGGCTGCTCGCGGACGCGCGCTCGCGCGGCGACCGGCTCGTCGTCGCGCTCAACGCGGACGCGTCGGTCCGCGCGCTCAAGGGCGAGGGCCGTCCGCTCACGCCGCTCGCCGAGCGCGCGGAGGTGCTCGCGGCGTTGCGCTCGGTCGATCACGTGACGTGGTTCGACGAGACGACGGCGGAGGAGACGCTGCGCTGCCTGCGGCCGGACGTGCACGCGAAGGGCACCGACTACACCCAGGCGAACGTGCCCGAGGCGGCGGTCGACCGCGAGCTCGGCATCGAGATCGCGATCTGCGGGGATCCGAAGAGTCGCTCGTCCAGCGCTCTGGCCGACGCACGAGCCGCGCGGCGTTGAGAGGCTCGTGAGAGCGCGCGACCTCTGGCTCGTGCCCGCGGGGCTCGTGATCGGGCTCGTCGGCGCGATGTGCGGCATCGGCGGCGGTCTGTTCACCGTGCCGCTCCTGCACTACGTGCGCCGGCTCGAGCTGCGCGTCGCGGTCGCCACGGCGCTGTGCCTCGTGCTGTCCACCTCGTGCGCGGCGACGATCACCGAGGCGCTGCGCGCGGACTCGGCGATCCGCTGGCCGCTCGTCGCCGTGCTCGTCCCCGCGGCGCTCGCGGGCGCGCAAGTCGGCTGGGTCGTCTCGAAGCGCCTCTCGGCGCGCATCCTGAAAGCGCTCTTCGCCGTCGTGCTGGCGATCGCGGGCGCGCGCCTGCTCGCGGGATCGACCGGCGTGACCCCGGCGGAGGCTGCGAGCGTGCCGCTCGGCGGCGCCGAGTACGCGTGGGGCGCGCTCGTCGGCTTCGGCGGCGGCTTCGTCGCGCCGCTGCTCGGCATCGGCGGAGGGCTGCTCGTGGTGCCCGGACTGTTCCTCGGCCTGCCCGAGCTGGGCTTCGCGGGCGCGCGCGCGTGCAGCCTCGCGGTCGCGGTCGCCACGGCGACGCGCTCGCTGTGGCTCTATGCACGCGAGGGGAGCGTGCGCCGCGCGCCGGGCGTCGCGCTCGGAGCCGGCGCGTTCGCGGGCGCCGGCCTGGGCGTCGTGCTGCTGCACCAGCCGGGCTGGATCGACGTGGGGCGCAGCGCGCTCGGGCTCCTGCTCCTGTTCGTCGCGGCGCGCTTCGCCTGGGACGTCGCGCGCGCGCGCGCTCGGTCGAGCTGATCGACGGCCGTCAGGCGTACACGCCGCGGAGCTGGTCGGCGCGCGCGACGCGCTCGACCGCGAGCATGTGCGCCGCCGTCCGCAGACGCACCTCGCGCTCGTCCTCGACCTTGCGCACGGCCTCCCACGCCTCGGTCATGAAGCGTCGCAAGCGCTTCGAGATGACCTCCTCGATCCACGCGAGGCCCTGGCGGTTCTGGACCCACTCGAAGTAGTTCACCACGACGCCGCCGGCGTTCGCCAGGATGTCGGGCACGACGGGGATGCCGCGCTCGAGCAGGATCCGGTCGGCGCGCGCCGAGACGGGACCGTGCGCACCCTCGAGCACCAGGCCCGCCTGGATGCGGTGCGCGTTGCGCGAGTTGATCGCGTTGGCGACCGCGCAGGGGACGAGCGCGTCGCACGGCATCGCGAGCATGTCTGCGTTCGAGATCAGGTCGAACGCGCCGGGGACGCCCTCGAGGGAGCCGTGCTGCGCGCGCCACGCGAGAATCGTCGGCACGTCGAGGCCGGCCTCGTTGTAGAGCGCGCCGCGCACGTCCGAGAGGCCGCAGACGCGCTGGCCGTCCGCGTGGAGCAGGCGCGCGAGGTTGCCGCCGACGGTGCCCGCGCCCTGGATCACGACGCGCGCGCGCGTCTCGGGGAGACGGTAGCGGTGCACCGCGTGCTTGAAGATCACGCGCAGGCCGTGGGCGACCGCGTCGCGGTTGCAGAGCGTGCCCCCCAGCGCGAGCGGCTTGCCCGTCACCGCGGCGTTCTCGGTGACGCGGTGGTGGGTCGACACCGTGTCGAGGATCCACGCCATCGCTTCCTCGTCGGTCGCGATGTCCGGCGCGAACACGTCGCGTTCGGGGCCGACGACGTCGAGCAGCGCCGCGGTGTAGCGCCGCACCGCGCGCTCGATCTCGGCGCGGCTGCGGCGCTCCGTGTTGATCCGGATCCCGCCGGCGGCGCCGCCGAACGGGATGTTCACGAGCGCGCACTTCCACGTCATCCAGCCCGCGACCGCGCGCAGCTCGTCGAGCGCGAGCCGCGGGTGCAGGCGCAGCGGACCCATGAACGGCCCGAGGCCGGGGTTGTGCTGCACCCGGAAGCCGTCGAAGACGGCGAGCCCGCCGTCGTCGAGACGGACGGGGACCGCGACGCGGATCTCCTTGTCCGGCTTGCGCAGGATCTCGTACTCGGCGGTGTCGATGCCCAGGCGCGCGGCGGCCTCGTCGAAGAGGCTCATCATCGTCGCGAAGGGCGACTCCTCGTCGAGCGCGGGCGTCGGGGGGAGGATGTCGTCGAGATGCTCGTCGACGTAGTCCATGGTCTCGCTCACGCGAAGATGCCGCGCATGCGGTAGGCGGTCGCCACGCGGTCGATCGCCATGATGTACGCGCCGATGCGGTGCGAGACGCCATAGCGGGCCGCCGCCGCGTCGACGTCGTGGAACGCCGACACCATGATCTGCTCGAGGCGCGAGTTGACGATCTCCTCGGTCCAGAAGTAGCCCATGCGGTCCTGCACCCACTCGAAGTAGGAGACGGTGACGCCGCCCGCGTTCGCGACGATGTCGGGGATGACGACGACGCCGCGCTCCTCGAGCGCCTTGTCCGCGGCCGACGTCGTCGGCCCGTTGGCGCCCTCGACGATCAGGCGCGTCTTGATGCGGTCGACGTTGCGCGAGGTGATCTGGTTCTCCGTCGCCGCCGGGACGAGCACGTCGCACTCGAGCTCGAGCTGCTCAGCGTTGCGGATGTGGTCGGCCTCGGCGTAGCCGTCGAGGCGCCGGTGCGTCTTCAGCCACGTCAGCACGTCGGGCACGTCGAGCCCGCGCGAGTTGAAGATGCTGCCGTACATGTCGCTCATGCTGATCACGCGATAACCCTCGCGGTGCAGCAGGAGCGCGCCGATGCCGCCGACGTTGCCGGAGCCCTGCACGACGACGCGCGCGTTCTCCGGCCGCATGCCGATCTTCTTGAGCCCCTCGCGCGTCGCGATCATCACGCCGCGCCCGGTCGCCTCGCTGCGCCCGCGGCTGCCGCCGAGCGTGAGCGGCTTGCCCGTGACGATGGCGGTCGTCGTCCGCCGGACGTGCATGGAGTACGTATCCATGATCCACGCCATCGTCTGCTCGTTCGTGTTCATGTCCGGCGCGGGGACGTCGCGGTCCGGACCGAGGATGTCCATGATCGCGACCGTGTAGCGGCGCGTGATGCCCTCGAGCTCGCGCTCCGACAGCTCGCGCGGGTCGCAGATCACGCCGCCCTTCGCGCCGCCGAACGGGATGCCGACGACGGAGCACTTCCACGTCATCCACGCGGCCAGCGCGCGCACTTCGTCGATCGAGACGTCGGGCGCGAAGCGGATGCCGCCCTTGCACGGGCCGCGTAGGAAGTTGTGCTGCACCCGGAACCCCTTGAAGAGCCGCAGGGCGCC
>CAZGTQ010000231.1:0-55737 GCA_964528575.1 uncultured Planctomycetaceae bacterium | reverse complement strand
CGCCTGGCACCTCCCTGTCGCTGAACGACAACAAGGTGTGCGACTCCGTATACGCGCGCGTCACAGCCGCCGCACGCGCACGTCGCGGAACTCGGCCTCGCCGCCGACCAGCCCGACGCCGGGCCGCGCGCTCGCGGCTTGCGGGGCCTCGGCCTCGAGCAGCGGCGTCCCGTCGAGCCAGATCTCGGCGCGGCCGGCGCGGACGCGGAGCACGAGGTCGTGCTCGGCGTTCGGAGCGAGCCGGACGCGCTCGGTGAACGCGACGCCGCCTTCGTCGCGGTAGACGAAGGCGCCCTGGCCGAGGAGCATCGCCTGGAGCCGGTCGCCCCAGCGGAGCTGGACGCCCCAGCAGGAGCCGACGGTGCGCACCTTCGCGCGCAGGACGCAGTCGCCCAGCTCGAGCGGGGCCTCCGCGATCGACCAGTCCGCGCCCGAGGGGTTCTTCGCCGTCGCGGCGTCGGCGGCGAGCGTCCACGCGCCCACCGCGTCGCGCGCGGCGAGCTGCCCGTGCAGCGACGTCCATCCGGCCTCCTCGCCGATCACGTCGGCGAACGTTCCGAACGCGCCGCCGTCCCCGCGGCGCTGCGCGAGCAGCGTGCGCAGCTCGGGCCGCAGCGGATACTCCGCGAGCATCGCGCGCCACGCCTCGTCGAGCTTCTCCCAGCTCGCGCGCAGCGTCTTCGCGCGGGCCTTGCCCGTGTAGAACTCCATCACGCGCTTGGGCCCGTGCTCCTCGAGCAGGAAGAGCATGAAGCTGCCGCCGACGTCATAGCCGTTGAACCCCGCGTGCTCGCTCAGGTACGCGTAGAAGTCCGGGTGCTCCGCGATCTCCCGCAGCGGCGGCAGCGAGCCGCGCTCGAGCTCGTACGCCGCGACCGCGTGGACCGGGACGCCGTGCACGTGGCGCAGCACCGCGTTCGCGAGCCCCTCGACGAAGAACATGTTGCGCGGCTCGTCGCCCGTGGGCTCGAGCGCCGCGACGACGACGTGCACGAGCTCGTGCATCCGCGTCTGGTCGTTGTCGTACGGCAGGTGGAGCTGGCGGCCGGCGGCGAAGCCGGCGCTGCCGTCGACGCCCGAGACGAGCGTGAGCTCCTCGACGTCGTCGTACAGGAAGATCCAGAACGGTAGCGACTCGTCGACCTTCCCGCGGATCGCGAGCCGCTCGAGCACGGCGGCGTACTCCTGTTCGACGAGCCAGGCGATCCGGTCGGCGCCGGCCCCCGCGCGCGCCCCCGGCCGGTAGCGCAGCTCGAAGCGTTCCGTCGGCACCTTCGCGGTCAACAGCTCCTGCGAGCGGCCGATCGGCGGCGGGTCGGACAGGAGCGAGCCGGCGAGGGCGAGCACCGGGGCGAGCACCGGGACGAGCACGGGGACGAGCAGGTGCGGCATGAGTGGTTCTCCGATCGGCGCCGCGCCCTCCACGGACGGCGGCTGCGGCTCTCCGTCAGAATCTCGTATTCTCCGTGAGGCTCTCGGAACGAAGCGTGCTGGGGGCGATGCGGCGGGGCAAGGCGGGGCGCTTCCCCTCCGTCGGGGCATGCCCGCGGGCGGGAGGTCGTCGAAGAAGCCGGCGCGCCAGCCTAGTCGGAGACGGGCCCCGGTCGCGATCCCGTAGACTCGCCCGCAGGTACCGACCCATGAAGATGCTGCTCACGCTCGCTCTCGCCGCCGTCCCCGCGCTCGCCGGCGAGGGCCGCGCGGCCGGCACCTGGTCGGTCACGCCCACGAGCGCGTCCGGCCCGGGTCACCAGCTCTCCGGCCACGACGCCCTCTGGCGCGCGATCGAGCTCGCCGCGCCGGGCGACGTGCTCCTCGTCCAGTCCGGGCACTACGTCTCGGGCAACCTCGGGCGGGGCAAGCAGAAGCCGAGCGGTCAGCCGAACGCGCCGATCGTGGTGCGCGGTCTCGGCGAGGTCCTCGTCGAGCAGGTCAACTACGGCGGGTCCGCCACGCTCGCCGTCGGCGGCGGCGACTGGGTGACGTTCGAGAACTTCAAGTTCGAGGCGTCGACGAGCGCGATCAACTTCCTGCCGGACTGGAGCGACGGCGGACACGTCGGCTGGACGTTCATCGACTGCGAGATCGACGGGATGTGGGACTGGAAGACCAACACCTCGCGCGGCCGGCACGGGTACCTCTCGAAGTGGGGGATCTCGTCGTGGTCGCTGTCGCGCTTCCGCTGGGAGGGCGGCTCGATCCACGACGTCTTCTACGAGCACGGGATGTATCACCACAACCCGCTCGGGGACATCACGATCCGGGGCGCGCGGATCGAGCGCGTGGGGCGCACCGCGATGCAGATCCGCTGCCCTGAGAAGGGCTCGGGCCAGGGCTCGCTGCCGATGGGGCGCGGGACCGTCGTCGTGCAGGACTGCCACATCGCGGACACGGGCCTCGCCGACGGCGGCTCGAGCCTGACGTTCGCCGGCCGCAACTCGTTCGACATCAAGCTCCTCTCGAACCGCATCGACCACGGCTTCGACGAGACGCTGCGCAGCGCCTGGCGCGGGCGGCACGGCAACAAGCGCTTCGGCACGGGCGCCGTCGTCGTCTGGGAGGAGGGCAAGGGCCAGCCCAACGGGCCGGTGACGATGACCGGCAACGTGATCCGCTACGCGACCGGCTCCGGCGACCGGACCGCGGTCAAGATCGGCAGCGCCCCGTCGTTGCGGATGGTCGACAACCGCATCGAGATCGCGGACGCGGGCGAGCCCGGGCCCCACCAGCAGGCGCTCGTCATCAGCCCGCGTGCTCCGAACGGCCAGCCGCAGCAGGGCTTCAGCGACGTGGGGCAGGTCGAGCTGGACCGCAACCACGTCGAGGGCCAGGTGATCGTCGCCGGCCGCGTGCGCGAGTAGGGGGTCTCGGGGGAGGGGCGCGGAGTCGCCGGGCTCGCTCCCGTCGCTGCGCATCCCGGATTTGCTCAGCCCGGGGCACATCCATTGCCGATCTCCCACCTCGGCGCCCGCTCCACCCGCGTGGAGCGCCCCCGCGCCGAACGAGACGACCCCCCCGTGCCCGCCACCCACGCGATCCAGGCCGACGGCAAAAAGCCCAAGGCACTGCCGTTCGAGGAGATGGTCCGCTTGATGCGCGTCGAAACCGAGCGCGCGCAGCGGCATGGCTATCCGATCAGTTGCGTGCTGATCGCGGCCGACGGCTTCGACGACGCCGAAGACGCGCCCAAGCGAAAACGCTACATGCGCGCAGTCTTCAAATGTCTCAAGTCCGTGTGCTTCCGGAGCGAGGTCCAGGGGCTCGGCGCAGCGACGGACGAGTACCAGGTCGCGGTCTTCCCGCACTACAAGCCTGATGCCGTCAACGCGTTGATGGCCGAGGTGCAGGATCAGGCACGGCGTTTGAAGCGCGAGGACGGCTCGGCCCTGACGCTGAGCATCGGGCTCTCACACAACCAGCACCAGCACGGGACCTCCTTCGAGACGCTCATCGCCGACGCGGAGACAGGCCTCGGCGTGTCGCGCTCGAGCGGCGGAAACCGCATCACGCAGTGGCGCGACGTCGAGACCGAGCTCGACCGCCTACGCGAGGAGCTCGACGCTCAGATCGACGAGATCGAGAAGTCGAATGCGTGGATCGCGAACGAGAGCGAGGCGCTCGGCGAGACGTGGGGTCTCGAGCTGATCCGCAAGATCCGCAAGACCTTCGAGGACGATCCTGCGAACTCGGCGGACGTCGTCCGCGTCGAGAAAGCCGTCGTCCAGGTCGTGCACGGCGAGATGACGCGGTGGGCCGAGAGCGAGCTCGCCACGCAGCTCGTCGAGCGCACGCGCCGCGCCGACATGCTCGATCGCCGCGTACGCAAGCTCAGCGAGCTGCTCGAGATCACGGAGAAGGAGCTCAAGCGCGTCGCGGCGGCCAAGAGCATCGACACCGGGATCAGCTCGATCTACCGCACGGTGCAGGGCATCAACGACGAAGACGACCAGGCGGAGACGAAGAAAGAGCTGATGAAGAGCATCTTCGAGGCGAACCTCGCGCTGCGCAAAGCGCCCGCTTCGAAGGGGATGGAAGAATCGAAACGAAGCGCGTAGGCACGACGCCGCGAGGCACCAGCCAGAAAAAGGGAGCAGGCGATGTCCAAGAGCAAGAACGACAGGACTGAGAATCCGACGAAGACCAACGAGGACACGACGACCGCCACGGCGACGGCGCCGAACGACGAGACGCGTGTCCCGACGACGACCATGGGCGACGACAACGGCAAGGACAGCGGCGTCCTGTACCTCGGCATCGACCTGGGGACCTCCCGCACTTCGGTCTCGGCGAGCAACGGCGTGCGCGAGAGCGTCGCGTCGTTCGTCGGCTACCCGAAGGACGTCGTCGCTCGCAAGCTGCTCAAGCGCGACGTGCTCTTCGGCAACGAGGCCCTCGAGAAGCGACTCTCGCTCGACTTCTACCGCCCGCTCGAGCACGGCGTGCTCAAGTGCAGCGAAGGCCGTGACGCGTCCTACGGCAACAACTTGCGCGCCGCGCGCGATCTGATCGCCGAGATCATTCGCCGCGCCCGCCCGCGCAACGACGAGCTCATCTACACCGTGATCGGCGTGCCGGCCCAGGCGTCGATCAACAACAAGGACGCGATCATCGAGGCGGCGAAGGAGATCGTCGACTCCGTGATGCTGTGCTCCGAGCCGTTCTCGGTCGCGTACGGTCTCGACATGCTCGACGACGTGCTCGTCATCGACATCGGCGCGGGCACGACCGACCTCTGCCGGATGCACGGCACGATGCCGGACGACGCCGACCAGATCACGCTGACCTACGCCGGCGACTGGATCGACAACAAGTTCAGCGAGCTGCTGAAGCGCGAGATGCCGAACGCTCAGTTCACCATCCACATGGTGAAGGAGATCAAGGAGCGCTTCGCTTCGGTCGCGCAGGAGATGGAGCGAGCGGTCGTCAAGCTGCCCGTCCACGGCAAGCCGACCGAGTTCGACGTCACCGACCTGCTGCGCGAGGCCGCGCAGGGCATCGTCGGCCCGATCGTCGAGGGGCTCGGCGAGCTCGTCTCGAGCTTCGACCCCGAGTTCCAGGACCGCCTGAAGAACCGCGTGCTCCTCGCCGGCGGCGGCAGCCAGATCAAGGGCCTCGACTCGGCGATCCAGCGCGAGATGCACACCCGCCTCGGCGGCGGCAAGGTCCTGCGCATCGAGGAGCCGGTCTACGGCGGCGCGAACGGCGCGCTCAAGATCGCGCACGACATGCCGGCCGAGTTCTGGAAGCAGCTCAGCTAGCCCGAGCCAGCAGCGCGACGCCTACGCGAAGACGGCGCGGGTCCCGATCGGGGCCCGCGCCGTCTCGCGTCGTGAGCGGCCGTGCAGGAGCGCGCTACTCGCCCAGCAGCAGGTCGTGCGTCATGTCCGAGTTGTCGGCGACCATGATCTCGACCTCCGAGTGCGCCGTGTCGATGATCGCGTCGAACGGATTGTCGCTGGCGCGCGCCGCGGTCAGCTTGTAGCGCCCGGGCAGGATCCGGCTCAGCGTGAACGTGCCTTCGGCGTTGCACCGACCCTCGTAGATCTGGGCGGACTGCCCGGGGAGCGCGGTTCCACCGACCGACATCAGTTGGACCTTGGCGCCGGGCGACGGCTTCTTGTCGCTTCCGAGCACGGTTCCGCGCAGGGTCGCTCCGCGCGACAGTTGGACCGCCCCCAGGTCGTCCTCGACGCCTTCGAGGATCATCCGACCGGCGAGCACGCGCTCGCAGTGCGCGGGCGAGCGGATCTCGATCTGGTAGGTTTCGGGACGCAGGCCGGCGAGCTCGAAGTAGCCCTCTTCGTCGGTGACCGCCTTGCGGCGCGTCGCGCCGCCGCCGCCGTCGTGCGACCCCGCGAACATCGCGTGCAGCGCCGTCTCGACGTGGCCGGTCTGGTAGCTGGCGACGGTGGCGCCTGCGACGGGCTCGCCCGTCAGCTTGTCGACCGCGCGCCCGCGCACGGTCCCGCCGCGCGTCAGCTCGACCAGCACCTCGGGCGTCGGCCCACCGTCGGTGATCGTGAACGGCGCCGAAAGCGTCGGAGCGAAGCCGTCCGCGCGGCCCTCGACGACGTACTCCCCCGGCGCGAGACCCTCGATCTCGAACGCACCCTCGGCATCCTCGACGTCCTTCGCCAGGCCGGTCGACGCGAACGCGCTGCCTTGCACGCGCTTCACCGACACGCGGAACGTGGCCGGCGACTCGCCGGCGGCGGCGACGACGCGGCCGCGCACGCCCGCGAGCGCCTGGAGCGTCACGCGCACGTCGTCGGTCCCCGCCGCGACGTCCACGGCGGCGCCCCGACGGAAGCCGACCGCCTGCACCTGGAGGTCGTAGCCGCCCCCCTGCAGGTCGGCCACGCGGAAGCGACCCTGCGCGTCCGTCGTCGCGGTCGAGCGCGACGGCAGCCCGCCGCGCGGGCCGAACACGTCGACGTTCGCGCCGGCGATGCCTTCGCCATCATCGCCGACGACCACGCCCGCGAGCGCGCGGGCCGGCGGCAGCACGACGTCGTGCTCGAGCGCGCGCTTCCCGCGCGGGTCGAAGTGGATCTGCGGCAGGGTCTGCGTCGCGAAATCCCGCGCGGAGACCAGCAGAGCGAAGCGGCCGGGCGGGATCGCGCCCAGCTCGTAGGCGCCCTTCGAGTCGGTCGTGATCGATTGCACCGAGCTCGTCGACCCCGCGAGCGCGGCCTGTTGGAGCTGCGTGAGGAGCCGGACCCGCGCCCCGTGGATCGGCTCGCCGTCCTGATCGCGCACGACGCCGGTCAGGCGGAAGCCCTCGTCGAGCTTCACGGTGACCTCGTGATCGCCGCTCGGGCCGACGCGCACGCCGCCGACGTTGCCCTGCGCGAAGTCGGCGTGCTCCGCGATCACGGCGTACGTCCCCTCCGGCGCGAGACTGCGGAACGCGTGGCGGCCGCCGGGGCCGGTCGATCCGCGGCGCGAATCGCCGAGGTCATCGCCCTGGCCGGTGGCGGACAGGAGGGCCGCCAGCCCGCCGCCCGTCGGCTGCGGCCGGTGGATCAAGCGCAGCGCGGCGCCCGCGACGCCTTTGCCGTTCCCGTCGACCACGCTCACGACCAGGGTGTTGGCGTACTGCTCGCCGTCGGCCGCCTCGGCCGCGCGCGTCGCCGCGACGTCCACGACGTCCACGGGCTGCGGCTGGCCCGCGCCCGAGCCCGCGAGCGGCGCGGCCGGGCGGTCGGGGTCGGCCAGGGGCGCGACGGGACCGGGGGTCACCGACGAGCCGCGATCGGAGGCCTTCGGCTCGGGCCCGAGGGTCGTGGAGAGAGCGATCAGGAGGGCCGCGAGGCCCACGGCGACGAGGCCGACGAGGACGGACGGTTTCATGGATGCAAGGCCCTGAGGAGGCGTGGGATCCGAGGCGCGGGACCCCATTTGGGAGGGCGAGCGACCCGGGAGACGAGGCGATCCGGGTCCAGACGACCGAATCGTACCCCGCGGACGAGCGGTGCGAGGGGATCTTCCCCGTGCCCCGCCGGGAGCGGTCTACGGCGCGTACGAGGCTTCGGTGAGGCCTTTCGCGCCCAGCCCGGCCCAGCCCTTCGTGCGTGGACTCGGCGCCCCGTCGCGCGCAGAATCCGTCCGCTGTGTCCGCTCCTCCCGACCGCCCCGCGACGCTCTGCGGCGTGCTCGAGCGCGCCGCCGAGCGCTTCGCCGACCGCGGCCTCGGGCTGCTCGACGCGCGCGGCCGTCCCGCGGAGCGCCGCTCCTGGCGGGAGGTGCTGGCGGCCGCGCGGGCGAGCGCGGGCCGGCTCGCCCGCCACGGCGTTCGGCCCGGGGCGCCCGTCCCGATCTGCCTGCCGACGTCGTGGGAGTTCCTCGACGCGTGGCTCGGCGCGCTGGTGCACGGCGCGTGGCCGGTCGCGGTCGCCGCGCCCGGCGGCCTGGGTGGCGCGGAGCACCATCTCGAGCGGCTCGAGGCGGTCTGCGACGCGCTCGACGCCGAGACGCTCGTCTGCTCGGACGCGCTGCGCGCCGCCGCCGCCGAGGCGGGCCGGGAGCGCGCGCGCGCGGTCGCGGTCACGCCCGAGGAGCTCGACGCTCTAGCGCCGCTCGAGGCAGGCGCGCGCGTCGAAGCGGACCCCGAGGACGTCGCGTTCCTGCAGCTCACGAGCGGCTCGACGGGCGCGCCGCGCGCGGTGGTGATCCCGCATCGCGCCGCGGTGCACAACGCGTTCGCGATCGAGCACGCGCTCGCCACGATGGCCGGCGCGCCGCCGCGTGCATGGCCCGCGACCGGCGTGTCGTGGCTGCCCCTGCACCACGACATGGGCCTGGTCGGGGGGCTGCTGTTCTGCGCGTTCGCGGGGATCGATCTGTGGCTCATGCGGCCGCGCACGTTCCTCGGCCGGCCGCAGACGTGGCTGCGCGAGATCGCGCGGCACCCGCTGACGATGTCGGCCGCGCCGAGCTTCGCGTATCACACGTGCGTCGAGCGCGTGCCGCCGAGCGAGCTCGCCGGCGTCGACCTGTCGGGGCTGCGGGCCGCGCTCGTCGGCGCGGAGATGATCCGGCCGGAGACGATGAGCGCGTTCGCCGATGCGTACGCGTGCCTCGGCTTCGACGCGCGCGCGTTCCGCCCGTGCTACGGGCTCGCGGAGGCGACGCTCGCGGTGACGTTCGACGTGCGCGGCGAGGGCGTGCGCACGCGCCGCGTCGCGGCCTCCGCCGCCGGGGCGGAGGCCGAGGTCGTGTCGGTCGGCTCGCCCGTCGCCGACACCGCGGTCGAGGTGCGCGCGCCCGACGGAACGCCGCTTCCCGACGGCCGCGTCGGCGCGATCTGCGTGCGCGGCCCCGGCGTGTTCGCGGGCTACTGGCGCGACAGCGCGGCGACCGACGCAGCGCTGCGCGACGGTTGGTTGTGGACCGGCGACCTGGGCCTGCGCGCGGACGGCGACCTGTGGATCACGGGCCGCTCCAAGGATCTGCTCATCGTGAACGGCCAGAACCTGAGCCCGCACGAGCTCGAGTGGGTCGCCGAGCGCGCGACCGGCGGCGGCGGCACCGTCCGCGCGGGCGCGTTCTCGGTCGAGCGCCGCGGCGCCGGCGAGGTCCCGGTGCTCGCGGTCGAGGTCGCCGAGACCGCCGCGCTCGCCGCCCTCGAGCGCGAGATCCGCACCCGCGTCGGCCACGCCTTCGCCGTCCCTCTCGCGGACGTCGTGTTCCTGCGCCGCGGCGCGCTCCCGAAGACGACGAGCGGCAAGGTCCAGCGCGCCGAGCTCCGCCGCCGCTACCTCGCCGGCGCGCTCGAGCGGCTCGCCGGCGAGCCGTAGCGCCCGGCGCGGCCGAAAAGAAAACGAGCGGACGACGCAACCCCGCGCACCCCGCCTCGGTCCTGCCCGTGGAGGGTGGGGGAGGCGGTGGACCCGGGGCGGGCGAGCGAGCGTCGCCCCGCCCCGCCCCGTCCTCGTCCTCGTGCGCTCGCCCTCGCGCGCGCGTATCCTCTGCGCGATGACGTCCACCGACGCCCAGAAGCGCGAGCGCGTCGCGCTCGAGGTGCTCGCCGAGGTGACGGGCTGCGCGGTCGACGGGCTGGCGCGGGACCAGGACCTCGTCGCCGATCTGGGCGTCGACTCGCCGCGCGCGCTGCGGTTGCTCGTCGAGCTCGAGGACCGGCTCGACGTCGAGATCGACGACGACGCCGCGGGGCGCATCCGCACCGTCGGCGACCTGCTCGCCGCGGTCGAGGCGCTCGAGAGCGGTGGCTGACGGCGGCGAGCCGGGGTCGGGGCTCTTCGCCGGCAAGCGCGTCACGTCGAAGCGCCGGCTCGGGCCCGTGCGCCGCGCGACGTACCGCGCGCTCGCCCCGCTGCTCGCGCTCGTCGTCCGGCTCGCCTGGCGCACCGCGCGCGTGCGCGCCATCGTGGGGGAGGAGCACCTCGCCGCCGCGCTGGCGGGCGGCGGCCCCGTCCTCCCGTGCTTCTGGCACCAGCGGCTGGTGTCGTGTCTCGGCTTCGTCCACGCGCTCCGTGAGCGCGGACTGCGCCCCTGCCTGCTCATCAGCCCGTCGGTCGACGGCGAGCTCGCCGCGCTCGTCGCCGCACGCTTCGGCGCGGCCGTCGTGCGCGGCTCGGCGACGCGCACCGGCGTGCGCGCGCTGCGCGACCTGCACCGTGCGATGCGCCGCGACGGCGTCTCGCCCGTGCTCCCCGCCGACGGGCCGCAGGGGCCGGCGCGCGTCTTCAAGCCCGGCGCGGTGATCCTGTCGCAGCTCGCCGGCGCGCCGATCCTTCCGCTCGCTTGTGCGGTCGGCGCCGGCGTGCGCCTGCCGACGTGGGACCGGCTGCTCGTGCCCCTGCCGTTCGCGCGCGTCGCGTTCGCCGTCGGCGCGCCGATCCTGATCGAGCGCGACCTGCCGAGCGAGCGGATCGACGCCGAGAGCGCGCG
Organism: uncultured Planctomycetaceae bacterium; assembly: GCA_964528575.1. Lineage (GTDB taxonomy): Bacteria > Planctomycetota > UBA1135 > UBA1135 > CAZGTQ01. Next base: position 45,324 of record CAZGTQ010000231.1, on the reverse strand, counting down.
CGTCGGCGCGCTGCTCGACGAGCTCGAGCGCAGCGCGCAGGCCGCGCTCGGCTGAGCGTGCCGCCGCTGCAACCCTCCACGCCAACCCTCCACGCCGGGGCGCTATCCTCGGGCGATGCACGTCATCGCCGACATCTGCGTCGTCCCGTTCACCGGCCGCGCCAGCGTGCGCCGCGAAGTCGCGCGCGCGTTCGAGATCCTGCGCGAGACCGGTCTGCCGCTCCATCTGCACGGCTACGGCACCAACGTCGAGGGCGACTACGACGTCGTGTTCGCCGCGCTGAAGCGCATCCACGAGGAGCTGCACGCCGGCGGCGCGACGCGCATCTCGACGACGATCCGGCTCGGCTCGCGCACCGACAAGGCGCAGAGCATCGACGACAAGATCGACGCGGTGCACGACGCGCTCGGCTGACGACGCCGGCTGGCTCGCAAGTCAGCTCGCGCCGTGCGGGCAGTGCGCGCGCACCAGCTCGAGCAGGCGCTCGAGCTCGACCGGCTTGCGCAGCGCGGCGCTCGCGTGCAGGCGTTGCGCCTTCGACTCGAGCTCGTCGTCGGCCGAGACGACCACGACCGGAATCGCGGCGATGTCGGGCCGGCGGAGCTGCTCGGCGCGGAACTCCTGCCCGTCCATCAGCGGCAGCATCAGGTCGAGCAGGATCAGGCACACGTCGGCGTCCTCCGCGAGCCGCTCGAGCGCCTCGACCCCGTGGCGCGCGCGCAGAACGCGGTAGCCGTGGGCGGAGAGCAGCGCGGCGAGCAGCTCGCGCGCGTCCGGATCGTCCTCGACGATGAGGATCGCTTCCCGTTCGCTCCGCGGTATCGGCGGCCGCTCAACCATCGGCGTGCTCTCGCTCGTCGGGACGGCGACGCGTCACGTCCGGGGTCGACCCGTGCTGGGCGTGCATAAGCACTATCCTAGCCCGGGTGTGCTCTGTGGGGGTGCGGCGCCTCAGGCTTCTTCGCGCGGCTCCTCAGGCAGGCCGCGCGCCCGCGCGATGCGGCGCTTCAGCTCGTCCAGCGTGCGGCGCGCCCACGTGAACTCCACGGCGAGGATCGCGATGCCCGCCGGGATGACGATGAACGCCGGGCCCGGCGTGACGAGCAGCACGATGCCGATCAGCACCACCGTGCCGCCGGCGACCGAGACGAGGATCCGCCGCGCGGTGCGGTAGCCCTTCGAGCGGAGCCATTCGAGGAAGCCTTGCATGCGGGGGAGCCAGCGAGCCCGAACTAGCGTACGAGCCGGCAGTCGAGCGAGCGGCGCCCGATCGTGAAGCGGTGGACCGCCCGTGTGCCGGACGTCACTCGGCGCCGCCGCGCTCGATGCGGATCGAGCGCGTGCGGGCCTCCGGCCCCTTCGGCAGCCGCACCTCGAGAACGCCCTGGCGGAACGTCGCGCGCACGTCCTCCTCGGCGACCTTCCACGGCAGCGGAACGACGCGCCGGAACGCGCCGTACACGCGCTCGGACCGCAGCCAGCCCGCGCGGCTCTCGCTGTGCTCGGCGCGCTTCTCGCCGGCGATGACGAGCGCTCCCTCCTCGAGAGTGACCGACAGGTCGTTCTCGGCGACGCCGGGCAGCTCGACCTCGACGCGCAGGTCCTCCTGGGTCTCGTACACGTCGATCCGCGGCGTCACGTCGCCCGAGCGGGCGAACGGCGTCCCGGCGAGGAACTGGTCGATGTTGGGCAGGAGCTGGTCGAACAGGCTGGTCGCCGCTTCGCCGCGACGGCGCCAGGGGGAGATGTTGGTCATCGGGGTTCTCGAATGGGCGCTGACGGTGGACGGGGTCACTCGGACGCGGTGCGCTCGGGCTCGGTCCGGATCGGGATCGAGCGGCGCGCGGGCTGGCGGCGCGGCAGCTCGAGCTGCAGCACGCCGTCGTCGTAACGGGCGCGGATCGCGTCGGAGTCGATCTCGACCGCGAGATGGAACGAGCGCTCGAACCGGCGCGCCGCGAACTCGCGGCGCAGCTCGTGGGCATCGGCGGGAAGCGCGCAGGCGGCGCGGGCGCGCACGACCAGGACGCCGCGCTCGACCTGCGCCTCGATCGAGTCGCGGTCGGCGCCCGGCAGGTCGAGCATGATCTCGATCCGGTCGCTGCGCTCGACGACGTCGGCGCGCGGAGTCGCGACGGGGAGCGTGGTCTCGGTGCTCATTGCGTTTCTCCCTTCACTGGGCGGGATCACTGGATCGGGGGACTCGGTGCGGGTCACTCGGTGTCGATGGAGATGGTCCGCGGCGCGTTCGCGGCGGGCTCGGCGACGCGGATCGTGAGGAGCCCGTCGGCGAAGCGCGCGCTCACGCGATCGGCGTCGATCTCGAACGGGACGCGCAGGCGCCGCTCGAACGCGCCGCGGTGCCGCTCGCGGCGCAGCACGCGCACGTCCTCGCCGGCCTCGGCCGGCAGCTCGCGGCCGCGCAGCGTCAGGACGTCGTGCTCGACGACGATCTCGACGTCCGCGGCGGTGCGGCCCGGGAGCTCGGCGACGACGCTCAGCGCGTCGTCCTGGCGCGCCACGCACAGCGGCGGGTGGGCCGCAACCGCGAGAGCGCGCCGGCGGGGGAGCGCCTGCGCGGTCGCCAGGTGCGGGAACAGGTCCGCCGCGGGGCGCAGCCCGTTGCGGCGGGGCTCGTCGATGCTGTACCAGACCGTGTCGTACCGGACCATGTCGTACCAGACCTCGTGGATCGGGCCTTGGGCCTCAGCTACTCGCGGGGATCGAAGGGTCACGGGGCCGGCGATCGCGCGCCGCGCCCGAGCCGCTGCGCCAGAAGCAAGAGGGATGCCAGCCGCTGAAGGCGCTGCTGGCGGGGTCGCGAGGGCAGTTTCGACGCGCCCGCGCGGCGCTGGCTGCCGCTCTGGCAGCGTTGCGTGCCGATTCGGCAGCCGCTGTTCAGCCCCCCCGGCCGCGGGTGCACGCGGCGTAGCCGGCGGCGATCAGCGCGAGCCCGACGAGCTCCGTCACGTAGAGCGGCTCGACCGGTCCGTGGCGGGCGATCGCGCCGCCGATGCCGGGGAGCAGCGCGCCGAGCGCGATGAGCGCGTTCCCCAGCGCGCGGCGGCCGGCCGCGGGCTCGCCGGTGCGGCGCCGGCGCGCGAAGCGCACCGCGCTCCACGCCGCGCTCCCGACGAGCACGAGCGCCGCGTACCCGTTGACGAACGGCACGAGCGCGCGGATCCAGCTCCATCCGATCGCCGCCGACGCCGGCCGGTGCGGCTCCAGCGCCGCCGCGTCGACCGGCGCCGCGAGCGTCGCGAGCGCGAGCACGGCGACGAGCGGGGCGGTCAGCGCCGTCGCCGCGTGCGCGGCGCGGCGCGTGAGGACGAGGTACGCGCTGCCCTGCGCGAGCGGGTACGCGCCGAGCACCGCGCCCGCCGCGTACCACGCGCGCGTGAGCCCCGGCCCGTTGCCCGCGAGCACGATCGCGCTCTCGATCGCAGTGCCTGTGCCGTAGCACACGACGCCGGCGCACCACCAGGCGAGATGGAGGCCACCGCGCTCGCGCCAGCGCAAGAAGAGCGCGACGGCGAAGGCCGCGGCGAGCGCGGTCGTCGCGAGCGGCAGGTAGTGCACCGCGCTCGGCGCGGCGAGCGCGAGGGTTGGGCTCATGGATCGCACCGTTCCACGCGCCGCCGGCGCGGGTCGATCGTGCGCTGGCGCAGGTCGCGGGCGTCCTCGACGACCAGCCGCACGCGATCGCCCTCGCCCTCGACGCGCACGACCTGGCCGAGGTGCCGGCGGTCGATGCGCACCCAATCGCCGCGCCGGAAGCCGCCGCGCGAGCGCCCGCGTTCGGCGGGCGCAGGCCGGGCGATCTCGCCGACGTGCTCGTCGCCGCGCACCTCGCGCGGCGTCTCCTCTCGCGCGCAGAACCGCTCCGCGCGCCACGCGTCGGCCGGCGTGCACGCGTCGCACGCGCCGCAGGGCACGGGCGGCGCGGGCAGGGCGAAGTGCGCCGCGACCGCCGCTCGCCGGCACGTCTGGGCGTCCTTCGCGAAGCGCGCCAGCGCCAAGAGGCCCATCAGGTCGTGCCGGTGCTTGTCGGGCGAGCCGACCGACGCGGGCAGCTCGCCGGGCTCGAGCGGCCGCACGACGCGCAGGTCGTGCGCCTCGAACGAGCCCGCGATCACGCCGAGCACCTCGAGCCAGCTCAGCGCGATCGAGACGCGGTTGTCGCTGCGGTTCTTGACGAGCAGCTCCGCGCGCAGATCGTCGAGATCGCGCGTCGCGACGCGCTCGCCCCAGCTCCGCAGCGTCTCGTACACGCCCAGGACGTACTCGCGCGAGGGGTTCGCCCACGAGACGAAGCTCTGGTGGATCGCGAGGTCCTCCTCGAGGAAGAGCAGCTCGCACCACGCCGGCAGGCCGTCGCGGCCGGCGCGGCCGACCTCCTGCGTCCACGCCTCGAGCGTGCGCGGCACCTGCGCGTGCAGCACGAAGCGGATGTCCGCCTTGTCGACCCCCATGCCGAACGCGTTGGTCGCGAGCACGACCCGGCGCTCGCTCCGCATGAACGCGTCCTGCATCTCGCGCCGCTCGCGCGCCGACAGCTTGCCGTGGTAGACGAGGCTGTCGACGCCGCGCCGGCGCAGCTCGACGTGCAGCTCCTCGAGGTCGCGCACGAGGGTCGAGTAGACGATGCCGGGCCCGTCGATCGAGCGCACGCGGTCGGCGAGAATCGGGAGCTTGTCCTCGGCGTGGTCGACGACAGTCGCCGCGAGGAACAGGTTCGGCCGCTCGATGCCCGTGCGGATCACGAGCGGGTCCGTCAGCTCGAGGCGGCCGACGATGTCGCTCGCCACCGCGGGCGTCGCCGTCGCGGTCAGGGCGATCGCCGGCGGCGAGCCGACGCGCCGGCGGTACTCGCCCAGGCGCGAGTAGTCCGGCCGGAAGTCGTGGCCCCACTGGCTGATGCAGTGCGCCTCGTCGACCGCGAAGCGCGCGACGCGCAGGCGCGGCAGGAGCTCGTCGAACGCGGGGCTGCGGAAGCGCTCGGGCGTGACGAACAGCAGGTCGAGCTCGCCGCGCGCGGCGCGCTCGAGCCGGCGCGCGCGCTCGGCGGCGTCGATCGACGAGTTGACGAACGTCGCCGCGATCCCGCGCTCGACCAGCGCGTCGACCTGGTCCTTCATCAGCGCGATCAGCGGGCTGACGACGAGCACGAGGCCGTCGAGGACGAGCGCGGGGAGCTGGTACACGAGCGACTTGCCCGCGCCTGTCGGCATCGTCAGCAGCACGTCCCGGCCCGCGAGCACCGCCTCGATCGCCTCGCGCTGGGGGCCGCGGAACGCATCGAGGCCGAACCGCGACCGCAGCGTCTCGAGCAGCGGGTCGGCGGGGGGCGCGCTCACCGGACCCACTTCCCGCGCAGCAGGCGCGGCAGGGCGATCCCGACGCCGAGGAGCCCGAAGAGCGCGAGCGCGAGCCCGGCGAAGTGCGTGTGCTCGAGGTGTTCGTGCGAGATCTCGCCGAGCGCGAGCGCGACCTTCTCGTCGAGGCTGCGCCACAGGAACGTCGCCTTACCGAGCAGCCGCTCGATCGCATTGAGCCGCCCGATCTCGCCCTGGACGTAGCGGATCACGCGCACCTGCGCCATGAGGACGAGCCCGACCCCCGTGACCACGCCGCCCGCGAACGTGCAGGCCCACGGCACGAAGCGCCCGGCGGAGCGGCGGCGGCGCGGCATGGGCGCATGGTGGCGGATCGGCCTCCCGCGGTCCAATGCGGGTAAGCTCCCCGCGATGAGCGACCTGTTCTCCCGACCGCCGCTCTTCGTCGGCATGGTGCACCTGTTGCCGCTGCCGGGCGCGCCGCGCTTCGGCGGGGATCTCCGCGCGGTCCTCGAGGCCGCGCGCAGCGACGCGTGCGCGCTCGCCGAGGGCGGCTGCGACGCGGTGCTCGTCGAGAACTTCGGCGACGTGCCGTTCTGGGGCGAGCGCGTGCCGCCGGAGACCGTCGCGGCGATGGCGCTCGCGCTCGACGCGGTGCGCGCGGAGGCCGGTGCGCTGCCGCTCGGCGTGAACTGCCTGCGCAACGACGCGCGCTCGGCGCTGGGGCTCGCGGCCGCGACCGGCGCGCGGTTCGTGCGCGTCAACGTGCACGTGGGCGCCGCGGTCACCGACCAGGGCGTGCTCGAGGGCCGCGCCGCCCAGACGCTGCGCGAGCGCGCGCGACTGTGCCCCCAGGTCGCGATCCTCGCCGACGTGCACGTGAAGCACGCGACGCCGCTGGGGGCCGAGCCGATCGAGCGCGCCGCGCGCGAGACGGTCGAGCGGGGGCTCGCCGACGCGCTCGTCGTCAGCGGCTCCGGCACGGGCGCGCGCACGGCGCAGGCCGACCTCGAGCGCGTGCGCGAGAGCGTGCCGAGCGCGCCGCTCCTCGTCGGCTCGGGCTTCGACGAGGAGAGCGCCCGAGAGCTGCTCGCCGTCGCCGACGGCGCGATCGTCGGCACGTGGCTGAAGCGCGACGGGCGCGCGGACGCGCCGGTCGACCGCGAGCGCGTCGCGCGGCTCGCGCGGCTCTTCCGAGAGCTGCGCGCGCTCCCGTGATCCCCAGTAGCGCGCGTCTAGCCCGGACTAGGGCCGCGCGAACAGCTCGTCGGTGAGCTCGGGGTTCAGCTCGATGCGCGTGATCTCGAAGCGCGCGTCGATGCCGTCGAGGTGCCACGCGCGGGCGTAGCGGATGCCCTCGTGCTCGGCCCACTCGTCGTAGACGAACGTCTGCTCGTAGCCGAGGCCGGCCCACGACAGCGAGCGCGGACGGCCCGACTTTTCGAGCACGAGGCGGGCGAGCGGCTCGAGATCGTCGAAGACGAGCAGCGCGCCGCTCTCGTCGACCGACAGGCCCAGCGGCTCGCCGGCCGCGAGGCGGTGCACGAGCCGGTAGAGGTAGCGCCGCGCGCCGCCCTGCTGCATCGCGAGCCGGCGCGGAGCGACGCCGGTGACGTTCACCGGATCGCGCGACCAGCCGCCCGCGCCGTCGAGGACGTCGACGAGCAGCCCGCGGCCGACCGCGCGCCGCTCCTCGCGGAACAGCATGTCGTCGAGCGAGCGCCATTGCAGGTGCTTCGACACGTCGTCGTACGGTTGCCCGTTCGGGTCGACGAGGCGCGTCGACGCCGTGACCGCGATGTGCAGCGCGCGCACGTCGCTCCAGCGCTCCGCGCCGCCGAGCGCCTCGACGAGTCGCGCCGCCGCCGCGATCCCCTCGGGCGTGCGCGCGGCCTCGAGCGTGGGGGGCAGCACCTGCACCGCCGCCACGTAGCCGAGCGAGCGCTCGAGCTTCGCGCCTGGACCGACGGCGACGACGACGAACTGCTGCAGCGCGACCTCGCCGCCCGTGCCCATGACGACGATCTCGGGCGTCATGTTGCGGATCGCGCGCTCGCGGTCGTTCCAGAACGCGGGCGGCAGACCGGCGGCCACGCACCGGACGCGGTCGCGGAACGCCGCGCGCGGCGTGGAGCCCGCGTGGCCCGCCCTCCCCGACGCCGCGGCCTTGGCCGCCTCGAGGGCCTCTTCGTCCTGCGCCCGCTCCAGCGACGACGCGACGTACTCGAGCAGGTCTGTCGCGGTGCGGCCGACCTCGTCGTGCGGCACCGTCGCCGCGACCTCGAGCTGGCCCGCTCGCTCGTAGGCTGCGCCGGCGTGGCGCACGCGCACGGACGGCAGGTGGGCGAAGCGCTGCGCGACCGTCGCCCCGACGAGCTCGGACCAGACGAGCCACGGCGGGTAGCGCAGCGCGCCGAGCGACGCGCCCGCGGTCGCGATACGCAGCTCGGTGTGTTTCGCGCCGGCAATCGTCTCGTCGTCCGCGGGCCGGTCGGGCCGGTCGACGACGTAGATCTGCGTGCGGATCGGGGTGCGGAACGTCGGGTGCCGCGCGTCCGCGTCCGAGGTCGACTTCTCGAGCGACTCGAGCGCGGTCGCGAGCGTCGCGGCGACGTCGTCCGCGCCGGCGGCGGCCGCGACGCCCGCGAAGACGCGGTCGCGGCCGGCGAACGCGCGCAGGTGGCCCGCCAGCGCGTCGCGGTCGACGCGCGCGAGCGTCTCGGCGCTCGCGAGCGTCGCGAACGGCGAGCGCGCGCCGTACGACACCATCGCCAGCGTCCGGTCGGCGAGCGTAGCCGCGCTCTCGGCCGGTAGCGCGGCGCGCGCCGCCGAGCGTGCCGCGTCGACCGCGGCGGCGGGCAGACGGGGCTCGGCGAGCAACGCCGCGGCGCGCGCGAGGCCGGCGGCGAGGTGCTCCTCGGGGCACTCGAGCGCCAGGACGAGGTAGTCGGGGTCGTGCTCGACCGACAGGCTCGCGTCGTGCTCGGCGAGCCAGGCATCGAGGCCCGGCTCCGCCCGCAATGCAGCCGCGAGCACGGCGACCAGGCCCGCCTGCTCGGCCGGCTCGTACAGCGACCCGGCGCGGGCGAGCAGCAGCACGCTGGCGCGGCCGGGCTCGAGCGCGGGCTCGACGAGCAGACCGTCAGCGCCCTCGATCGCGCGCTCGACGCCTTTGGGAGCTTGCGGGGGGGCAGCTTCCTGGGCGGCGCCGATCCGGACGGCGGACGCGGCGAGGAGCGGCAGGACGAGGGACAGGCGGGCGAGGGGGGACGTCGACTGCATGAGCTCGGGAGGCAGGGTGGACGGGCGACGTACGTACGGCGACGCGCGCCCGTCGCGAGCGCCCGGCGCCGGGAAAATGCGCCGGCCAGGCGGGGAGAGGGGCGGAGAGTCTAGCCTGGACGCTCGCCATGAGAGCCTTCCCCCTGTTGGCGGCCCTCGTCGCGCTCGCGGGAGCGGCGGGCGCCGCGTCCGGCGACGACGAGCGCGTCGCGGTCGGCCAGCGGGTCGAGCGTTTCGAGCTCGTCGACACGCGCTACCTGCGGCGCTCGCTCGACGAGCTCGGCCCGCGCGAGGCGAGCGTCGTCGTCTTCACCACCGTCGAGTGCCCTCTGGCGCAGCGCTACCTCCCGCGGCTCGCCGCCCTGGAGCGCGAGATGCGCGGGCGCGGCGTGCGCTTCCTCGGGCTGGACGTCGGCCCGACGACGACGTTGGTCGAGGTCGCGGCGTTCGCGGTCGAGGCCGGCGCCGCGTTCCCGTTCGGGAAGGACTTCGACGGCGACGCGGTGCGCGCGCTCGGGGCCGAGCGCACGCCCGAGGTCTGCGTGCTCGATGCGGCCGGCGTGCTGCGCTACCGCGGGCGCGTCGACGGGCAGTTCCGCTTCGGCGGCGCGCGTCCGTCGACGGGGCGCGAGGACCTGCGCGAGGCGCTCGAGGACGTCCTCGCCGGCCGCGAGGTGCGCGTTCCCGAGACCGCGGTCGACGGCTGCCCGATCCCCGCGTCGCGCGCGGCCCGGCCGGGGCCGTCGCCGCCGACGTGGTCGGAGCACGTCGCGCCGCTCGTCCAGCGCTACTGTCAGGACTGCCACCACGACGGCGGCTCGGCGCCGTTCGCGCTCGTCGAGGCGCGCGACGTCGCCGACCGCGCGGACGTCGTCGCCGAGGCGGTCGCGCAACAGCGCATGCCGCCGTGGTTCGCGAGCCCGGACTACGGCTCGTTCCACGAGGGCCGGCTGATGAGCGCTCGAGAGCGCGAGACGATCGCGGCGTGGATCGCCGCGGGGACGCCGCTCGGCGACCCGGAGCTCGCGCCGCCGCCGCGGACGTTCGAGCGCGCCGAGTGGCGCATCGGCGAGCCCGACCTCGTCCTGCGCTCGCCGCGCGAGGTGGAGGTGCCCGCCGACGGTTACGTGCCGTACCAGTACACGATCCTCCCGTACGTGTTCACGCGCGACACGTGGCTCGCTCGCGTCGAGATCAAGCCGCAGAACCCGCGTGTCCTGCACCACGCGAACCTCGCGTACGTCGCGCTCGGCGAGAGCTTCTCGCAGGACAACTTCATCACCGGCCAGGTGCCGGGCGGCAGCGCGATGACGCTACCCGAGGGCGTCGCCGTGCTCGTCCCCGCCGGCTCGGTGCTCGCGCTGCAGATGCACTACGTCACGAGCGGGGAGCGCGCGACCGACCGCATCGCCGTCGGGCTCTCGTACCCGCGCGAGCCGGTGCGCAAGCGGCTGCGCCACGAGCAGGTGCAGAGCCGCCGCTTCGAGATCCCGCCCGGCGCGCCGGCGCACGAGGTCGTCGGCCGCCGCAAGCTCGATGCCGACTCGATCGGCATCGGGATGTTCGCGCACATGCACGTGCGCGGCCGCGACATGCGCTTCGTCGCGAAGCGGCCGGGCGCGGAGGACGAGACGCTGCTGCTCGTGCCGAACTACAACTTCGACTGGCAGATGGCGTACGAGTGGGAGCGCGGGGCCGTGCGCTTTCCCGCCGGCACCGTGCTCGAGTGCCTCGCGCACTTCGACAACTCGCCGTTCAACCCGTACAACCCCGACCCCGCGGCGACCGTGCGCTTCGGCCTGCAGACGTACCACGAGATGATGTACGGCTTCGTGTTCTACGTGCACGCCGACGAGGAGCTCGGCCTGCGCGTCGATCCGAAGACGGGACGCGCCGTCGAGTAGCGGCTACGCCGCGTGCGCGTTCGCGGTTTCCGCCTCGAGGAGCGCGGCGACGACGCGCGGGTCGAAGCGGGCGGGCTCCTCCTCGCGCAGGACGGCGAGCGCGTCGGCGCCCGCGAGCGGCTTCGCCGTCGGGTCGGTCGGGTGGCGCGCGACGTCGAGCGCGTCGGCCGCCCGCAGGATGCGCGCGCCGATCGGGATCGCCTCGCCCGCGAGACCGTCGGGGTAGCCGCTGCCGTCCCAGCTCTCGTGGTGGTGGCGGATGATGTGCGCCGCCTGCGAGCAGCCGCTGAGACGCTCGACGATCGCGGCGGAGAACGCGGCGTGCGCGCGGCGCGCCTCGCGCTCCTTGGGCCGCAGGTAGTCCTCGGGGAAGAAGAGCGCTTCGGGCGGCACGCCGACCTTGCCGACGTCGTGCAGCCGCGCGGCGATGCGCAGCAGCGCGCGCTCGTCGTCGCCGAGGTCGAGCCGGCGCGCGGTCGCTTCGCACAGCGCTTCGACGCGCGCTCCGTGGGCGCCGACGCCGGCGAGGTGCATGTCCGCCATCGCCGCGAGGGCCGCGACCGTCTCCTCGACCGAGCGCGCCGCGCGCGCCCGCAGGCCGGCGAGGTCGCGCACGAGCTCGCGTTGGCGCGCGTCGAGGCTCCGCTGCGAGCTGCGCAGCGCGGTGATCTGCTTCGCGGCGAGCACGTCGCGGCGCGCGCGGTCGGCGCGCTCGGTATGGCGGTCGATCGCGGCGACCACGGCGTGGCGCAGCTCGGCGTCCGCGGCGCCGCGCGGCACGAGCCGGAACGCGCCGGCTTCGTTGACGGCGCGCAGCGGGAGCGCGCGCTCATCGACGAGCACGAGGCGCACGACGTCGGGGTGCTCGGCGCGCATGCGCGCGAGCAGCGCGGCGTCCGCGTCGGCGAGGCCGTCGAGCACGACGAGCGTGAGGCGCAGCTCCTCGGCGATCGCGAGCGCGTCGTCGACGCTCGCCGCCGCGAGCACGTCGCAGTCGACGGCATCGAGCGCCGTCCGCAACGCGTCCAGCACGATGGGATCGCGCGCGACGAGCAGCGCGCGCGCCCTCACGCCGCCTCCTGGCGCTCCGTCGGCAGCCGCTCGGCCAGCCACCGCTTGAGGCGCTCCACGTGGACGCGGCCGCCGTCGCTGCCGGGCTCGGCGCGCCGGAACGTCGTGAAGTCGAGCGCGCGCGCGCCGCCCGCGTCGTCGTGCGGCCCCTCGGCGAGGCGCGCGACGACCGGGAGCTCGCGCTTCGCTCCCGGCGCGACGGCGACGTAGCCGAGGCTCGTCAGGACGAGCGCGACCGTGTCGCGCCACCCGTCGGCGAGGAGCAGCTCGACGGCGAGCGTGTGGGGCGCGCGCACGCGCAAGCGGCGGATCTTCGGCGTGAGCCCGAACGGCGAGGCGGCGGAGCGCACCTCCTCGGGCAGGCGCAGAAGGAGGTCGTGGAGTTGCTCGAGCTCGACGCCGTACGGCGCGACCTCGGCCGCGAATCCGGCGTGGACGCACGGATCGGCCGCGAACCCGATTTCGGCGACGCGGACGAGCTCCGCGGCCGCGCGTACCGCGCGCAGCAGCCGGTCGGCCTCCGTGCCGTCGCCGCGCGCGGGCAGCGTGGAGTGCTGGTTCGTGACCGCGTGCGTGACCATCGCCGGGAGGCGCCACTGGCGGCAGAGCATCCCGCCGAGCGACGCGGCGTCGGAGCCGAAGCGGCGCTCCTCCCACTCGGACATCGAGCGCGCGCCCGAGCGGGCGAGCTGCACCGTCTCGGCGTACTCGGCGGGGAAGTGCTGCAGCAGGACGAGCCGGCCGAGCGCGTGGAGCATGCCGCCGGTGAACGCCTCGTCGGCGCACGCCATGCCCGCGTGCACGCCGACCAGGCGCGCGGTGCACGCGACGGCGATGCAGTAGACCTGGAAGTCGTGGAGCTGCTCGGCGTCCCGCGGCGGAACGGTCGCGCTGCTCTGCAGGACCGCGATGCCCGTCGCGAGGTTGCGCACGCCCTGCACGCCCAGGACCATGATCGCCTGATTGACGGTTCCGACGCGGTCGGCCAGGCCGTACATCGCGGAGTTCGTCACTTTGAGCAGCCGGCTCATCAGCGACGGGTCGAGCGAGAGCACGCGGCCGAGCTCCTCGATGTCGACCGCCGGGTCGTCCGCCATGCGACACAGCCGCTGCACCGCCGCCGGGAGCGGGGGCAGGAACTTGAGTCGCTGCATGACGCGGCGCAGCTCGGGGTGGTCGCTCGACAAGGGGACTCCGCGGAGGGCAAAGGGGCGTCTGTGCATCGGCCAGCGGGGCCGCCGGACTGGAGGCTGGGGCGCCGTTCTGTCTCGCGCGCCCGAAACGCCGCCGTGCTACTCTGCGCGCCCCCAGGAGGGGCGCCTTGCGATGAGCTACGAGACGGTGAATCCCGGCGGCGCGAAGGAGCTGCTCGAGGGCGAGCAGGGCTGGGCGTACGTCGACGTGCGCACGCCCGAGGAGTACGCGGAGGGGCACGTCCCCGGCGCGTTCAACATCCCGATCGCCGTGCTGGGGCCGGGCGGGCGCATGGAGCCCAACCCCGACTTCATCGGCGTCGTCGAGCGCCACTTCGAGCCGGCCAACGCGCTCGTCCTCGGCTGCGCGATGGGCGGCCGCTCGGCGCGCGCGTGCGAGCTGCTCGCGTCGCGCGGCTTCGCGCGGCTCGTCAACATGCACGGCGGCTTCAGCGGAGCGCGCGACCAGAGCGGCCGCCTCGTCGAGCCGGGCTGGGCGGACTGCGGCTTCCCGTGCGAGAGCGCGCCGGACCCCGACCGCTCGTACGACGCGCTGCGCTGATCCGCGGGACGGCGACGCGCCTGCGCGAGCGTCAGCGGCCCGCCGCGGCCAGCGGGAGCGTGAGCTCGAAGGCGGCGCCGGCGTCGACGTCGACCAGGCGCACGTCGCCGCCGAGCTCGCGCGCCAGGCCGCGTGCGAGCGTGAGCCCCAGCCCGATGCCGGGCGTGGCGCTCCCCTCGTCGCCGGTCGCGCGGCGGTAGGGGGCGAACACTTCGCGCTCCTTGCCGCGCGGGACGCCGGGGCCGTGGTCGCGCACGCGCACGGCGAGGCGCCTCGCGTCCGAGCTCGCGGAGAGCTCCACGCGCGCGCGCTGGCCGCCGTACTTGCAGGCGTTGTCGACGAGATTCAGCAGGATCTCCTCGACGGCGTGCGCGTCGGCGCGCACGCGCGCGCCGCGAGCGGGCGCGAGCCCCGCGAGATCGAGCGTTGCGTCCGACTCCGCCGCGCGGCGCTCGAGCGCGGGCGCGAGGCGGTCGAACAGCTCGCCCGCGTCGTGCTCCGCGGCCGCGCGCGCCGCGCCCGCGTGCCCGTCGACGCGCGCGTACTGCAGCACGTTGTCGACGATGCGGCGCAAGCGCCGCGACTCCTGCTCGAGCGTGCGCAGGTAGGCCCGCCGCTCGTCCTCGCCGCGCACCATGTCGTTCGCGAGCATCTCCGCGTACATGCAGAACGTCGTCAGCGGAGTACGGAGCTCGTGCGTGACGGCGGCTGCGAAGCGGCCGCGCCGCTCGCCGAGCTCGATCGCGGCGCGCAGGACGAGCGCGACCGCGAAGAGCGACGCGAGGACCGCGATCCAGCCGACGGCGAGCGCCGCGCGCGTCGTCGTCCACGCGCTCGGGGGCGCCGGGTCGAACGAGCCGACGACCAGGGTCGCGGGCAGGCTCGCGAGGCGGCCCACGAGCTCGCCCGACGCCGCGGCGGTCGCGGGCGGGCTCGCGGCGTGCACGAGGTCGACGTCCTCGGACGGGAACAGGTCCGCGCGCACCGAGGCGAGCAGCTCGCTCTGCAGCACGGCCCAGTTGATCCACACGCCCTGGACGCGCTCGCCGTCGGACGCGCGCACGAGCCGCGCGAAGATCAGCTCGGACGCCTCGCCCTCCGCGCCCGGGAACAGGTACGGCTCGAACGCGCCCTGGACCTCGCCCGCGTCGGACGTGCGGCGCATCCGGTTCGCGCTGCGCAGCGGCCGGCGCGCGAGCTCGAGGTTCTGCGTGCGGAACTGGAACTCCTGGAGCGCGCGCTGCTGCACCCGGCGCCATTCGTCGGAGTCGACGACCGCTGCCTCGCCGCTCGGCTGGGCCGGCGCCGCGTCCGCCACCGCGGCCCCTTCGAGCGCCTCGCGGAGCGAGCGCGCCGCGATCAGCTCGTCGAGTTGGCGCAGGATGCGCGCGTTGCTCGTCACCGCGACCTCGGTCGTGTAGCCGTGGCGCAGCGCGAGCGGGAGCAGCTCGCCCTCGGGCACCTGCGGCGAGCTCGAGCGACCGCTCTCGTAGAACTGCACGTGCAGCTTGAAGTAGCGCGAGAGCACGTCGGAGCGCGCGTCCAAGAGCGGCGAGGGCACGAGCACCTCGCGCGCCTCGCGGCGGGCGAGCGACGCGGTGAACGCGTCGTCCTCGGCGTAGAACGCGTCGTAGTGGTACCACGGCCGCACGGACTCGCCCGCGAGCAGCGCCGTCACCGTCGCGTCCATGCGCCACAGCGCGAGCTCGAGGCGGTCCTGCCGCTCGCCCTCGACGCGCAGTTGGTCGCGCCGGGCCTCGACCTCGAGCGCGGCGAGCGAGACCCACACCATCGCGCCGACGACCGCCGCCGCGCACGCGCCGAACGCGAGCCACTTGGCGCCGCGCGCGCTCATCCGGCCGGCGCGGCGAGCATGTAGCCCTTCCCGCGGACCGTGACGAGCACCTGCGGCGCCTCGGGGTCGTCGTGGAGCTGCTCGCGCAGGCGCGCGACGTGCATGTCGACGGTGCGCGTCTGCACGCCGCGCGGGTCGAGGCCCCAGACGCAGCGCAAGAGCTCCTCGCGCGCGACAGCGCGCCCGCGGTTGCGCGCCAGGTACTCGAGCAACGACGCCTCGCGCTCGGTCAGTTGCGCGACGCCGCCGTCCGGCAGCCGCGCCTCCCGGCGCTCGAAGTCGATCGAGCGGCCGGCGATGACGAGCGTGGCGAGCGCGGCGGGGCGCTCGGCCGAGCGGCGCAGGACGGCCTCGACGCGCGCGAGCAGCTCGCTCGTGCTGAACGGCTTGACCACGTAGTCGTCCGCCCCGCGCCGCAGGCCGCGCACCCGGTCCTCCTCGGCTCCGCGCGCGGTCAGCATGATCACCGGCAGCGCCGGGTGCGCCTTGCGCAGCTCCTCGAGCACGCGGAAGCCGTCGAGGCCCGGCAGGAGCACGTCGAGCAGCACGAGGTCGGGCGCCGCGCGCACCGCGAGATCGAGCCCCGCGCGGCCGTCCGCCGCCTCGAGCGGCGAATAGCCGGCGAAGCGCAGCGAGTCGACGATCCCGCGGCGCACCGCGCCGTCGTCCTCGATCGTGAGCACCGTGCCGAGCATCCGGCCAGTCTGGAGCGACGGGGGGAGCCGGGCAAGCGGCGGGGCTCCCGCTCGTTACACGCGCGTGACCGGGCCTTCGCGTCGCGTCGCGCTACTGGCCGATCGCGCAGAACGTCAGCGCCAGGCCGTTCGTGAACGCGAAGTCCTGCGGCTGGGTCGGATCGATCGTGCCCGCCTGGAAGTAGAGCGACTGGCCGACGAAGCCCGCGCGGCGCGGGATCGCGAGCGCGACGCTGCCCGAGCCGCCGGCGAGCAGCAGCGGGACGGTCGTCGCGTCGGGCAAGCCGACGAGGGCGAAGCCACCGAGCAGCGGCAGGCCGCCCGCGAACTGCGTCGGCGAGAGCGCGAGCAGCGCAGCCGGGCTGTTGGGGAAGCCGGAGACGTCGAAGCGCGCGACGCTGCCGATCGTCGCCGCGGACGGGCTCGACAGCGTGCCGATGTTCGCGCCGCCCAGGCCGACGCCGTACGGCACGGCGGCGCAGTTGCCGTGGACGAAGAACACCGGGTTGGCGTACGCGCTGACGCCCGCTCCGCCGACCTGCTCGCTGTACGCGCGGTACCACGAGTTGCGGCCGAGCGTGAGCACGTCGGCGATTTCGACGCTGCCGCTGCCGGAGAGGTCGCCCGTCGTGAGCAGGACCTGCTCGCCGGCGTCGCCTTCGCGGCCGCGGAAGATCGTGATGCGCGCGGTGTCGGCGCCGAAGTCGTAGAGCGCGCGGACGCTCAGCGCGTCGGCCGGGCTCGCGCCATGAATGCCCTGGATCGTGCCCATCGGGAGCGGTACGCCCGCCTGGACGACCTCGCTCTCGAGCCGGTGCCCGTCGGACAGGAACACGCGGCCCTCGACGAGCGCCTGCTGCACGGTCGGCCCGTCGAACGGCTCGTTCGCGCGCAGCACGACGTGGTTCGCGCCGAAGCCGAAGGCCGCGTCGTGGGTGTCGCTGCCCGAGTACGCGTAGAGCACGCGGCCCGCGAGCAGCCAGTCGACCCACGCCCCGACGTGGCCGCCCTGGCCGGTCTGCGTCGCCCCGTTCCAGATCTCGACGCCGTGCAGCTCGTTCGCCTCGATGCCGAGCGTCGACGCGAAGCTCTGCCAGCCGAACGAGCCGGTCGGGTGGTTGACGATCGGCCAGCCGCCCTCGGCACGGACCGCGTCGACGTTCGCGAGGAACGACGCGAGCGCGTCGCCGCCGAACAGGCCGTTGCAGAAGCCGAGGAAACCCTGCGAGCCGCCGGCCTTGAACGAGCTGACGCCGTGCGCGCCCATGTGGTTGGCCGGCGTCGTGCCCAGGCACGCGAGGTCGCCCGCGTCGCTCGTCCCGTCCTGCGGGCCCGCTTCGTCGCTCGACAGCTCGATGTCGGGAAACGTCAGGAACGTGCCCGTCTCGTGCAGCGCCGCGAGCTCCGCGGTGATCGTCGCGTACTCGGCGGGGCTGTCGATGCAGTAGCTGTGGTCCGTCGCCGCCATCCAGTCGTAGCCGAGCGCCTGGAACTGCGTCTTGAGCTGCGCGTAGGAGAACGAGCCCGACGTCTGGAACGTCTCCGCGACGCAATTGCCCGACGGCGCGCACGCTCCGACCGCCTCGCCGTGGCAACTGTGCACGTGCAGGTCGCCCGGGTGGACGTGCGTCGACGTGCCCTGCGTCGCGAGCCCGGCGCCGACGCCGGGCACGCGCGCGAGCCGGCGCAGCGTCCGCACGTCCGTCGCGGTCTCGAGCGCGCCGGACGGCGCGACGTAGTCGATCTCGAAGTGCAGCTCGCGCTCGGTGCCCGGCGGTTCCTCGGGCGCGAACACCTGGTCGAGCGGCAGGACGAAGTCGAGGTGCGCGAACGGCACGCGCGCCGGGTCGCGGTACGCCTCGCGCAGCGTGTCGAGCTCGGCACGCAGCTCCTCCCAGCGCTGCGAGAGCTCGAGCCCGGCGAACGTCGGCGCGTCGGGGTCGGCGAAGCGGCGCGGGCCGTGGCGGTGCGAGAGCTCCTCGGGGAAGCGCTCGGCGAGCTCCTCGAGCGCGCCGAAGCGCGGGTCGCCCGGCAGCGAGCGCTCGAGCGGCGTGCGCACGAGCGCAACCCCGTCCACGACGACGCGCAGCTCGACGAGGCGGATCGGCTCCTCGGTCGCGCTCGGGTTGTACAGGAACACCTGGCCGGCGGCCGGGACGAGCGCGCGCGCCCCATCGACGAAGTGCGCGATGGCGAGGGGCTCGGTCGGCGCGGCGGCGGACGCGGGCGCGGGCGGGGCGGAGGAGCCCCGGGACGCGAGGACGAACGAGCTGGCCGCGAGCGCGAGCGCGCCGAGCGCCGCGAGGGGACGGACCGAGGGGGACTTCATGCCGCGAGGATCTCAGTGACGGGGGAGGCCGAGGCCGATGAGGGGATCGGCACCAGCGTACACCGCTCTCCAGCGTGCGCTCGAATCCAGCTCCGCCGGAGGATACGTTTCCATCCATGCAGCAACGCCCCTGGCACGCCCGCTACCACGCCGACGTGCCCCCGTCGCTGGACTACGAGCCGCTGACGCTCCCCGCGGTGCTCGAGCGCTCCGCTCGGCGCTTCCCCGACCGGACGGCGCTCGTCTTCTCGAATTGCCGCCTGAGCTGGAGCGAGCTCCACGACGAGGTGCTGCGCTGCGCCGGCGGCCTCGCGTCGCTGGGCGTGGGGGCCGACGAGGCGGTCGCGATCCAGCTCCCGAACCTGCCGCAGACAGTGATCGCGTACTTCGCCGTGCTGCAGCTCGGCGGGCGCGTGGTCATGACGAATCCGCTCTACACGCCGCGCGAGCTCGAGCACCAGTGGCACGACGCCGGCTGCCGCGTCGCGATCGTCGCGGACTTCGTGTTCGACCAGAAGCTGCGCGAGGCGCGCGACCAGCTCCCGATCGAGCAGTACGTCGTCGCCTCGATCCCCGAGTACCTGCGCTTCCCGCTCAACCACCTCGCGCCGTTGATGCTGAAGAAGCGGCATCCGCCGTCGTACGCGAAGTTCGAGCCGGGGCCCGGGCTGCGCGGCTTCCGCGAGCTCGTGCGCGGCTCGGAGCCGCACGCCGCCGCGCCGCCGGACGACTGGGAGCGCACCGCGGTGCTGCAGTACACCGGCGGCACGACGGGCCGCTCGAAGGGCGCCGAGCTGACGCACAAGAACCTCGTCAGCAACGTGCAGCAGATCGACGCGTGGTTCGTCGGGGTCGACCACGGCGCCGAGGTGCTGCTCGCGGTGCTCCCGCTCTTCCACGTCTTCGGGATGACGTGCTCGATGAACTGGGGCGTTTGGGGCGGCTCTACGATCGTGCTGATGCCGGACCCGCGCGACGTCGGCCAGATGGTGAAGAACATCCGCAAGCACCGCGTATCGGTGTTGCCGGCGGTGCCGGCGATGTTCAACGCGATCAACCACTTCAAGGGCGTCGAGGACTTCGACCTGTCGTCGGTCAAGGCGTGCTTCTCCGGCTCGGCGCCGCTCCCGCGCGACGTGCAGGACCGTTTCGAGGCGCTGACCGGGTGCACGATCCTCGAGGGCTTCGGCCTGACGGAGTCGTCTCCGGTGACGCACTGCGCGCCGATGGGCGGCGAGCGGCGCGTCGGGACGATCGGCGTCCCGATCAGCGACACGGACGCGCGCGTCGTCGACGTGGACGGCGGCACGAGCGAGATGCCGCCGGGCCGCGAAGGCGAGCTGTGCATCCGCGGCCCGCAGGTGATGCGCGGCTACTGGAACAATCCCGAGGAGACCGCGATCGCGCTGCGCGACGGCTGGCTCTACACGGGCGACCTCGCGACGATGGACGAGCAGGGGTACTTCCGCATCGTCGGCCGCAAGAAGGACATGATCCTGTGCGGCGGCTACAACGTGTACCCCGACGAGATCGACGGAGTGCTCGTCGCGCACGCGGACGTGCTCGAGGCGGCGACGATCGGCGTCCCGCACGAGCGCCGCGGCGAGACGGTCAAGAGCTTCGTCGTCCTGCGCCCGGGCGGGCGGGCGACGCCGCAGGAGCTCGAGGCGCACTGCCGCGAGCGCCTCGCCGCGTACAAGGTCCCCCGCGAGATCGAGCTGATCGACGAGCTCCCCAAGAGCACGGTGCTCAAGGTGCTGCGCCGCGAGCTGCGCGAGCGCGAGCTCGCGAAGCGCCGCGGCGCGTGAGACGCGCGGCAGCTCCCCGGCGGGCTGCTATGCTCTGCGGCGCAATGAGCGGAGAAGACGACGTTCGCGCCCTGCAGGAGGCGCTCTCGTTCTCGCCGGACAACGTGCCGCTGCGCCGGCACCTGGCGAGCACGCTGCGGGCGCTCGGGCGCGCCGAGGAGGCCGCGAAAGAGCTGCGCAAGTGCCTCGCGCGCGCCCCCCAGGACGTGGACGCGCGGCTGATGCTCGCCGCGTGCTACCTCGAGCAGGGCAAGACCTCGGAGGCCGAGGTCGTCGCGGAGAGCCTCGTGAAGGGCGACGAGCCGCCCGCCGCGGCGCTCGTGCTGCTCGCTCGCATCCAACTCGCGGCGGGGGAGGCCGGCGAGGCGGCCCGCGCGTACCGCCGCGCCGTCGAGCTGGACCCCGCGGCGCGCGACGCGGGGCTCGACGAGCGCTTCGGCGGCCGCGCGCGCGGCGGGGCGCGCTACGAGGCGGACGAGGACGGCGACGAGGACGAGGACGAGGACGAGCTCGAGCTCGAGGAGCCGCTGCGGCTCGTCGTCGGGGACGCCGAGGACGACGCGGACGCGGGCCTCGAGGTCGAGCGGCCGAAGCAGAGCTTCGACGACGTCGGCGGGATGGACGAGCTGAAGGAGCAGATCGCGCTCAAGATCATCCAGCCGATGAAGAACCCGGAGCTGTTCCGGGCGTACGGCAAGAAGGTCGGCGGCGGGATCCTGATGTACGGTCCGCCAGGCTGCGGCAAGACCTACCTCGCGCGCGCGACGGCGGGCGAGGTCGACGCGCACTTCATCGCGGTCGGCATCAGCGACGTCCTCGACATGTACGTCGGCCAGAGCGAGCAGAAGCTCGCCCGGATCTTCGCGCAGGCGCGCTCGCACGCTCCCTGCGTGCTGTTCTTCGACGAGGTCGACGCGCTGGGCGCGAGCCGCAGCGACATGCGGCACAGCGCCGTTCGCCCGGTGATCAACACGTTCCTCGCCGAGCTCGACGGCGTGCAGGGGGCGAACGACGGCGTGCTCGTGCTCGGCGCGACGAACGCGCCCTGGCACCTCGATTCCGCGTTCCGCCGCCCCGGCCGCTTCGACCGCATCGTGTTCGTGCCGCCGCCGGACGAGCCGGCGCGCGCGGCGATCCTCGCGCTGCAGTGCAAGCAGAAGCCGCTGCGCGACGTCGACTTCGCGAAGCTCGCGCGCAAGACGAACGGCTTCTCCGGCGCGGACCTGATGGCGGTCGTCGACGTCGCTGTCGAGGACAAGCTGCGCGCCGCGATGCGCACCGGCACGCCCGAGCCGCTGACGACGAAGGACCTGCTCGCCGCCGCCAAGCGCGTGCGGCCCTCGACGAAGGACTGGTTCGGCACCGCGCGCAACTACGCGCTGTACGCGAACGAGAGCGGGCTCTACGACGACGTGCTCGCTTGGCTCGACGATCGATGAGCGTCCACATCGAGCGGGCGCGACACCTGCTGAGCATGCACCGCGAGGAGGAGGCGGTGCGCGAGCTCGTGCGCCACCTCGGCGACGAGCCCGACGACGCGCACGCGCTCGCGCTGCTCGCCCTGTGCCAGTCGGACCTCGAGCGCTACCGCGAGGCGACCGAGGCGGCACGGCACGCGGTCGCGGCGGCTCCCGAGCTCCCGCTCGCGCACTATGCGCTCGCGTACGTGCTCCTGGACCGCGACAAGAGCGCGGACGCGCTGGCGGCGGTGCGCGAGGCGCTGCGGCTCGACCCGGAGCACCCGGGATTCCACGGTCTCGAGGCCGCGATCCACGCGGGGGAGAAGCGCTGGAAGGAGGCGCTCGCCGCCGCCGACCGGGGTCTCGCGCTCGCGCCCGACGCCGTCCAGTGCAGCAACCTGCGCGCGCTCGCGCTGTCGGGGCTCGGGCGCGCCGACGAGGCCAGCGCGACGCTGCGCGGCACGCTCGCCGAAGACCCGGAGGAGCCGCTCAGCCACGCGAACCTCGGCTGGAACCAGCTCGAGCGGGGCGACCTGCGCGCGGCGCAGCGCTCGTTCCGCGAGGCGCTCCGGCTCGACCCGAGCCTCGAGCGGGCGCGCCAGGGGATGCTCGAGACGCTCAAGGCGCGCCACCGCGTCTACCGCTGGATGCTCGCGTACTTCATCTGGATGGCGCGGCAGACGTCGCGTCGCCAGTGGATGATCGTCCTCGGCGCCTACGTCCTGTTCCGCGTCGTCCGCGGCATCGCGCGGTCCCACCCGGCCGCGTTCCCCTGGCTGCTGCCGCTGATCGTCGCGTACGGCCTGTTCTTTTGGCTCTTGTGGATGGCGGACCCGCTCTTCAACCTCCTGCTGTTCGCCCACCGCGACGGCCGGCGCGTCCTGTCCGAGGACGAGCGCTTCCACGCGCTCCTCGTCGGCGCGCTGCACGCCGCCGCGCTCGCGCTCGCCGTCCTCGCGTTCGGCCTCGGCGACCTCGCGCTGCTCGCGCCGGCGGTGGCGCTGCTGCTCGTCTCGCTGCCGGCGTCGGCCGCGGGCCAGCTCGACCGCGGTAGCCGGCGGCGGCTCGCGTTCCACGTCGCCGCCGCCGTGCTCGCGGCGGCGAGCTTCGTGAGCGCGGGCCTCGTCGCCGCAGGCGCGACCGACGGCGACCTCGAGGGCGCCGGCCTCGGCCTCGCCGGCCTCGCCGCGGTCGCCGCGATGCTCGGCACGTTCGCGGCGAACGTCGCGCACTCGGTGCGGCGGGCGAAGTAGCGGCGGAACCGGCGGCCGCGGCCCCGGTTGGAGATCCCATGCAGCTCCTCGCCTCCGCCGCGTGCGCCGCCGTGCTCGCCGCCTCGCCCGCCGCCGCGCAGAACTGCGCCGCGACCTCGACCGGCGCCGTCCCGCTCTCCGACCTCGCCGACGGCGCCTACCAGGGCTTTCCCGCCGGGCTCTACCCGGGCGGCGTCTCGCACCGCCCGGCGGCGCACGACGCGGCCGGCCTCGCGGGGGCGGCGCAGGTCGTGCCGCGCGACGCGTCGGGCGCGCCGAGCCCGAGCGGGCGCATCGTGCTGCTGTCGCTGGGGATGTCGAACGCGACGCAGGAGTGGAGCGCATTCCAGCAGCTCGTCGCGGGCGATGCGACGCTGAACCCGCGGCTGCTCGTCGTCGACGGCGCGATCGGCGGGCAGACCGCGCAGGTGATCAGCGATCCGAACGCGCCGTACTGGAGCGCGGTCCAGCAGCGCGTCGCGCAGGCGGGCGCGACCGCGCAGCAGGTCCAGGTCGTGTGGCTGAAGACGGCGAACGCGCAGCCGACGATGGGCTTTCCGGGCTGGGCGCTCGCGCTGCGCGACCAGCTCGTCGACGTCGCGCGCATCGTTGCGGACGAGTTCCCGCAGTGCCGTCTGCTCTACGTGTCGAGCCGCACGTACGGCGGCTACGCGACGGCGCCGCTCAACCCCGAGCCGTGGGCGTACGAGAGCGGCTTCGCGTTCAAGTGGCTCGTCGAGGAGCAGATCGCGGGCAATCCGCTGCTCGCGCCGGGCGAGGCGCCGTGGATCGCGTGGGGGCCGTACCTGTGGGCGGACGGACTCGTGCCGCGCGCGGACGCGCTCACGTGGGAATGTTCCGACTTCGCGAGCGACGGCGTGCACCCCGCGCTCAGCGGCCGGCAGAAGGTCGCGGCGCTGCTCGACGACTTCTTCCGGACGGACGCGACGGCGCGGAGCTGGTTCCTCGCCGCGCCGACGCCGATCTGCGGCCCGCAGGCGCGCGCCACGAAGTACGGCTCCGCGGTCGGCACGGTGCAGCTCGTCCCGCGCGTGCTGCCGACCGTCCCGAGCGCGCAGCCGTTCGGCGCGTTCGCGTTCGGCGCGCCCCCCGGCGCCGCAGGAGCGTTCGCGTGGGGCCTCGCTCCGCTACCGCCCGGCGCGGTGCCGCTCTTCGACGGCTCGCTGCTCGTGCAGCCGCTCGTCGTGGTCCCCGCCGTCGCCGACGCGAACGGCCAGGCGCGGCTCGACTTCGGACCGCTCGCGCCGTCCGCGGCAGCCTGCGGCGCCGCTGTGTTCTTCCAGCTCGGCGTCCTCGACGACGCGGCGCCGGGCGGCGTGGCGCTGACGCGCGGGCTGCGCGTCGTCGCGGGTCATTGAGAGCGCGCTACTGCGCGGGCTCCGCGCTCGTGCGCAGCGGCCTCGCGAGCGGCTTGCCGTCCGGCGCCGTCACGCGGCACGAGAACGACGCGGCGCCCTCGAGATCCTCGACGAGGACGAGCAGCACGTGCTCGCCCGGCGCGAGCTCGAGCTCGACCATCACGTCCTCGGCGAGCTCGGCGTGCGCGCGTTGCTCGAACGAGACGCGCTCGCCGTCGAGCCAGATGCTCCAGCCGTCCTCGAACGAGAACCACAGCTTGGCGCGCAACGTCGCCGCGCCGTCGTGGACGAGGTGCGTGCCGAGCGCCCACACCTGCCAGTCGCCCGGCTCCTTCGCGAACGTGTCGAGGTCGGTCGGCGTCGTGTCGTCGAGCGCGACGCGGCGGAACGTGCGGCGCTCGATGCGGCCCTTCGCGCGCACGTCGACCGTCTTCGCGTCGAACGGCGGGTCCGCGAGGAACGCGCTCTCGAGGCCCGCGGGCCACGGGCCGGCGAGCACCCAGTCGTGGAGGAGCGGCGCCTCGTGCGACGGGCGGATCGCGTGCTCGCCCGGGCGCTCGAAGCGCTGCCCGAGCCGCTCGTACGTCTCGCGCAGCACCTCGCGGTCGCCCGACAGCGACGCGCGGCGCAGGAACAGGAGCGCGAAGCACGTGTCCTCGGTCACGCGGCCCCAACTCCCGTCCGGCTCTTGCGTGTCGACCAGATGCCGCGCTCCCTCGCGGTACCACTCGCGGCCGCCGAGCTCCTCGCGGCGGTTGAACACGTTGTAACGCTCGATCGCCCACAGGTACGCGTAGTAGAAGCGCGGCGTCCAGGAGCGCGGGCCCCACGCGTTGCGCGCCGGGTGGAAGTGCTCGGCGAGCCACGCCTCGGCGCGCGCGACGTCCTTGCGATGGCGGTGCAGCACGCGCTCGACCCCCGCGTAGCTCTCGCCGAACTCCGCGAGCACCGCGATGCCCGCGAGCGTCGCCGCCGTCATCCCGCCCGTCGCGCCCGGCACCTCCTTGCGGTAGCGGAAGCCGCCGTTCTCCTCCTGGTACTCGAACATCGCCTTCGCCGCCGCCTCGACCGTGTCCTGCGGCACTTCGAGCCCCATGTGCCGCGCGGCGCGCAGCCCGAGCAGCGCGAACTGCAGGTTGCTCATGTCGAGCGGCTCCCACGGATAGCCCCACAGGCCGTCGCGCTGGTTGGCGAGCAAGAAGCGCGTGCTCTCCTGCGCCCGCGCGCGCCAGCGGCCGGTCTGGCCGACCGCCTGGAGCAGCATCAGGTACGCGGCGTGCGAGTACGTGCTGCGCAGCTCGGTCCCGGCGAGCGCGGCGAGCGCCTTCTCGACCGCGGGGTCGTCCGGGCGCACGCCCGACTTGACGAGCGTGAACGCGGCGAGCGCCGTCATGCCGCCCGGGTGGTCGGCGTCGTGGCCGAGCCACGTGCCGCCGGGGACCTGCAGCCGCCGCAGGTTCGCGACGCCTTGGATGATCGCGACGTTGACCTCGGCGGCGAGCGCCGGCGCCTCCGGCTCGTCGGGCGTCTGCGGGAGGAGCGGAGCTGCGCACAGAGCCGCGGCGGCGAGGATGGGGAGCATCGGCGTCAGACTAGCCGACGCGAAGGCCGGCGGTCACTTCGCCGGCGTGAGCTCGACCGCGCTCGGCTCCGGTCCGGCGAGCGTCAGGTCGTCGCGTTCGGCCACGACGATCTCCGGACCGCGCTGGCCGCGCACGAGCCGGCCGTGGACCTGAACGTAGTTCTGACGGTAGCTCTCGCCGCGCGCGGGCAGGTCGAGCGGCGCGAAGGCCTCGCGCAGCGCGGCCGGAATGCGCGCGCGGAACGCGCGGTCGCGGTCCGCGGAGCGCAGGAGCACGGTCAGCGCGCCGTCGTCCTCGTCGAACGTGCGCTCGACTGCGCCGAACACGTGGACCGGCTCGTCGCGCCCGAGCGCGGCGACCAGCGCGTCGGGATCGTCGGCTGCGACGGTCGTCTCCGGCGCCGCTGCGCGCCGCGCGCGGAACGCCTCGATCGCCAGCGCGCGGCAGCGCCACCACGGCAAGAGCTCGTCGTACGGCCGCACGACCTCGGGCTCGCCCGGCTGCGTCGCGCGGTTCGTGCTCGGGTTCCAGATGCCGAGCTCGGCGGCGCGCGCGCGCTCTTGCGCGTCGACGAACGCCTCGTGGCAGAGCTCGCTGAAGCCGTACTTGTCGAAGTACGGGCTCTTGCCCTCGCGCACGAGCAGCAGGTTGAAGTCGGTGCCGTCGGGCAACAGGACATGGCACAAGAGGCGGCCGTAGACGTCGAGCTCCTCGCGGCCGCCCGGGAAGAGCAGCCCGACCTGCGGCTTCGCGCCGTCCTGGGCGAGGTCGGCGAAGGCCTCCATCGCCCAGTACGCCGTCTCCTGTCCGAACACCGTCTCGGGCTTGCTCGGGTCGACCGATTGGCCGCTGAGCTTCTCCTCGGTGTCGACCGACAGCAGGCGCAGCTTCACGGTCGCGCCGCCGCGGTCGATCCAGAGCGTGTCGCCGTCGACGACGCGCGTCACGTCGTAGAGCTCGGTCGGCGGCGCGGGCTTCCACGCGTCCGCCGGTGCGAGCGCGACCGCCGCCTCGCTCGCCGCGGTCGTCTCGCTCGGCGCCGGCCCGTCCTGCGCCGGGGGCGCGCCGGCGACGGCCGGTCCGCGCGCATCGCACGCGAACAGCGCCGTGGCGAGCAAGAGCGCGCGGCCGGCGTCGGCCTTCCACCAGACGAAGCTCACCGCTCGTTCTCGTTCTCGTCGCGCAAGCGCGCGGCGGCCTCGCTCGCGGCGGCCGAGAGCTCGGCGCCGGCGGCGACGAGCCCGGCGCGCAGCTCCTCCCACGCGGGACCGCTCGCCGCGCGCAGCCGGTCGAGGTGCTCCTGCGCCTGGGTGGTCTGCGCGCGCAGCTTCGCGACGGCCGCGTCGAGCTGCTCGCGGTGCTCCTCGGTCGCCTGCGCGGCCTTCGCCTCGAGCTCGCGCAGCGTCTCGCGCGCGGACGCGAGCGACTCCTCGAGCTCGCGCGCCAGCTCCTGCCGACCGGCCGCGAAGACCTCCTTCGTCGCGCCGAAGAGCTCGCCACCCTCCTTCTGCACGCCCTGCATCGGCCCGTGCATCGGGCTCGACTCGTCGACGCCGCAGCCGGCGCACAAGAGCGCGCAGAGCGCCGCTCGCAGCATGTTCCGCATCGTGGGTCCTGTCGTCTCCGGGGGGGGCGCCCCGGCCGCTGGTGTAGGCCTCGAGCCGCGCTACGATAGCACGCATGTCGGAAACCGCGGCCAAGGCGGAAGTGCCCGCGAGCGAGCTCCTGCGCGGCAGCTCGGTCGCCCCGGGGCTCGTGCTGGGCCAGGTGCACCGCAAGGACTACGACCTCGCGCGGGCGCAGCCGACGCGCGTCCCGCTCGACGCGATCGACCACGAGCTGAACCGCTTCCGGCGCGCGCTCGACGACTCCGCGACGCAGTTGCGCGACCTGAAGACGAAGCTCGAGGGTCGCGTCCAGCCCGACGACGCGCGGATCCTCGACACGCACCTCGCGTACCTGAAGGACTCGGCGTTCATCGCGGACGTCGAGAATCTGATCCTCGGCCAGCAGATCGGCCTCGAAGCGGCGATCGCGAAGGTGATCGCGGACTTCGACCGCATCTTCCGGCTCGTCGAGAACGAGACGCTGCGCCAGAGCGCGGTCGACCTGCGCGACGTCGGCATCCGCGTGCTGCGCAACCTCGAGCGCGAGGCCGGCGGCCCGCCCGAGCCGGTCGTGGCGCCGTCGCAGTACGTGCTCGCGGCGCGGGAGCTCTCGATCGTCGACATGTTCGACCTGTCGAACGAGCACGTGCTCGGCATCGTGACCGAGGGCGGTGGGCTGACGGGCCACGCGGCGGTGTTCGCGCGCTCGATGCGCATCCCGACCGTCGTCGGCATCGAGGGGCTGCTCGCCAAGGTCGCCGAGGGCGATTTCGTGATCCTCGACGCGACCGAGGGCGTGCTGCGCGTGCGGCCGGGCGAGCTCGTCGTCCAGCAGTACCGCCAGGCGGCCGAGCGGCTCGAGTCGCAGGAGCGCGCGTCCGAGCCGCCCGCGTGGGCGGCCGGCCCCGTGCGCACGCACGACGGCGTCGAGCTGCGCGTCGCTGCGGAGTGCGGCAGCCTGCCGGAGGTCGACCGCGCGGCGGAGCTGGGGATGCGCGAGATCGGGCTCTACCGCACCGAGCTCCTGTACCTCGTCGACAAGGAGCAGCCGTCGCGCGACTCGCTCGTGCGCCACTACGCGGCGGTCGTCGACCACGCCGAGGGCGCGCAGATCACGTTCCGCCTCCTGCACGCGGACTCGGGGCTGGGCGTGACGTACCTGCACACCGAGCGCGAGCGCAACCCGCAGCTCGGGCGCGCCGGCGTGCGTCTGTTGCTCGCGCGCGAGTCGATCCTGCGCCGCCAGCTCCGCGCGATCCTGCTCGCGACGGCGAACGCGGACGCGCGCATCGCGATCCCGATGGTGAACGACTGCGGCGAGCTGCGCCGCGTCAAGGAGATCCTGTTCGAGGAGCGGATGGAGCTGCGCCGCTCGGGCACGCCGTTCCGCGAGAAGATCCCGCTCGGCTGCGTGCTGGAGACGCCCGCCTCGCTGCTCGGCCTGCGCGACCTCGCGAGCGAGTCGGACTTCCTGCTGCTCAGCCTCGACTCGCTGACGCAGTACCTGCTCGCGGCCGACCGCGACAGCCCCGAGCTGGCGGAGCACTTCCAGACCGTGCACCCGTTCGTCCTGCGTGCGCTGAAGAAGACCGCCGAGGTGTGCGCGGGCATCGGCCGCGAGCTCACGGTCTTCGGCGTCACGGCGCTCGCGCGCGCGAACGCACCGCTGCTCGTCGGAGCCGGCGTGCGCGGTTTCGTCGTGCCGCCGGCGAGCCTGCGCGAGCTGCTCACGACGTTGCGCGAGACCGACGCGCACGCGGCGCTGAGCGCGCTCGTCGCCGCCGCGCGCGCGAGCTGCCCGAGCGAGGTCGGCACCGCCGTCGCCGGCTACCGCCACGGCTTCGCGAAGCCGCGCTAGCCCGCTTAGAACCGCTGCACGTGCGGCGGGTCGCGCACGATCTCGACGACGCGTCCCGTCGCTCCGGGCGCGTGGCGCGCGAGCGCCGCGGTCATCGCGTCGGCGGCAGCGTCCATGCGGCCGTGGGGACCGAGTGCGAGGAGCGCGGAGCCGCTCCCGCTGACCGTCGCGCCCCACGCGCCGGCGGCGCGCGCGGCCGCGAGCGCGTCCTCGCCGCCGGGGATCAGCGGCAGGCGGTAGGGCACGTGCAACTCGTCGACGAGCCCGGCCGCGATCCAGTCGCCGCGCCCCGTTCGCAGCCCCGCGAGCAGGATCGCGAGCCGCCGCGCATTGTCGACGGCCGCGCGGTGTGCAACGTGCTCGGGGAGCGCGCGCCGCGCGGCCGCGGTCGGCACGCGCACGTCGGACCAGGCGAGCGCGACGCCGACGTCCGCGTGCACGTCGTGGCGCGCGAGGAGCGGCGCGCCGTCCGCGCGCGGCAGGCACAGCGTGCAGCCGCCGAACAGCGACGCGGCGACGTTGTCCGGATGTCCCTCGAGCTCGACGCCGATCGCGAGCAGGGCCGATGGGTCGATGCGCCGCCCGAGCGCGGCGCCGAGCAAGAGCCCCGCGGCGATCGCCGCGCCGCTCGAGCCCAGGCCGCGCTCGAGCGGCAGCTCGGAGCGCGCGCTGAACGCGTACGCGGCCCGCTCGCCGCCGCACGCCGCGAGCGCCGCGTCGAAGGCGCGGAAGACGAGGTTCGTCGCGTCGCGCGGCCAGAGCGCGGCCTCGCCCTCCGCCGCCGTCAGCTCGTGCGCGCCCCCGGCGGCCAGGCCGCGCACCTCGACCTCGGTCCCGAGCGACAGCGCGAGGCCGACGAGATCGACCCCGGGGCCCAGGTTGGACGTCGAGCCGGGGACCCGCACGTGCACCGGCGGCGCGATCTGCATCGCGGCGTCCTACCGGCGCGCGCCGCCGCCGGCAATTGCTGGGACGCGGAAACCGGCAGGCCCGGCGCTGTCCCGCAGGTGGGCCGGCGCGACGATCCGCCAGTCGTAGTGCTTGAACGGCGCCTCAACACCACATACGGTGGCCGCGACAGGCGAGCGCGAGCGCTCCCACGCCCGCCGGGCAGCGGGCCGACCGGCCGCGAGCTCCGCGCCCGCCCGTCGCGACCCGCAGGACAGCCCCGCGGCGCGAGGCCCCGGGGAGGGGCGGGTCGGGGAGGAGAAAAGGATGAGCGACCGCCAGCGTTTCTATTCGCGCCTGGCCACGGTTCCCGGCGTCCGTCCCATGCCATCGGTCGGCGACTGGATCCTGCTCCAGGTCGAAGACCCGAGCGAGTTGGCCCGCAAGGTCAACCGCCGGCTCCAGCCGGGCATGGTCAGCGTCCCGCGGCTCGTCGACGGCGCGATCCGCGTGCCGGTGCGTGACCCCAAGAGCAACGAGGCGCTCTTCGAGGTCCTGCGCGAGATCTGCATCGCCAAGGCGCGTCGCTCCTTCGTCGACGACGACGAGGAGGACGACGCGCCGGCGCTCGACGCCTGCTAGCCGTGCTCGCCAGCGACGGTGCTGGCGACGCGCACGAGGTGGTAGCTTCTGGGGCGTGAAGACGTCCCAAGCCACGCACCAAGCACCGCGCCGTTCCTTCCGTCCGGCTCTCGCGCTGCTCGCTCTGCCCGCGGCGTGCGTCCTCGTCTCTTTCGCGGCGCCACAGAGCGCGGCCGAGGATGCGAGCGCCGTCACGGCCGAGCAGATCGAGCAGAAGCTGCGCTTCCTCGCGTCCGACGAGATGCGCGGGCGCGACACCGGCAGTCCCGAGTCGGTGCGCGCGGCGGAGTGGATGGCCGCGCTGCTCGAGCGCGCGGGAGTCGCGCCGGGCGGTGACGTCGTCGACGGCGAACCGACCTACCTGCAGGCGATCGGCGTGCGCGGCATCCGCGTCACCGAGCTGCCGCGCCTCGCCCTGGTGGGCGAGGAGGGCGCCCTCGGCCGGCTCGAGCACGGCGCGGACTTCGATCTCGTCAACGCGCGGCGCCAGCTCGGCGTCCTGAGCGTGGTGCACGTCGACGCGACCGAGGACGTGCCGAGCGAGCCGTCGCTCGAGGTCGCGCTCTTCCTCGACGGGAGCAACAGCGATCGGCGCGACTGGCTCGAGGTGGCGGGCACGCCCGACGGCGCGGGCTGGGGCGCGCTGATCCATCCGGGCTCGAAGGAGCGGCGTGCGCCGGAGCGCGCCACCGTGCCGCTCGCCGCCAACGGCCTCGTGACGACCCTGCGCGTGCACGGTCCCTTGCTGAAGCACCTGCGCGACGGCGCGCCCCGCACGATCGCGCTCGAGCTCGCGGTCGAGGCGGAGTCGACGCCCGCCTACAACGTCGTCGGCACGATCGCCGGCGCCGGAACGGCGCAGGAGCCCGAGCTCGCGGACGAGATCGTCGTCTACACCGCGCACTACGACCACCTCGGCATCCGCGCGCCGCGGCCGGACGACCCGCCGGACGTCGACCTCGTGATGAACGGCGCCGACGACGACGCGTCGGGGACCGTCGCGGTGCTCGAGATCGCCGAGGCGCTCGCCGCGGGGCCGCCGCCGGCGCGCACGCTCGTGTTCCTGCTCGTGACGGGCGAGGAGCGCCGCCTGATCGGCACGCGCTACTACATCGACGCGCTCGCCCACCCGCTCGAGCGCATCGTCTGCAACCTGAACTTCGAGATGGTCGGCCGGCCCGACGAGCTCGTCGGCGGCGCCGGCAAGCTGTGGCTGACGGGCTACGAGCGCTCGACGCTCGGCGCGGCGTTCCGGGACGCCCAGATCGCCGTGTCGCCCGACTTGCGGCCGGAGCAGAACTTCTTCCGGCGCTCCGACAACATCGAGTTCGCGATGCGCGGCGTCGTCGCGCACACGCTGTCGAGCTACAACATGCACCAGGACTACCACCGCCCGAGCGACGAGGTCGACACGATCGACTTCGAGCACATGCAAGCGGCGGTGCAGGCGGGTCTCGCGGCGGCGCGCATGCTCGCCGACGGCAGCGTCGATCCGGCGTGGAACGAGGGCGGCGATCCGAGCGTGCGGCGCGAGGACGGGTCGCGGCCGAAGTAGACGGCCCGTGCTCGGCCGGCCCGTTTTTGGTGTCGTCTTCGCGCTTCCTCGCGCGGAATCGATCAGTAGGATCGCCTCACCCAGCGCCGCACAGCCATGACGACCACCACTGCTCAGCCGACCGACGCGCCCCTCCGCCGCCACCACGCGATCATCGAGGGAGATCTCGTGCTCCCCGCCGGGCGGCCGTCCGTCCACGGGAAGGTCACCAGGAAGCCGCGCAAGCGCAAGAAGGAGAAGGCGAAGAAGCGCCGGGGCAAGAAGCAGTCGCCGTTCACGGCGGAGACGGCGGACAAGTACGAGCTGTACCAGTACTCGGTCCAGTCGCCCGACGAGGACGTCGAGTTCTTGATGCGCGTGTACGAGGAGATCCGCGGGCGCGAGCCGCGCCACATGCGCGAGGACTTCTGCGGGACCGCGCTGCTGTGCTCGACGTGGATCCAGCAGGGGCCCGAGTTCACCGCCGAGGGCTTCGACATCGACCCCGAGCCGATCGTGTGGGGGCTCGAGCGCAACTTCGCGCCGATCGGCGAGGCGGGCTCGCGCTGCCGGCTGCACCTCAAGGACGTGCGCGAGCCGAGTCGCCGGGGGCCGGACGTCCGTTGCGGCCACAACTTCTCGTATTGCTGCTTCAAGGAGCGCTCGGAGCTCCTCGCGTACTTCCGCGCGGCGTACCAGGACCTGGCGCCGGGCGGGCTCTTCTCGATCGACATCCACGGCGGCCCCGAGTCGATGCACGAGATGGAGGAGGTCCGCGAGATCGACGAGGGCTTCGACTACGTCTGGGACCAGGACAAGTACTGGCCCGCGACGGGCGAGTACGAGTGCCACATCGGCTTCCGTTTCGAGGACGGGAGCGAGATGCGCGCGTTCAGCTACAAGTGGCGTCTGTGGACGCTGCCGGAGCTCAAGGACATGCTCCTGGAGGTCGGGTTCGCGCAGGTCGACTCGTACTGGGAGGGCACCGACCCCGAGGACGAGGAAGCCGGGGACGGCGACTTCAAGAAGGACGACAAGGGCGAGAACTGCCTCTCCTGGATCGCCTACCTCATCGCGCAGAAGTAGCGGCTTCGATCGTCTCCCAATCGACCGCGTCCGCGCGGCCGACGCGCGGGAGCTCGACGTCGAACGCCTCGACGTACTTCCACGCGGCGCCGGTGTTGAAGAGCACGATGTCCTCGTCCGCGCGCACGCGCCCCTCGCGCACGAGCTCCTCGAGCACGACGCCGCACGCGGCGGCCTCGGGGCACAGCGCGACGCCTTCGAGCGACGCGGCCTTGCGCGCCCAGCCGAGGAGCTCGCCCTCGGCCGCCGCGCGCGCCACGCCGCCCGACGCGCGCACCGCGTCGAGGATGAGGAAGTCGCCGACCGCCGACGGCACGCGCAGGCCGCTCGCGACCGTGCGCGGGTCCGCGATCGGGGTCGCGAAGCGCTCGCCCGCGTCGAACGCGCGCACGATCGGCGCGCAGCCGTCGGACTGGCACGCGATCATGCGCGGCCGCTCGCCGCGCGCGATCCAGCCCAGCTCCTCGAGCTCCGCGAACGCCTTCCACATCCCGACGAGCCCGGTCCCGCCGCCGGTCGGATAGAGGATCACGTCGGGCAGCGTCCAGCCGAGCTGCTCGGCGAGCTCGAGGCCCATCGTCTTCTTGCCCTCGAGCCTGTAGGGCTCCTTCAGCGTCGAGCAATCGAACCAGCCCATCCGCTCCGCGCCCGCGCGCACGATCGCGCCGCAGTCGCCGATCAGCCCGTCGACGAGGAACACGCGCGCGCCGTGGACGTGCGCCTCGACGCGGTTGGCGACCGGAGTGTCGGCGGGCATGAACACGAACGCTTCGAGCCCGGCGCGCGCGGCGTACGCGGCGAGCGCCCCGCCCGCGTTCCCGGCGGTCGGGATCGCGAGGCGCGCGAGGCCCAGCTCCTTGGCGCGGCTGACCGCCATGCACAGCCCGCGGCTCTTGAACGAGCCGCCGGGGAGCTGCGCTTCGTCCTTGATCCACAGGCTCTCGAGCCCGAGCGCGGCGCCCAGCCGCGGGCAGCGCAGGAGCGGGCTCATGCCCTCGCCGAGCGAGACGCGGTGGCGCTCGTCCTCGACCGGCAGCAGCTCCGCGTAGCGCCACAGCGTCGGCTCGCGCGCCGCGATCGCGTCGCGCGGCACGTCGCGCGCGATCGCGGCGAGGTCGTAGCGCACGAGCAGCGGCCGGCCCTCGTGCACGCTGCGGACGCGATCGTGCGAGAGCCGCGTTCCGTCGATCGCGGCCTCGAGGTGCGTGACGTACGAGCGGCTCACGCGGTCGGCTCGAGCGGCTCGCCGAGCCGCTCGGAGAGCGACTCGAGCTGAACGCGCAGCCGCGCGACCGTCGCTTCGAGCGCCGCGACGCGCTGCGCGAGGTCGCCGCTCGCGGGAGCCGCGCCGAGGCCGGGCGCGCTCGGTCGCGGCGCCCCCGGTCGCGGAATGCTCGCCGCCGTCGCGCTCCTCGGCGCCGCGCTCGCCTCGGCCGCGGCGCGCTCGCTCGGGCTCAGCGCGGTCGACCCGGTGCGCCGGTGCAGGTCGGGGCACAGGAGCTGTTCGTAGCGCGTGGCGCGCGAGCCCGGCGCGGCGCCGATGTCGCGCACGAGGCCGCGTTCCGCGAGCGCGTCGAGCACGCCGTGGACCGCCTCGAGCGATTCGAACGGGCTCATGCGCGACGCGCGCGCGCGCAGCTCGCCGAGCGTCTGCGGTCCGCGCAGCATGAGCTCGGCGACCAGCGCGATCCCCGGCTCGTCGAGCCCGAGCTTCTGCCGCGCGTTGTGCCGGTACCGTTCGATGCGCGAGCCGGCGATCTGCACGCCGCCGGCGAGCTGCTTCGATTGCAGGCTCTTGAGCGCGACCTCGAGCTCGGCCGGCGAGTACGCGACGACCGGATCCCGGTTCGACTTCTGGCTCGCGCCGGCCGCGAGCGCGTTGAGCGAGAGCGGGTACTGATCGGGCGTCGTGAGCTCCTTCTCGACGAGGACCCCCAGGACGCGCGCTTCGGTGGGGTGCAGTTGAACAGGGGCGGGCATGGGCGGGATGGTAGCGCACGGGGGGGGCCGTCCCGAGCCCCCTCCCACCCGGGGAGACCGCCGCGCGGGAGCTGCGGTGGCGCCGGTCGTCGGCTTTCTTTCGCCGTCAGTCCCGCGTCCAGAGATAGACGACCCGCCCCTCGTCCGTGCCGGCCTCCGCGAGGCCCAGGTCCTGCGCGACGTCGCGGCGGCGCGCGTCGGTCTCGAGCAGCGGGAGCGTCGCGCTCTCGAAGAGCCAGACGTCGTCGAACCAGTCGAGGAGCTCCTCCAGGAGGTGGCGGTCGAGGTCCTCGTCGAGGCGGTCGGCGACGACCCAGAACGCGACGCGCACCGACGGCAGCGGCAGGTCGGTGCCCCCGCGCGGCGGGTTCAGATAGACGCAGCCGACGCACTCGGCGCCGTCGCGCGTGAGCACCGTGTACGCGTACGCCTCGCGGCGCTCGAACTCGAGCCAGTGGCGCTCGAGGTCCTGCTCGTTCTGCTCGACCGTCATGTTCGCGCTCGGCCATTCGCCCCACGCGAGCGTGTCGCGCAGGTGCTCGCGGCTGCCCATGAACGCGGCGTGGTCGAGCTCCGTGAAGCGGGGAGCGAGCGGCTCGAGGCGCACCCGGCTCGTGACGAGGCTCGTCGGCGGCACGAAGCGGCCCTCCCACGGCTCCGCCGGCATCAGGAGCTCGCGCGGCGGCTGCGCGCGGCAGCCGGGGGCGAGGGCGGCGGGGACGGCGAGCGGGAGCAGGACGAGGACGGCGGGGACGCGCATGGGGGACTCCGGTCGGGGACGGCGCACAGGGTAGGGCGCACGCGGCCCCGGCGGTATCGTCGTGGGAATGAACGCGAGCGCGCGGCCGCGAGCGTCGGCCGGCGTGCTCCTCACGCGTGGCGGCGACGGGGAGAGCGGGGATCTCGAGGGAGCGCTCGAGGTCGTGCTCGCCCTGCGCGCGAGCGCGCTGCGCTTCTACGGCGGCTTCTGGGCCCTGCCCGCGGGCGCGGTCGACGCGGCGGACGGCGCGGCGGACGGAACGGTCGACGACGCCGCGCTGCGGCGCTGCGCGCTGCGCGAGACGTTCGAGGAGGTCGGCGTGCTGCCGGAGCCGCTCCACGGCGCGCTCGCGGCGGGCGAGCGTGAGCGGCTGCGCGCGGCGCTCCTCGCCGGCGACGGCGCGCGCGCGTTCCGCGCGCTCGTCGACGGCGTCCCGCGCGCGCTCGACGCGCTCGTGCCGATCGGCCGCTTCACCACGCCGCCGTTCGGGCCGCTGCGCTTCGCGACCACGTTCTACCGCGCCGCGCTGCCCGCAGGCGCCCAGCCGCGCGCCGAGGGCGACGAGATCGTGGAGGCACGGCTCGTCGTCCCGCGCGAGGCGCTCGCGGCGTGGCGGCGCGGCGAGCTGCGCCTCGTCCCGCCGCTCTTGCGCATGCTCGAGCTGCTCGAGCACGGCGCGCTCGACGAGCTCCACGCCGGCGCCGCTCGCGCGGCGCGCGCGCTCGACGCGGGCGCGCTCGACCCCGCGTGCAACGCGCCCGGCCTGCGCGTCGTCGCGCTGCGCACGCCGACGCTGCCGCCCGCGACGACCACCAACTGCTGGCTGGTCGGCGAGCGCGACGTCTGGCTCGTCGATCCCGCGACGCCGTACGCCGACGAGCAGGAGCGCTTCTTCGCGCTGCTCGACCGCTGGGTCGCGGACGGTCGCCGCCTCGCCGGCATCCTCGTCACGCACCACCACCACGACCACGTCGGCGCCGTCGTCGCGACGAGCCGCCGCTACGAGCTCGCCGTCTCGGCGCACGCGCTCACGCTCGAGCGCCTGCCGAGCGGTTTTCGCGCCGGCCGCGCGCTCGCCGACGGCGACGCGATCGACCTCGGCCGCGCGCCGGATGGACGCGACGGTTGGACGCTGCGCGCGCTCTTCACGCCCGGCCACGACCGGGGCCATCTCGCGTTCGTCGACGAGCGCTACGGCGCCGCGCTCGTCGGCGACCTGCTGTCGACGGTCTCGACGATCGTGATCGATCCGCCCGAGGGCCACCTCGCGACGTATCTCGCGAGCTTGCGGCGCCTGCTCGACGAGCCGATCGAGCTCCTGTGCCCGGCGCACGGTCCGGTGAGCGCGGGAGCGCGCAAGCTCGTGCGCAACTACCTCGCGCACCGCGCGATGCGCGAGGGAGCGCTCGTCCGCGCGCTCGCCGCGGGCGCCCGCGCTCCCGACGAGCTCGTCGCCGACGTCTACGCCGACACGCCGGTCGAGCTGCACGGTCTCGCGCGCCGCTCGCTCGCGGCCGGGCTCGAGAAGCTCGCCGAGGAGGGCCGCGCGCGCGACGACGGCGGCCGCTGGAGTCTCGTCGGGCCCGGCTCCGGCGAAAGAGCGTGATTCGCGGGAGTCGCTCGCAGGCTTCGTCGCAAGGAAGGGCGTGGAGCGGACACTCGAGCAACTCTTCGCGCTGTACCGGCGCACGCGGCGGCCCGCCGTCCTCGGCGAGCTGTACGACCGCGTCGCGCCGGAGCTCCTGCACGTCGCGCTGCACCTCGCCGGCCGGCCCGCCGACGCCGAGGACCTCCTGCAGGCGACCTTCGCGGCGGCGATCGAGAGCGCGGACCGGTTCGACGAGAGTCAGCGCGTCCTGCCGTGGCTGCTCGGCATCCTGGCGAACGTGCGGCGCTCCGAGCGCTGGCGCGCGAGCCGCTCGCCCGATCCCGCGCGCATCGAGCGCCGGCCGCCCGAGACGCCGGACGAGCAGGCCGAGCGGCAGGAGCTCGCCGACGCGCTCGACCGCGTGCTGCTCCGCGTCCCCGAGCCGTTCCAACCCGTCCTGATCCTGCGCCTGCGGCACGGCCTGAGCGCCACGGAGATCGCGCACGCGCTGCGCCGTCCGCCGGGCACCGTGCGCTCGCAGCTCGCGCGCGGGCTCGAGCTCGTGCGCCGCGCGCTGCCGGCGAGCTTCGCGGGCGCCGCGCTCGCGACGCTCGGCTCGCCCGCGCGCGGGCTCGATGCGGTGCGCAGCGCCGTGCTCGCGCACGCCGCTGCCGCGCAGCCCGCCGCGTCGCTCGCAGGCGCCGTCGCCGGAGCCCTCGTCATGAAGAAGGCCTGGATCGTCGTCGCGTGCGCGCTCGTCCTCGTTTCCGCCGTGCCGCTGTGGCGCGCAGCGTCGAGTCCCGCGGACGCGCCGCGGGAGCCTCGCGTCGCACGCGTGCCCGACGGCGCGCGGCCCGAGCCGGTTCGCGAGCCGTCGGCCGAGCCGCGGGTCGACGCGGAGCGTGTCGCGGCGCCCGCGCCCGCGCCCACGCCGCCGGCCGTCGCGTCCGAGGAGCCCACGGCCGCGCGCGCGCCGAGCGGCACGCTCCTCGTGCGCGCCGAGCGGGCCGCAGGCGGCGCGCCCGTCGCGGGCGAGGTCGTGCTCGTGCTGCCCGCCGACGTGGAGGCGTC
The DNA here is from genome assembly GCA_964528575.1 of uncultured Planctomycetaceae bacterium. Taxonomy (GTDB): domain Bacteria; phylum Planctomycetota; class UBA1135; order UBA1135; genus CAZGTQ01. Next base: position 6,599 of record CAZGTQ010000231.1, on the reverse strand, counting down.
GTTCCCGCGGCCGCTGCGCGCGACGACCGGCGCGGACGGCGTCGCGCGTTTCGAGCGCGTTCCGGCCGGCGTCGCCGACGTACGCCTCTTGCGCGGCGAGGCCGGCCCGACGGAGGTCGTCGCCGGCGAGGAGCGCGAGCTGCGGCTCGCGGTGCCCGCGGGCGTGCTCGTCGAAGGCCTCGTCGTCGACGCGGCGGGCGCGCCCGTCGCCGGCGCGGACGTCGCGGTGTCCGAGCGCAGCCGTCCGGCGCGCGCGCACGTCGTCGCGCGCACCGCGCACGACGGCACGTTCGCGCTCGAGGCGCTCGCGAAGCAGAGCTGGATCTCGGCGAGCGCGCCGGGGCTCGCGGCGCCGCACGCGCGCCGCGTCGTCGGCGAGCCGGGACAGCGGGTCCCGATGCGGCTCGTGCTCGACCGCGCGGGCGCCCCGGTCCGCGGGCGCGTCCTCGACGCGGACGGAGCGTCGCTCGCGGGCGCGCTCGTCCAGCTCGGCGACGACGAGCCGCGCTTCGGCCGCACGCCCGACGGCGCGTCGAGCGCGAGCGCGCCAACGCTGCTCGCGCGCACGGGCGAGGACGGCGGCTTCGCGCTCGCCGCGGTCCCGCTCGGCGCCGCGCCGGTGCACGTGCGCGCGGCGGGGCACGCGCCCTGGTCGGGCGAGCTCGCGGTCGTCGCGGCCGGCCCGAACGTGCTCGAGGTGCGGCTTTCCTGGGCGGCGCGCGCGGCGGGCGTCGTGCGCGACGCGGACGGCGCGCCGGTCGCGGGCGCCGAGGTGCGCAGCGTCGCCGGCGGCGAGCTCGCGAGTCGGGCGTACTCCGGCGCCGCCGGCGCGTACGAGCTCGGCGACCTGCCGGCCGGGACGGTGCACCTCGTCGCGGAGCTCCCCGGCCGTGGTCGCGCGCAGGTGGAGCTCGCCCTGCGCGAGGGTGCCACCGCGCGCTGGGACCCGGTGCTGCGGTCGGGCGGCGCGGCGGGCGCGATCGCCGGCCGCGTCGTCGACGAGCGCGGCGCTCCGGTCGCGGACGCGCTCGTCAGCGCGAGCACCCCGGAAGGCATGCTCGTGCGGCTCGACGCGGCGGACGGCGACGGCCGTTTCGTGCTCGCCGACCTGCCCGACGGCCTGTACGACGTTCTCGCCGACGACGACGAGTGCGCGTTCCCGCTCGCGATCCGGCGCGGCGTGGCGCCCGGCGGGCTCGAGCTCGAGCTGCGCGCGCGCACCGCGGCGACGAGCGGCCGCATCGAGGGCGTCGTGCTCGGCGCGGACGGCGAGCCGGCCGCGGGCGCGCGCGTGAACCTGTGGCACGAGGAGCTCGCCCTGTGGCGCGAGATCGGCGTCGACGCGGCGAGCGGAGCGTTCGCGCTCGAGCGCGTGCCGCCGGGGCGGTGGCGCGTCACGGCGGTCGCCGACGGCGCGCCGCGGCTCGCGCTCGGCGAGCCCGAGCTCCGCGCGGGCGAGACGATCGACCTCGGCACCGCGCGGCTCGAGGCGGGCGCGCGGCTCGTGTTGCGCGTCGACGCGAGCCGTGTCGCGCCGGACGCGCTCGCGACGCTGCGCTGCACGCTGCTCGACGCGGACGGCCGGCTCGTGCCGGGCGCGCTCGGGCCGGCGGGCGACGGGCTCTTGCGCTCGGCCCCCCTGCGGCCGGGCGCGTACGTGCTGCGGGCGCAGGGCGAGGGATTGGTGCCGTTCGCGCTCGACTTCGACGCCGGCCCGGGCGCGGAGGTCGAGCGCAGCCTCGCGCTCGCGCCCGCGGCGACGCGCCGCGTCGTGCTCGTCGGAGCGAGCGGCGAGCGCGCGTGGTGCGAGGTGCGCGACGCGGGCGGGCGGGTCGTCTGGCAGCGGCTCGATCTGGTGCCCGCCGGCGGCGAGGCGGTGGCGGACGTATCGCTCGCGCCGGGCCGCTACCGGCTGCACTGCGGCACGGCGGAGGGGCTCTCCGGCTCCGCGGAGCTCGAGATCGGCGCGGCTGCGTCACGCGCGCAGGCGGAGCCGCTGCGCGTCGCGCTCGATCGTTAGGCCGGCGCGAGGCGAGCATCGCGCGGTCCGACTCGCTAGGTTCGGTCCGCGTGGTGCGGCGCGGCGCGAGGCGGAGGGGGCGCGAGCCCCGGTGGGCGAGTGCGAGCGACGACGAGCTGCTGGACATGCGGCTCTGCGACCTCGGGCTGCGGCTCGAGGAGAGCGCCGTCGCGCCGCGCGTCGAGCGCCTGCGGGACGAGCTCGCGCGGCGCGGCCTGCGCTTCCGGCCGCACGTCTGGCTGTCGGTCGACTGGTTCACGCCCGACGGCGTGCCGGGCCTCGCGGTCCCGTTCTATCTCGCGCACCGGCGGCTCGTGCGGCTGGAGCGCCGCCACATGGCCGAGGTCGAGGGCGGCTCGCGCGACCAGTGCCTGAGGCTCCTGCGTCACGAGACCGGCCACGCGATCTGCAACGCGTACCGGCTGCACAGGCGCAAGCGCTGGCGCGCGGCGTTCGGCAGCGTCGGGACGCCGTATCGGGCGACCTACGTGCCCAAGCCGTACAGCCGCAAGTTCGTCGTCAACCTGCGCAACTGGTATGCGCAGAGCCACCCGCTGGAGGACTTCGCGGAGACGTTCGCGGTGTGGCTCCAGCCCGGCGCGCGTTGGCGGCGCGACTACGAGGGCTGGCCGGCGCTGCGCAAGCTCGAGCTCGTCGACGAGCTGATGAGCGAGATCGCCGACCGGCCGGCGCTCGAGCGCTCGCGCGAGCGCCCCGAGTCGCTCCCGCGGATGCGCATCACGCTGCGCGAGCACTACGCGGCGAAGCAGGCGCGCTACGGCGACGACTGGGTGACGGTCGACGTGCGCGATCTGACCCCGCTGTTCTCGAACGACCCGACGCACGCGAAGCGCCGCTCGGCGGCGGCGTTCCTGCGCGAGCACCGCACGCTCCTGCGCCGGCGCGTCGCGCGGCTGACCGGCCAACACCGCTACGTCGTCGACCAGGCGCTCGACGAGATGATCGACGACTGCCTGATCGCAGGCCTGCGCCTCGCGCGCGGCGAGCGCGAGACGCGGCTCGACGCGGCGATCGTGCTGACGGTGCGGGTGATGAACCAGCTCCACGGTGGCTACCCCACCTATGCCCGATGAGAACTGGCTCGCATCCGTGTTGGTGGGGGGGTGCTCCGGCGCTCCGAATCGCGCTCCTGCGGCGTTGCGGAGGGTTTTCGCGGTTGCGCAGGGCCTGCCCCGACGCGCAAAGCACCGAATCGGCCGATTCGCGCGCGGATCGCGTCGGAGCGAGGGGGGCGACCAACACGGAAGGGAGCCAGTTCCAGATGAGTGATTGGCGATGAGGCGCTATCGCGTGCTCGTGCTCTCGCACCCTGACAACGTCCCGCCGGACAGCGTCGAGGGGCTCACCGACGCCGAGCTCGTGCGGGTGCGGACGGACTTCGACGTCTACCACACGCTGCGGCACCTGGGGCACGACGTGCGGTTCCTCGGGATCGCGGACGACCTGCGGCCGCTGCGGGAGGCGATCGACGACTGGAAGCCGCACGTCTGCTTCAACCTCTTGATCGAGTTCCACGGCGTGGGGGTCTACGACGCGCACGTCGTGAGCTACCTCGAGCTGCTCAAGACGGCGTACACCGGGTGCAACCCGCGCGGGCTCTTGCTCGCGCGCGACAAGGCGCTGTCGAAGAAGATCCTCGCGTGGCACCGGATCCGCGTGCCCGCGTTCGTCGTGTTTCCCAAGGGGCGGCGCGTGCGGCGGCCGAAGAAGGTCGGGTTTCCGCTGATCGTCAAGTCGACGGTCGAGGAGGCGTCGTGGGGGATCTCGCAGGCCTCGATCGTGTCGAGCGACGATGCGCTCGCCGAGCGTGTCGACTTCATCCACCGCAACGTCGGCAGCGACGCGATCGCCGAGGAGTACGTCGAGGGGCGCGAGCTCACGATCGGCGTCGTCGGCAACCAGCGGCTCGAGACCTTTCCCGTGTGGGAGATGTTCTTCGGCGATCTGCCGGAGGGGAACGAGCCGATCGCGACGGCGCGCATCAAGTGGAACTGGGCGTACCAGAAGAAGATCGGGCTCGAGACCGGGCGCGCGAAGGGCCTGGGCGAGGAGCTCGAGCGGGAGATCGCCCGCGTCGCCAAGCGCGTCTACCGCGCGCTCGACCTGTCCGGCTTCGCGCGCATGGACCTGCGCATGGACCGCGACGACAAGGTCTACGTCATCGAGGCGAACCCGAACCCGGACCTGTCGAGCGACGAGGACTTCGCGCGGGCGGCGCAGAAGGCGGGGTACGACTTCGAGAAGCTCGTCGGAAAGGTCCTCGGGCTCGGCCTGCGCTACCGGGCGCTCTGGCAATCGACGTGACTCGAGCAGTCGAGCGTGGAACGCGTGGCGCCCCGGCGCGCTCCTTTGCGCCTGCGTCGGAACTCCGGCGGCAGACAACGCCGGGAAGTGCACGCGGGTGATCTCGGCCGCGCTGCGCCGCTCCTCCCGGATGCCGCTCGTGGATCCGCTCTCGGCGACCAGCCTGACGAGCAGGCACGAGTCGTAGCGCGGCATCGCGAGCCGCAACTCGTCCGCAGGAAGGCCCGCGGAGCGCCGTCTCCCCCGCGGACGAGCTCGAAGCGGGAGGTGTCAAGCTTGCATTTCTTTTAGACAAGCTAGCTTGACAATCTGTCGCGGTACGCCGACACTTCCCCCGTGAACAACCGCCTCCGAGTCCTGCGCGCCGAGCGCGAGTGGTCGCAGGCCGAGCTGGCCGAGCGCCTGGGCGTCTCGCGCCAGACCGTCAACGCCATCGAGACCGGGAAGTACGACCCCTCGTTGCCGCTCGCCTTCGCGATGGCGCGCCTGTTCGAGCGCCGCATCGAGGACGTGTTCTTCCCCGCCGACGCCCCCCAAGAGAAAGAGACCGCGTCATGAATCCGAGTCCTTCGCACCCTGCTCCGACTCCGTCGTCCTCGCCTCCCGCCGAACGCACGGGCGGGACGTCCGGCGCCCGCTTCCTCGCGGTCGCGCTCGTCTTCCTGGCGAGCTACGTGCTCGCGCGCTGGGGCATCGAGACGCGGCCGCAGGGCTCGCTCGTCGCCCTGGCCTTCGCGCTCGCGCCGGTGCTGCCCTTCGCCCTGCTGATGGTCTACTACGTGCGCAACGTGCGCGCGATGGACGAGCTCGAACGCCGCATCCAGCTCGAGGCGCTTGCCGTCGCGTATCCCGTCGCGCTCCTGGTCGTGCTCACGGCGGGTTTGCTCGATCTGGCGGGGTTCCATGGGGAGCACGACTGGGACCTGCCGCGCCTGTGGCCGCTGATCCTCCTGCCGTACTGGTTCGGGCTGTGGCGCGCGCGCGTGCGGTATTCGTGAGACGCGGGAAGGTGGCGCAACCCGCGCGGGCTCTCGCTCGCGCGCGACGAGCCGACTCTTGCCGCCGATCGTGGAAAGCGTGGCGCCCCGGCGCGCTCCTTTGCGCCAGGGCTCGCATGCGACACTCGACTTCCCTCGTGCGGGCCGCCGCTCTCGCGGCCGGCCTCGCGTTCCCGTCCTGCGGCTTCGTCGAGCGCGATCCGGCGGTCGCGGCGGCCGAGCCCGCGCCGCTCGAGCGCCGCGCGGAGCTCCCGACCGGGATCTCCGCCCGCTGGGTCGAGCTCGGCGACCCCGCCGGCGAGGCCGTGCTCTTCCTGCACGGATACACCGACACGAGCCGCTCGTTCCTGCCCGTGATGCGCCACCTCGCGGCGCTGCGGCCCGATCTGCGCCTCGTCGCGCTCGACCAGCGCGGGCACGGCGGCTCGGCGCTGCCCCCCGACGCCGCCTGCCGCGCCGAGCCGGAGCGCTGTTTCGAGCTCGAGCGCTTCGTGGCGGACGCGCTCGCGCTGCTCGAGCGCGAGGGGATCGAGCGGGCGCACGTCGTCGGGCACTCGCTGGGCAGCGTCGTCGCGCAGGAGCTCGCGCTCGCGGCGCCCGAGCGCGTCGGCAAGCTCGTGCTGATCGGCACGAGCGCAAAGATCGGCGGCAATCCGCTCGCCGGCGAGATGCTGCGCGACGGGCTCGTCGAGGGCGCGTGGAAGGACGCCCTCGTGGCGCAGGGGCTGCGGTTCCCCGACGACGCGTGGGAGCGCACGCCGCTCGACGCGGATCCGGACGCGGCGCGCTGGGTGGCGCAGGAGTGGGTGGCCGAGCCGGGCGCGGACCCGGCGCTGCTCGCGGCGATCGCCGACGAGACGCTGCGCACGCCGCTGGGGACGTGGATCGGCGTGCTGCGCGCGCTCGGCGAGCACGACGCGCGGGCGCGGCTCGCGGACCTGCGCGCGCCGACGCTCGTGATCTGGCCGGCGGCGGACGCGTTCTTCCCCGAGGAGCCCGACCAGCGCGAGTTGCGCGAGGCGCTCGGGAGCGCGGAGGCGCGGCACGGGACGCCGTGGGCGTGGAAGCGCTACGGGCGCGGCGAGCCGGGCGCGGACCTGGGACACAACGGCCACTGGGCGGCGCCGGACGTGCTCGCGCGCGACGTCGCGCGCTTCCTCGCACAGGGCGCGCCGACGCACGAGCTCGTGTACCTCGCGGGCGGCGACGAGCCGCGCGTCGAGGTCGAGGAAGAGGGCGCGCTCGTGCTCGGCTCG
>CAZGTQ010000230.1:0-10094 GCA_964528575.1 uncultured Planctomycetaceae bacterium | reverse complement strand
AGCTCGCCTTCGTGGAGGAGCTGCTCGACCGCGGCGTAGCGCGTCGGACCGTGCTGCGGGTGCGCGGCGAACAGGCCGAAGAGCGCGTTGCGCGCGAGCCCGTGCTCGCGGTCGCGCTCGAGGACGTCGCGCACGAGCAGGCTCGCTTCGTCGACGCGGCCCTGCCTCGTGCGCAGCCCCGCGAGCTGGACGCTGGCGTCGGCGAGCATCGGATCGAGCTCGAGCGCCGCGCGGAACTCCCGCTCCGCCCCGGCGAAGTCGTTCTTCGCGCCGCGCAGCACGCCCAACCGCACGTGGGCCATCGGCGCGCCGGTGAGCATCAGGCGATTGGCACGCTCGAAGTGCGCGAGGCTCTCGTCGACGACCGCTCGCGCCTCGGCGGGCGGCAGCGCGTGGACGCGAAGGTGGTGGTACAGCTTCTCGCCCTCGCGCAGGCTCCACGAGACGACGCCGCTCTGCGCGGTCCACAGCACGTAGCCGCCGGCGACGAGCGCGACGATCCAGCCCGCGAGCGTGAGCTTGCCGCCGCGTCGCAGCGCGTGGTGCTGCCAGCCGAAGTCGCGCTTCCTCGCGAGACGCCACAGCACGAGCACGGCGAACGCGAGCAGTACCGCGAGACCGATCACGAGCAGTAGCGGGAGGTAGCCGAGCACCTTGTGCACCCAGAACGCCAGCGCGAACGCCGCGGCGAGCGCGATCTCCTCCGGCCAACTGAAGTCGTAGCGCCGCGCGACGCCCGCACCGAACGCCGGCCCCGGACCGACGCCGTAGTACAGCGCGTCCTTCGGACACACGCTGACGCAGTCCATGCACTTCATGCAGCCGGAGTCGACGACCATCGCGTAGCGCGCGACTTCCTCGTGGACGCGCACGTTGCTCGTGCACGTCGCGGTGCAGTGACCGCAGCCCTCGCACGCGTCGGTGACGCGGATGCGCCCTCGCGCGAAGCGGTCCGAGATCCCGAAGAGCGCGCCGTACGGGCAGCCGTACGTGCAGAACGCCTTGGATCCGAGCGCATAGACGATCAAGAACCCGCACACCGCGAACGTGGCGATCGCCTGGAGCGGGCCGGGGAAGCGCTCCCAGAAGTCGCTCGTCGTCAGCTTCACTTGGAGCGGCTGGAACGGCTCGCCGGTCCAGAGCTTGAACGCCGCGGGCAGCACGAACATCCACGCCGCCGCGAGCAGCGGGACCCACGCGAGCAGCCGCGAGCGGATCGGCTTCGGGCGGATCCCGATGCGCCCGAGCAGCCACGCGCACGCGTCCTGGTACGCGACGACGTGGCACGCCCAGCCGCAGAAGAAGCGGCCGAGCACGAGCGTGGCGAGCACGAGCACGACGAGCAGGACGAGCCCCGCGTTGACGTAGCCCAGCTCGATCGCCTGGCCCGCCTCGGACGGCTCGACCGGCGTGAGCGTCGTGCCCGCGATCTTCCAGTGCGCGAGGTGCACGAGGAAGAGCGCGTGGACCGCGACGAGCGCGACGACGCGCCAGCGCCCGCGGCGCGACGCGCGCGGGGTGCCGCGCGGCCGATGCGGAGCGCCGCGCGGCAGGCTCGCCGCCTGCGCCGCGCGTGCCGCCTCGTCAGCCTTGCTTCGGGCGGAAGACCTCGACGACATCGGGATTGCCCTCGAGGTAGGGTCCCTCGGCGAGCTCGATGCAGTAGGGGATCGCCGGGAACACGGCGTCGAGACACGTGCGGATCGAGCCCGGCTTGCCCGGCATGTTGACGACGAGCGTCTGCCCGACGATGCCGGCGGTCTGGCGCGAGAGGATCGCCGTCGGGATGCCGGCGTCGAGCGAGGCGCGCCGCATCAGCTCGCCGAAGCCCGGCAGCTCCTTCTCGAGCACCGCGCGCATCGCCTCGGGCGTCACGTCGCGCGGCGCGGGACCGGTGCCGCCGGTCGTGCAGATCAGCGCGCAGCCCTCTGCGGCGTATGCGCGCACCGCCGCGACGATCTGGTCCACCTCGTCGGGCACGACGCGCCGCTCGTACTCGCAGGGCGTCGCGAGGTACTCGCGCAACGCCTCCTCGATCGCCGGTCCGGACAGGTCCTCGTAGACGCCGCGGCTCGCGCGGTCGGAGACGGTGACGATGCCGATCTTGGGTCGGGAATCGCTCATGGGCTTGGGGCCGGCCCCCGCTGCGTCGTAGTCTCGCGCGCGGCCGCCGATCCGGCATTGGACCACAGGGCGGCGGCCCGGCCAAATGAGCGCGAGCCTCCCCGCCGGCTTCTCCCGCGCGCGCCTCGAGCGCAACCTCGCGGCGCTCGAGCGCGTCGACCCCGCCCTGGCCGAGCGCGTGCGCTTGCCGGTGGCGTCGGACCACGTCGTCTTCGACGAGGCGGGCCACGCGGCGCTCGCCGTCGGGATGACCCGCCACGCGCTCGAGCTCGCCCCGGACGTGGTCGCGGCGCGCTGCGCGGCGCTCGGGAGCGCGCCGGCGGTCCTCGTCTTCGGCGTCGGCCTCGGCGAGCTCGTCGCGGGGGCCCTGTCCGCCGATCCGCCGTCCCCGCGCGTCGACGCGTGGGAGCGCGACCCCTGGCTCCTGCGTCTGGCGCTGATGCGCCACGACTGGTCCGCCGCGCTGCGCGCCCGCCGGCTGCGGCTCGCGCTCGGCGCCGACCGTCCGGGTCCCGCCGGCGGCGGGCGCGCTCCGCTCGATCATCCGCTGCTCGCGCAACCCTACGAGCTCGAGCGCGAGCACGTCGAGGCGCGCGCCGGCGACGGCGCCCCGCTCGCGCTCCTCGGCGCCGGCGGCCTGTTCGTCGACTCGGTCGCGCGGTCGCTGCGCGCGCGCGGCTGGCGCGTCTTCCGCGTCGACCTGGCGCGCGTCGCGGCCGAGGAGGTCGCGCACGCCGTGCGCCGTCTCGCGCCGCGCCTGATGTTCACCGTCAACTACGTCGAGGGCGCCGCGGAGTTCGCGCGCGAGCACGCTCTCCCGCTCGTCGCGTGGGAGGTGGACCCGTCGACCGCACCCCCGCGCCGGCCCGCGACGCCGGCCGACCACGTGCACGTCTTCTGTCACCGCCGCGCGAACGTGGCTGCGTGGCGCGCGGCGGGATTCGAGCGCGCGCGCTTCCTCCCGCTCGCGGCGGATCCCGAGGCGCGCGCGCCGGTCGACCTCGAGCCCGAGGAACGGGTCCGGTACGCCGCGCCCGCGTCGTTCGTCGGCTCGAGCCTCGTCGAGAGCGCGGCCGTCGCACAGGAGCGTTTCCTCGAGCAGGCGCAGCGCTACGGCGAGCTCGACGCGGAGCGCGCGCGGGCGCTGCTCGCCCGCGTGCTCGCGAGCCAGCGGGCGACGCCGGACGAGCACCGCGTCCCGGCGCTCCTCGCGGCGGCCGCCCCCGCGCTGGTCGAGCGCGCGCGCGAGGCCGGCGAGCCGCACGACCCCGCGCTCCTCGCGGCGGAGGTCGCGGCGGCGGAGCAGCGCCTCGCGCTCGTCGCCTCGCTCGCCGCCGCGCTCGGCCCGAGTGGCGTGCACAGCGGCGTGCACGTGTGGGGCGACGTCGGCTGGCGCCACCTCGAGCGCCACGGCGTGCGTTACCGCGGCGCGGCGGGCCACGCGCGCGAGTTGAACCGCATCTACTGCGCGTCCGCGATCAACCTCGACGTCGGCCGCCTGTACCAGAGCGACATCGTGACGATGCGCGTGTTCGACGTGCTCGCGTGCGGCGGCTTCGTGCTCGCCGAGCGCAACGCCGACCTCGCGGAGCTCTTCGACGTCGGCAGCGAGGTCGCGGCGTACCGCGGGCGTGCCGAGTTGCGCGCCCGCGTCGCGCACTACGGCGCACACCCCGCCGAGGCCGCCGCGATCGCCGCCCGCGGCCGCGCGGCCGTCCTCGCGCGCCACACGATCGCGAGCCGCGTCGAGACGATGCTGCGCGCGGCGGGCCTCGCCGGCGATTAAGGCTTCGGCGCCAGGACTCGCAGCGCCTCGAGGGGGGCGTCGGGGCCCACGGGGACGTGGATCGTGCCCGGCGGCAGGTGGCCGAGCTCGATCTCGCGCTCGAGCTCGTACGTCACGACGCTGCCGTCGGCGAAGAGCGCGTTGAACGCGCTGCCGTGGTTGATCGCGTGCAGGTTGTCGCACGCAGCGATCGGCACGCTGCCGCCGGCGGGGAAGCGCTCGAGCGGGTGCGCGGCCACGTCGCGCGCGGCGTAGGCGGACGAGAGCTCGGTGACCGCGTTCGGGTCCGCGTAGCGCTCGGTCGGCTCGAGCGCGTGGTAGGGCCGCTCGCCGACCGCGCTCCCCGGGCACGTGAGCCGCTCCGCGTTCGCGAGGGTATTCGCCCACACGCCGCTGTGGACGAGCTCGGTCAGGAAGCGCACGCCGCCGCTCTGGGGGGGGTGGCCGAAGCGCTCCTCGTACTCCCGCAGGCCCGCGTAGATCGCGCGCAGGTTCTCGCGGCAGCGCTCGACGTCGGTGGCGACCCGGTGGCGGGGGTCCTCGCCGCTCTCGCCGCACGAGACGAGCGCGATCGCGGCGAGCGCGAGCGCCACGGCGGGCGCCACGACGGGCGCCACGACGGGCGCCACGGCGGGCGCCACGGCGGGCAGGGCGGCGAGGGCGAGTCGGCGGACCATCGGGGCGGAGCATTGCGGCGCGGGCCGCCGGGCGCGATTCTAGCGACGTGACGACGCGACGACAGTTCCTCGGCGCCGCGCTCGCCGCCCCGGCCATGGCGCCGATCCTGGCGCCGATCCTGGCGCCGGGCGGCGCGCGCCGCGCCCTCACCGCGCTCGCACGGCTCGAGGCGCCGGGGTCGCCGGAGGACGCCGCCCGCGACGAGACCTACTGGTCCGAGGTCGCGCGCGCGTTCACGTGCGACCGCACGATCGTCAACCTGAACAACGGCGGCGTGAGCCCTTCGCCCGCGTTCGTGCAGGACGCGATGAAGGCGCACCTCGACTACTCGAACCGCGCGCCGGCGTACGCGATGTGGCGCGTGCTCGAGCCGCAGCGCGAGACGGTGCGCGCGCGGCTCGCCCGCGCGTGGGGCGTCGACGCCGAGGAGGTCGCGCTCACCCGCAACGCGTCCGAGGGGTTGCAGATCTGCCAGCTCGGCTTCGACCTCGAGCGCGGCGACGAGGTCCTGACGACGAACCAGGACTATCCGCGCATGCTGACGACGTTCCGCCAGCGCGCGCGCCGCGAGGGCATCGTCCTGCGCACCTTCTCGATCCCGACGCCGGCCGAGGACCCCGCCGAGATCGTGCGCCGTTTCGAGGCGCAGATCACCGAGCGCACGAAGCTGATCCTCGTGTGCCACGTGATCAATCTGACGGGCCAGATCCTGCCGGTCCGCGACGTCGTCGCGATGGCGCGCCGGCGCGGCGTTCCGGTGATCGTCGACGGCGCGCACGCGTTCGCGCACTTCGATTTCTCGCTCGCCGAGCTCGATTGCGACTACTACGCGACGAGCCTGCACAAGTGGCTCTGCGCGCCGCACGGCACGGGCATGCTCTACGTGCGTCGCGACAAGATCGAGCGCCTGTGGCCGCTCATGGCGGCGAACGAGGAGCAAGCGGCCGACGTCCGCAAGTTCGAGGAGATCGGCACGCACCCCGCGGCGAACTACCTTGCGATCGGCGAAGCGCTGACGTTCCACGAGGGGATCGGCGCCGCGCGCAAGGAGGCGCGGCTCGTGCACCTGCGCGACCGCTGGGCGCGGCGGCTCCTCGAGCACGACCGCGTGCGCCTGCACACGAGCCTGCGTCCCGGTTTCGCGTGCGGTATCGCGACGGTTGTGGTCGACGGCGTCGGCGCGGGCGAGCTCACGGACTGGCTGTGGCGCGAGCACCGCATCCTCGTCACGCCGATCGAGCACGACGAATTCTCCGGCGTGCGCGTCTCGCCGAGCGTCTACACGACGCCCGAGGAGATCGACCGCTTCGTCGACGCGATGGAGCACGTGGTGCGCCACGGCTTGGCGAAGTAGCGAGCGTGCGCGTCGGCCTCGACTACCTGCCCGCGGTCACGCACGCGCCCGGCGTCGGCCGCTACGCGCGCGAGCTCGTCCGCGCGCTCGTGCGCCTGCCCGCCTGCCCCGAGCTCTTCCTGTTCCAGATCGGCGGCGTCCAGCCATCGATCGCGGAGCCCGCGCTCGGCCTCGTCGACGCGCCGCACTCTCCGGCGAGGGGCGGTGTGCACCGCCGCGCGCTGCGCGTGCCGCGCCGCTGGTTCGAGATGCTCGGGCTCAGCGCCGACACCGTCCTCGGCGGCGTCGACGTCTTCCACCACATCCTCCCCGAGTGGCCGCCGATCGCGCGCGCGCGCCAGGTGCAGCCGATCATAGGGCTCCCCGCGCCGGGCTCGAAGGACGAGACGCGGCTGCGCAAGGCCTTCGCCGACCGCGACCGTTTCGTCACGTTCAGCGCGCACGGCGGCGAGCTGCTCGCGAGCCGCTACGGCGTGCCGCCCGAGCGCATCGAGCAGGTGCCGGTCGGCTGCGAGCACTGGATCCGCGTGCTCCCCGAGCCGGGCGAGCGCGAGTGGCCGCCGAGCGTCGTCGTGCTCGGCTCGGTGCGCTCGGACCGCCACCACGCGCTGTGCGTCGCCGCGTTCGAGGAGCTGCTGCGCCGCGACGTCGCGGGCCGCCTGCGCATCCTCGGCGGGCGCGACGACGCCGCCGCAGCGCTCGACGACGCGCTCGCCGCGACGCAGGCGCGCGACGCGGTGCACTGGTTCGAGCGGCCGCGCGAGGGGCAGTTGCCCGGCATCGTCGCGCGCGCTTCGGTGCTGCTGCACCTCGCCGACGAGGAGCTGACCGCGGTCACGCCGCTCGAGGCCTTCTCGTTCGGCACGCCGGTCGTCGCGAGCCGCCTGCCGGCGTTCGAGGAGGCCCTGGGCGGCGAGGCGGAGCTCGTCGATCTCGCCGCGCTCGCCGGGGACCCGCAGCCGCTCGCGGACGCGCTCGAGCGCGCGGTCGCGAGCGCGAAGGACGACGCCGCCGCCGCCCGTCGCCGCGCCGTCGCCGCGCGCTTCCCCTGGGCCGCGAACGCGCAGGCGACCGTGCGCGTGTGGGAGCGCACGGCCGCAGGCGCTTAGGTAGCTCTGCTAGCGCCGGCCCAGCGCTGCGCGCTTGCCCAACTCGTGCTCCGCCTGCGCCGGCGCGAGGCTCTCGAGCAGCGTCGCGACGAGAGCGGTCCAGCCCGTCTGGTGGCTCGCGCCGACGCCGCGGCCCGTGTCGCCGTGGAAGTGCTCGTAGAAGAGGACGAGGTCGCGCCAGTGCGGGTCGTCGCGGAAGCGCGGGTCGTCCCCGTGGCAAGGGCGGCTGCCCGTGCCGTCGGGCTCGAAGAGGCTCGTCAGACGTCGCGAGAGCTCGGCGGCGACGGCGGCGAGGCTCATGCGACGCCCGGAGCCGGTCGGGCACTCGACTTGGAAGCCGTCGCCGTAGAAGTAGTGCCACCGCTCGAGCGCCTCGATCAGGAGGAAGTTGATCGGGAACCAGACGGGCCCGCGCCAGTTCGAGTTGCCGCCGAAGAGCCACGTGTCGCTCTCGCCGGGCGTGTAGCTCAGCCGCCACGACTGACCGTCGAGCGTCAGCTCGAACGGCTCGTCGCGGTAGTGCTTCGAGAGCGAGCGGATGCCGTGCGGCGAGAGGAGCTCGCGCTCGTCGAGCATGTAGCCGAGCACGCGCACGAGCCTCTCGCGGCTCGGGATCGCCAAGAGACGATGTCCTTCGCGCTCGGCGCAGTCGGCGCTGCACTCCATGTAGCCGATGCGGCGGCCGAGGTCCGGCCGGTTGCGCAGGAACCACTCCATCCGTTTGCGGAAGCCCGGCAGCCTGGCGATCGTCTCCTGGTCGATCACCTCGACCGCGATCAGCGGGATCAGGCCGACGAGCGAGCGGACGCGCAGCGGGATCACGCGCTCCCCGACGTGCATCTCGTCGTAGTAGAAGCCGTCGTCTTCGTTCCAGAGCCCGGTCCCGCCGAGGTGGTTCATCGCGTCGGCGATCGCGATGAAGTGCTCGAAGAACTTCGAGGCCATGTCCTCGTAGCTCGCGTCGTGGCGCGCGAGCTCGAGCGCCATCGACAGCATCGTCCCGCAGTAGAAGGCCATCCACGCGGTGCCGTCGGCCTGGTCGAGCCGCGCGCCGCCGGGCAGTGGCGCGGAGCGATCGAACACGCCGATGTTGTCGAGGCCGAGGAAGCCGCCCGAGAACACGTGCCGGCCGGTGGTGTCCTTGCGGTTGACCCACCAGGTGAAGTTGAGGACGAGCTTCTGGAAGACGCTCTTCAGGAAGCGCAAATCGCGCTTCCCGCGCGCGCCGGTCTTCTTGTAGACGCGCCAACAGGCCCAGGCGTGCACCGGAGGGTTCACGTCCGACAACGCCCACTCGTACGCGGGGATCTGGCCGTTGGGGTGCATGTACCACTCGCGCAGGAGCAGCTCGAGCTGGTGCTTGGCGAAGCCGGCGTCGACGCGCGCGAAGGGGATCATGTGGAACGCCGTGTCCCAGGACGCGAACCAGGGGAACTCCCACTTGTCCGGCATCGAGAGGACGTCGCGGCTGTACAGGTGCGTCCAGTCCGCGTTGCGCCGGCGGCCGGGCGGCGGAGCGGGTTGGGCGGGATCGCCCTCGAGCCAGTGCTCGACGACGTAGTGGTAGAACTGCTTGGACCACAACAGTCCCGCGTACGCCTGGCGCGCGACGAGACGCTCCTCGTCGCCGAGGCTCGCCGGGATGTGCCGCCCGTAGAACGCGTCCGCCTCGCGGATGCGTTCGGCGAAGGTCCTCTCGAAGCCCCGGCCGAGCTCGGGAGCGCCGCCGGTGCGCCGCGCTCCCTCCGCCGCGAACAGGCGCAGGCGCAGCTCGACCGTGCCGCCGGCCGGCACGTCGAGCCGATAGAGGCCGCACGCCTTCGTGCCCGACGGCGTAGGGCTCACGGCGTCGGTTCGTCCCTCGACGACGTATTCGTGGAACGCGTCCTTCGACGGGCCATTCGCCGGCGCCCCGAACAGGCGAGCGGCGTTGGTCTCGTTGCGCGTGAAGAGCAGTTGCGGGAGCTCCCCGGTCGGTCCCGGCCCGAGCTCGAGGTGCATCGTGCCCAGCGTGGCGTGCTCGGCCGCGATCGAGGCGTCGCCGATCGCGCGCAGCCGCGGCTCCGGGCCGTGCTCCTCGCCGCCGCGTCCCCAGCTCCAGGTGTTGCGGAACCAGAGCGTCGGCAGCACGTGGAGCGGAGCGTCCTCTCGTCCGCGGTTCGAGATCGTGACGCGGATGCAGAGGTCCTCGGGCGCGGCCTTCGCGTACTCGACGAGCACGTCGAAGTAGCGCCCCTGGTCGAAGGCGCCGGTGTCGGCGAGCTCGAGCTCCCCCAGCGCCTGACCGCGGCGCGCGTTCTCCCCGACGAGCCGCTCGTAGGGGAACGCGGACCAGGGGTACTTGTAGAGCGCCTTCAGGTAGGAGTGCGTCGGCGTGGAGTCGAGGTAGAAGTAGGCCTCCTTGACGTCCTCGCCGTGGTTGCCCTCCTTGCCCGAGAGACCGAACAGGCGCTCCTTGAGGATCGTGTCGCGCCCGTTCCACAGCGCGAGGGCGAAGCAGAGCCGGCACTGGCGGTCGGCGATGCCGAGCAGACCGTCCTCGCCCCAGCGGTAGGCGCGGCTGCGAGCGTGGTCGTGCGGGAACGAGTCCCACGCCGTGCCTTCGGCCGAGTAGTCCTCGCGCACGGTGCCCCACTGCCGCTCGGAGAGGTAGGGGCCCCAGCGCTTCCAGTTCGCCCGGCGCTCGTCGTCCTCCTCGAGCCGCCGCTCCTCGGCCGTGAGGGCCCGCCGATCGTGCTGCGTCGTCACCTGCGCAGGAGTCTACGGGCGCCGCGCCGACCACGGTCCGCTCTTGGTGCGGAGCGGCTGCGCAGGCCCCACGAGAATCCTCAACCGAATTGTTGAGGATCGCGGGTTGACGGAGCGGTCTCGGGCGCGGATCCTCAACCACATGGTTGTTCGTTCGGCCACCCTCGATGTCACGTTCCACGCGCTCGCCCACCCGGTGCGGCGCGGGATGCTCGCCCTGCTCGTCGAGGGCGAGCGCAGCGTGGGCGAGCTCGCGGCCCCGTTCGACGTGTCCCTCGCCGCGTCGTCGAAGCAC
>CAZGTQ010000229.1:0-27810 GCA_964528575.1 uncultured Planctomycetaceae bacterium | reverse complement strand
TCGCCGCGCCGCACGTCGAGATCGACGCCGTCGACGGCCTGGACGTCGCCGAACCGCTTGCGCAAGCAGCGACAGGACAGAGCGAGCTCGGCGGCCATGGGGCGAGGAGGATAGCCTCCCCGCGTACGGCGTCCATCAGCGGATCACGTCGGACGGGAGCGCGTGGCACGACGTGCAGCTCGTCGCGCTCTGCAAGAGGTCGGACGGCAGGCTGCAGCGGTCGACGAGGTGCACCTCGACGGGCTCGCCGAGCCAGCTCTGGTCGGTCAGCTCCCTGATCGCGAAGAACGGCCCGCAGGCGACGAGCACGCTCGCGGCATCGCGCGGCACGCGCAGCGCCTCGAGGTGACCGGCCGAGCCGCGGCGCAGAGCGAGCGGAGCGGAGCGCACGTCGGGCCCGGGGAGCTCCTGCCGCAGGAGCTGCTCGCCGGGCTCGAGCGCGTACGGCGTCGCGACCGGCACCACGTCCTCCCACGGCGCCGCGACGGCCGCTCCGCAGCTCACGCCTTGCGCGTCCTGGAAGAACGCGCGGATCGGGCCGGAGAAGCGCGCGCCGCCGTCCTCGGACCACGCGCCGGGGAAGGGCGCGCCGCCGGCGTCGAGCAGGACGAGCGCGAGGTCGCCGAACGCGAGGTCGACGTCGATCCACTCGCTCGCGCCGGCGGCGATCTCGAGCGCGCGCGTCGCGAGCACGAGGTCGGCGCGCGCGACGACGAGGTGGTACGAGCCGGCGGCCAGCGCGTCGAACGCGAAGGTCTCGCCGCCGGCGACGGAACGGACCGAGCGCGCGGGGCTCCAGCCGCAGAGCGCGCACGGCGCGGCGCGCTCGTCCGCTCCTGTGCAGTCGATGCACGGGTTGCGACCGATGCCGTAGAGCGCGACGGCGAGCGGCTCGTCCGCGCGAGTCGCGTGCACGATGCCGGCGAGCCGCGCGCTGCCTGGGTACAGCACGATGCGGCCGAGGTCGGTCGTGCGCCCGGACTCGACGAGGACGCCTTCGATCGCGTGCACGTCGAGCCGCGGCACGATCAGCGTGACGTCCCACGTGCCCGGCTCGACCGACGTCCGATGCTCGGCGCCCGGGCGGGTGCGCTCGGTCGTGCGGCCCTCGCTCGCCATGCGCACGAGCAACGACTCGACCGGTGCGCCGGTCGTTCCGTCGATCGCGACGACGCGCACGTCGCCGTGCTCGGCGGGCTCGGGGAGCTCGCGTCCCGGAGCGGGCACCGCGGCGGGCCCGCGCGCGTCGCTCATCGTCGTCTCGGGCGCTTCGAGCGCGATGCGGTCGGTCGCGTCGACGAGCGGAGCGGCGCTCGAGCCCGGGCTCGACGTCGTGACGGCTTCGCGCGCGGGCGCCAGCGTCGCCAGCTCGCGCGGCCCGACGTCCGGCGTCGCGAGCCGCACGGGAATCGAGATGGCGAGGAGCGCGAGCGCGACCGCGACGGCGACGGCGGCGGCTTTGGGCATGACGAGGACCGTGGGCAGGAGCGAGCGGCGCGGCTCGGCGAGGACGGCGAGCGCGGGCAAGAGGTCGGAGCGCCGCAGGAGTCGCGCGCGCAGGCGCGCGAGCGCGCGCTGGTGGAGGTTCGAAACGCGCTTTCTCGGGATGCCGAGCGCGGCGGCGATCGCGCCCGCCGATTCGCCGTCCCAGTAGCGGCGCACGATCACGTCGCGCTCGGCGGCGGGCAGCGCGTGGATCGCGCGGGCGAGCGCGAGGGCGGCCTCGGAGCGGGCGAGCGCCGCGTCGGCCGGCTCGGCCGGCTCGGCCGGCTCGCGCGCGGCGTCCCGCGCGACGCGCTCGGCGCTGTGGCGCGCCCGCGCCCGGGCGCGGGCGAGGTTGCGCACGACGGCGCGCAGCCAGGAGACCGGCTCGCTCGCAGGCGCGACGCGCCCCTCGAGCGCCGCGACCCAAGCGTCCTGCACGGCGTCGTCGGCGTCGTGCGGCGAGCGCAGGATCGCGCGCGCCACGCTCGCCAGCCGCGCCCCGTGCCGCGCGAGATCGTCGGGTGCGTTCATCGCTCCTCTCTGTCGCGGCGCGCCCGACGGGCTCAGCGAATCCCGTCGAAACCGGACGCGGCCAGCGCGTCGCAGCGGTACGGCGGCCGCTCGGGATTGTGCCCGACGAGCGGATGCGCTGCGAGCTCAGGCACGAGCCGGACCCACGCAACCTCCATCTCGCAGGCTTCGCCTCGCGGCATTGCAACTATGGGACGCATTGCAACTATGGGGGCGCATTGCAACTATGGGGGCGCATTGCAACTATGGGGGCGCATTGCAACTAGGGGGACGCATTGCAACTAGGGACCCAAGCGCCCCGACAATCCGGGGACGTCCGCACTATAGCCGAAAAGCCGAGGCCGAATGGGCCCGGACGGGGTCGCCAGGCCGGTTTTTGCCCTAGAACCTTTCATTCGCACTAGAACTTAGTTGCAGTCGTCCTAATCGCATTTCGTCGTATTACTTTTTCCGCGGCGCGGCCTCCCCCCACCCACGTCTGCACCATGTCTCGGAGGCCTTCATTGCGACTTCCTTCCTCACTGCGTCTCGCTGGCGTCACAGGTCCGCTCTTCCTTCTCGCTCTCTCTGCGGTGACTTCAGCCTCACCCCAGGGTGGGGCCCCCACCCTGGGAACAGCCGAGAACTTCGGCGTCTTGGGTGCCTCGGCGGTGACCAACACGGGCCCGACCGTAGTCGACGGTGACCTCGGCGTGAGCCCCGGCAACTCTGTGACCGGATTTCCTCCGGGCAACGTGAACGGAGTGATGCACATCGCCGATGCGGTCGCCCTCCAAGCCCAGGCTGATGCGAACACCGCGTACATCGACCTGGCTGGCAGGGCATGCAACCAGGATCTCTCCGGCATGGACCTGGGTGGGCTGACGCTCATCGCCGGGGTCTACTGCTTCTCGTCGTCGGCTCAGTTGACGGGCCCGCTGATCCTCGATGCGGAAGGCAACCCTGCAGCAACGTGGATCTTCCAGATCGGGAGCACCCTCACGACGGCCAGCACGTCGTCGGTCTCCGTGATCAACGGTGGCAGCGAATGCAACGTCTTCTGGCAGGTCGGCAGCTCTGCGACGTTGGGCACGGAGACTTCGTTCGTCGGTGACATCCTCGCACTGACGAGCATCACGCTGGTGACCGGTAGCGATACGTCCGGACGACTCATCGCGCTGAATGGCGCGGTGACTCTGGACTCCAATCAGGTCTCACCCGCGTGCGTGTGCCTCGTCACCGCCACGGTCGTCGACCTCGGCCCCGGCTGCGGCAGCTCGATGCTCGCCATTTCGCCTCCTGTCATGGGCCAGACAGTGACCATTTCCGTCACCGGTGCGCCCCCGGGTAGCTTCATCCAGCTGCACATGAGCGACTGCGGATCGGCCTCATTCCTTCTGGGCAATACGGGCTGCACGATCTACATCGACCCGGTGACCATGACCATCCCCTTCACGGGGTTCGCGGATGGCAACGGCGACTTCTCGCTCGGACATCTCCTCTCCACGAGACCGGGACTCCTGGGTCTGTGCCTCGTGCTCCAAGTGAGCGTGTGGGACCCGGTCACAGGGTTCCACAGCGTTTCGAACGGACTGCAGGTGTTGATCGGCTGCAAGTAGCGATCGACGGAGGGGAGCTCAGTCCCCGACGTCGCTCGATTCGTTCCGACGTTCGCGTGGAGAAGCCCGGCCGGCTCCTCCACGCGAACGATCGTCTCAGTGGCCGCCGCCTTCAGTTCACCTGCCGCTCGCGCCCTTCCCAGTACGGCTTGCGCAGCTCGGCCTTGCGCACCTTGCCGCTCGACGTGCGCGGCAGCGACTCGACGAAGTCGACCGAGCGCGGGACCTTGAAGTCGGCGAGCTGCGCCTTCGCGTGCTGGATCAGCTCGAGCGCGCGCACGTTCGCACCGGGCGCGGGGACGACGATCGCCTTGACGAGCTCGCCCCAGCGGTCGTCGGGGACGCCGATCACCGCGCACTCGACGACGCCCGGGTGCTCGCAGAGCACGCTCTCGATCTCCGCCGGATAGATGTTCTCGCCCGCGTAGATGATCATGTCCTTCACGCGGTCGCAGACGTAGACGTAGCCCTCCTCGTCGAGGTAGCCCGCGTCGCCCGTGTGCACCCAACCGTCGACCAGCGTCTCCGCCGTCGCCTCCGGACGCTTCCAATAGCCGAGCATGTTCGCCGGCGACCAGATGCACACCTCGCCGATCTCGCGCGGGCCGAGCTCGTTGCCCTCGCGGTCGATGACCCGGATCCGCACGCCGGGGTACGGACGGCCGGCGGCGCGCAGCAGCTCCTCGCGCTCGCTGCGGTGGTCCTGAGCGCGCAAGCACACCGCCGTGTTGCCCGTCTCGGTGAGCCCGTAGATCTGCGCGAACTCGCAGCCGAACACGTCGAGCGAGCGGCGCAACAGCGGCAGCGGGATCGGCGAGCCGCCGTAAACGACGTACTCGAGGGCCGAGAAGTCGGCGTCCGCGCAGCCGGGCTCCGAGAGCAGCATCTGCAGCATGGCCGGCACCATGCACGTCTTCGTCACGCGCTCGCGCGCGATCAGCTCGAGCCCCTCGGGCGCGTTGAACACGCGCATGACGAGCGTGCGCGCGCCGTGCGAGAGCCCGGTCATCGCCCACCACAGGCCGCCGATGTGGAACGTCGGGAAGCACATCAGGCTGACGTCGTCCGGCCGCCAGCCGATCCACGGGTCGCCGGCGGCGCGCATCGAGCGCACGACGGCGAAGAAGCTGCGGCTCGGGAGCACGACTCCCTTCGGCAGCCCCGTCGTCCCGCTGGTGTACATCTGGATCGCGGCCTCCTCGGGGTCACCGGGGCCGACGCGCTCGAGCGGATCCTCCTCGTCGTGCCCCTCGAGCCACTGCTCCCAGGTCCGCCAGCGCGGGTGCGCGCCCGAGAGCGTCACGATCTCGCGCACCCGCCCGAGCCGCGGCTCGATCGCCTCCGCCTTCTCGAACAGGTCCTCGCCGACGAAGAGCAGCTCCGCCTCGCCGTCGTCGAGCAGGAACTCGATCTCGCGCGGCGCCAGGCGCCAGTTCGCGCCGAGCGAGACGCCGCGCGCCTTGGCGCAGCCGAACAGGAGCTCGAAACCGCGGTCGGAGTCCTTGTCGAGGACGCCGACCCGCGAGCCGGGCCGGATCCCGCTCGCGATCAGCGCGTTCGCGGCGCGGCTGCTCGCGGCGTCGAGCCGGGCGAAGGTCGTGTCGCGGCCCTGGAAGGAGAGCGCGATCGCGTCGCCGCGCGCCCGGGCGTGGTGGCGCGGGATGTCGGCCAGGAGCCGGATGTCGGGCGCGTCGGCCATCGCCCGCATGATGCCACGCGCGGCGGACACTTTTTCCGTTCCCTGCCGGCGCGCGGGGCGCCTACGATGGTCGTGCCCCCTGATCCAGACGCCGACCGAACGACTCCGGCGCGACGCCCCCCCGCGCTCGCGAGCTCGACGGCCGCAGTATGCTTCGATCGTGAGCCAAAGGCCTTCCCTTTGCGGACAGGACGGGGTGCCCGTTCCCGACGCGCCTTTCGACGCGTCGTGGAGCGCCGGCGAGGATTTCGTGACTCGCCCGGCGCGGCACCGCTATTCCACCCGAGGCCGCCCTCCGAGAGCCTGCCGCCGTCGCCCGAGCCCCCGACCCTGACCGCGGCCTTCCGCGCACCCGTCACGCCATGGACCGATCGCTCCAGACCCAGCCCGCCGCGTCCCGGCAGGCGACCTCCCCATTCGAGCTGAAGCTGCCCGAGCCCGGAAGCATCGGCGCCGAGATCAGCGGCCTCGACCCCGACGTCGACCCGGCGACCGTCGCGCGCATCCGCGAGCTCGTCTACGAGCACAAGCTCGTCGTCTTCCACGGGATGGACCTGTCGGACGAGCAGTACATCGACTTCGCGCAGCGCTTCGGCCGCCCGCAGGTGTACTTCCAGTCGCACTACCACCACCCCGAGCACCCCGAGATCTTCGTCTCGTCCAACGTCGCGCGCGACGGCAAGAAAGTCGGCGTGTCCGGCACCGGCCGGATGTGGCACAGCGACTACCAGATGTTCGACGAACCGCTGTCGACGACGATGGTCTACCCGAAAGTGATCCCGCGCTCGCGGCGCGAGACGTGGTACGTCGACATGCAGCGGGTGTACGAGGAGCTACCGGACGAGATGCGCGCGTGGGTCGACGGCGCGCGCGCGTTCCACGAGGCGACCTACTACTACAAGGTCCAGCCCTGGGACGTCGACAAGGCGATCATCGAGCTGATGGAGCAGTTCCGGCGCGAGAGCCCCGGCGCGACGCACCCGATGGCGCTCACGCACCCGGTGACCGGCAAGCGCGCGCTCTACGTCAGCAGCGGCTTCACGACGAAGATCGAGGGGCTGCCGTACGAGGAGAGCAAGCGGCGGCTCGACGCCCTCTTCGCCTTCGTCGAGCGCGACGACCACGTCTTCCGCCACGCGTGGAACGCCGGCGACCTGATGTTCTGGGACAACCGCACGCTCATCCACCAATCGTCCGGCATCCCCGCGGGCGAGCAGAGCTGCAGTTACCGCATCGGCGTTTACGACGACCTGCCCTTCTACGTCTGAATGGGCCCGACGAACGAGACGGTGTCGATCGACGTCGACGGGGAGCTCGTGGCCGCGATCCTCGCGCCGTACAAGCCGAACTGCCGCTACCTCTCGAACGTGCGCTTCGAGCACGCGGCCGACCCGACGCGCGACGCGACCGCGTCGGAGCTCGGCATCCGCGTCAGCGGCGACTTCGCGATCCCCGAGTCGTGCTACATCGACGACACGGGCCACCTGAACTCGGTCGAGCTCAACATCGCGTACAACCAGATCATGTACGTGATGCTCGCGCAGTGCATCGCGAGCGACCTCGTCGCGCCGCTGCGCTTCCTCGACCTCGAAGGCTACCGCCGGCGCCACCTGCCCGACGTGCTGATCCACCGCATCGACATGTCGTTCAAGCGCGTCATCGGCCGCCGCGCGTTCCGCGGCGAGATCGAGCTCGGCGAAGCGACGAACCGCAGCGCGTTCTTCTACTTCCGCACGCCGTGTCGCTTCTGGGACGACAACGACGGGCTGGCCAAGGGCGAGATCTCGCTGTGCTTCCTGCACCGACCCGAGGACGCGGCGCGCCTCGAGCGATGACGGACCGGCGACCGCCATGGACTCCGCGAGCTTCCGCGATCGACTCGCCCGCGTCCCCCCCGAGGCCCGCCGCGCGCTGTTGATCGACTTCGTTCTCGACCTGATGGTCGAGTTCTCGCCGGTCCTGTCCGCCGACGACGTGCATGCGCGCGTCGGCTTCGTCGACGTCGGCTTCGACTCGCTGATGGCGGTCGACTTCAAGGATCTGCTCGAAGAGCGCCTCGGCATCGCGCTCTCGACCACGCTCGTCTTCGACTGCCCCACCCCCGAGGCGCTCGCCGACTATCTGCTGACGCTCGTCGCGCCCGGCGCGCAGCCGGCCGAGCCCGCGAGCGCCGCCCACGAGGAGCGCGACCCCGAGTCGCTCTCCACGGACGAGCTCCGCGCGCTCGCGCGCAGCCAGCGCGAGCGGCTCGATGCGATCGAGCGCGCGCGCGTCGAGCCGATCGCCGTCGTCGGCATGGCGTGCCGCTTCCCCGGCGGCGCGGCGACGCCCGCCGCGTTCCGCGAGCTCCTGCTCGCCGGCGTCGACGCCGTGCGCGAGGTGCCGCGCGAGCGCTGGGACGCCGCTGCGTTCTACGACCCCGACCCCTCGGCGCCGGGCAAGGCGACGACGAAGAGCGGCGCGTTCCTCGACGGCGTCGACCTGTTCGACGCGGCCTTCTTCGGCATCTCGCCGCGCGAGGCGGCGCAGCTCGACCCGCAGCAGCGCATCCTGCTCGAGGTCGCGTGGGAGACGTTCGAGCACGCGTGCACGGCGCCCGAGCGCTTCTACGGCTCCGACACCGGCGTCTTCGTCGGCACGATCGGCTCGGAGTACTTCGACTCGCAGTGCGCGCGCACGCCGCTCGACGTGACGAGCTACCGCCCGACCGGCAACGCGCTCAGCACCGCCGCCGGCCGCATCTCGTACACGCTCGGTCTCACCGGGCCGTGCATCGCGCTCGACACCGCGTGCTCGTCGTCGCTCGTCGCCGTGCACTACGCGGTGCAGGCGCTGCGCTCGGGCGAGTGCTCCGCGGCGCTCGCCGGCGGCGTCAACGTCGTGCTCGACCCGCTGACGTTCGTCGCGCTCTCCAAGGCGTCGATGCTCGCGCCCGACGGCCGCTGCAAGACGTTCGCGGCGTCGGCGAACGGCTACGGGCGAGCGGAAGCGTGCGGGCTCGTGCTGCTCGAGACGCTGTCGCGCGCGCGCGCCCAAGGACATCGCATCCTCGCGCTGATCCGCGGGACCGCGATCAACCAGGACGGCGCGAGCGGCGGTTTGACGGTCCCGAGCGGCACGGCGCAGGAGGCGGTGATCCGCCGCGCGCTCGCCGCGGCCGGCGTCGACCCCGCGCTCGTCGGCTACGTCGAGGCGCACGGCACGGGCACGTCGCTCGGCGATCCGATCGAGGTCGCGGCGCTCGACCGCGTGTTCGGGCCGACGCACGGCCCGGGGCGCCGGCTCGTCGTCGGCTCGGTCAAGACGAACATCGGGCACGCCGAGCCCGCCGCCGGCGTCGCGGGCCTGTTCAAGCTGATCGATTGCGTGCGCACCGGCGAGATCCCGCCGCACCTGCTCGAGGGCGAGCGCAACCCGCACATCGCCTGGGACGACGTCTGCATCGACGTGCCGCTCCAGCGCGTTCCCTGGCCCGCGGCGTTCGCGCCCCGCGTCGGCGGCGTCAGCTCGTTCGGCTTCTCCGGCACGAACGCACACGTCGTCGTCGAGGAACCCCCGGCCGACCACGTCGCGGGGACGTCGGGCGCGAGCGAGCCGCGCGCGCACGAGCTCGTCCCGCTGTCGGCGGCGAGCGAGCCCGCGCTACGCGCCCTCGCCGCGGCGTGGCGCGCGCACCTCGAGGCGTGCCCGGACGAGCCGCTCGGCGACCTCGCGTGGTGCGCCGGCGCCGGCCGCTCCCCGCTCGCCCACCGCGCCGCGTTCGTCGTCTCCGACACCGGCGAGCTCGCCGCTGCGCTCGGCGCGTTCGCCGCAGGCGAGGGCGGGACGGGAGCGAAGCTCTCCGGCCGCGCCGGCGCGCGCCCGCCGAAGGTCGCGTTCCTGTTCACGGGCCAGGGCGCGCAGCGCCCCGGCATGGGCCGCGCGCTGTACGCGAGCGACGCGACGTTCCGCGCGACGCTCGAGCGCTGCGCGGCCGTCGCGGACGAGTTGCTCGAGCGCCCGCTGCTCGAGGTGCTGTGGGGCGCGCACACCGACCTGCTCGACCGCACCGACCTGACCCAGCCCGCGCTCTTCGCGCTCGAGATCGCGCTCGGGCAGATGTGGAGCGCCTGGGGCGTGCGTCCGACGCACGTCCTCGGCCACAGCGTCGGCGAGTACGCGGCCGCGTGTCTCGCCGGCGTGTTCTCGCTCGAGGATGGCATGCGCCTGATCGCGGCGCGCGGCCGCCTGATGAAGGAGCTGTGCGAGACGGGCTCGATGCTCGCGTGCTTCGCGAGCATCGAGACGCTCGAGCCGCTCGCCGCCGAGCGCGCGGACGAGCTCGCCGTCGCCGCGCACAACGGGCCCGAGCTCGTCGTCGTGTCCGGCACCGACCGGGCGATCGACGAGGTCGCCGCGGCGCTCGAGGCGCGCGGCGTGCGCACCGAGCGCCTGAGCGTCTCGCACGCGTTCCACTCGCCGCTGATGGAGCCGATGCTCGCCGCGTTCGCCGTCGTCGCGCGCGCCGTCGCGTACGGGCGGCCGAAGATCGAGCTCGTGTCGTGCCTCGATCCGGGCGTGGACGGCGAGAGCGTCGCGAGCGCCGACTACTGGATCCGGCACGTGCGCGCGCCCGTGCGCTTTTTCGAAGGAGCGCGCGCGCTCGACGCGCTCGGCGCCGACGCGCTCGTCGAGGTCGGCCCCGCGCCCACGCTGCTCGGCATGGCGCGCCGTTTCCTGCCCGAGCGCGGCGCCGCGGCGATCGCGACGCTGCGCCCCGGACGCCCCGACGACGCGCAGGCGCTGAGCGCGCTCGGCGAGCTGTGGGTGCGCGGCGCGCACGTCGACCAGGACGCGGTGCACGCCGGCCGCGCGCGCACGCGGCGCACGCTGCCGACCTATCCGTTCCAGCGCGAGCGCTACTGGATCGAGCCGGCGAGCGACTGGACGAACGGCGGCGGCGCGTGGACGTTCCGCGCCGGCGCGAGCCGCGCGCTCCACCCGCTGCTCGGCCGCCGCGTCCACGGCGCGCTGTTCGACGGCGACGCGCTCGTGTTCGAGTCGCGGCTGTCCGCGCGCTCGCCGGCGTTCCTCGCCGACCACCGCGTGTACGACCACGCGATCGCGCCCGCCGCCGCGTTCTTCGAGCACGCGCTCGCAGCCGGCCGCGCGGTCCTCGGCACGGACGCGCTCGAGCTCACGAGCGCGAGCATCGCCGCGCCGCTCGTCCTCGGCGAAGCCGAGCTCGCGGTGCAACTCGTCCTGCGCGCGACGGAGAGCGGCGGCTCGCTCGCGTCCGCCGGCGCGAGCGTCTACGGCTCGGGCGGGAGCGCGTTCCGCTTCGAGCTCTACGCGCGCCGCGCCGACGAGGACGAGGACGAGAGCGCGGGCGCGAGCGGCGCCGGCTGGACGCTGCACGCGTCGGGCACCGTCGCGGCGCGCGGCGACGTCGACCGGGGTGGCGCCGCGCCGGCGGGCGCGGCGACGCTCGACGGCCTCCAGGCGCGCTGCCTCGAGGAGGTCGCGGTCGAGGACGTGTACGCGGCGTACGCGGAGCTCGGCCTCGAGTACGGGCCCGCGTTCCGCGCGGTGCGCGCGCTCTGGCGCGGCGACGGCGAGGTGCTCGCGCGCGTCGAGCTGCCCGCCGGCGTCGACGCGTCCGACGCATGGATCCTGCACCCGGTGCTCCTCGACGCGTGCTTCCAGAGCGCGGGCGACCTGCTCTTCCAGACGGGCCGCCGCGAGACGCACCTGCCGGTCGGGGTCGGCCGCGTCGCGGTCGAGAGCCGTCCGCCGCGCGCGGGCGGCGGCGGACGCCGCGCGACGGCCGTCTGGTGCCACGCTCGCCACGGCGACGCGAGCGCGGGCTCGAAGATGGTCGCGCTCGACGTGACGATCCTCGACGACGAAGGGCGCACGCTCGCGACGGTCGAGCAACTGCAGCTCGTGCGCGCGTCGAGGAGCTCGCTCCTGCGCGGAGACGACGGAACGGACGCGCTCCTGTACGAGGTCGCGTGGCGCGCGCAGCCGGCGCCGCCGCGCGCCTCCGCGGAGAACGTCGCGGGCACCTGGATCGTGATCGCGGACTCGAGCGGACTGGGACACGCGCTCGGGGACCGGCTCGAGGAGCGCGGCGGGCGCGCGCTCGTCGCCGCGCCCGACGAGCTCGACGCGCGCGACCCCGCGGCATTCCGCGCGCTGCTGGACCGTCTCGCGGGCCTGCCGGCGTGCCGCGGCGTGATCTCGCTGCGCGCGCTCGACGGCGACCTCGAGGACGCGTGCGCGAGCGCGCTGCACGCACTCCAGGCGCTCGCCGCCGCCGCGCTGCCGCATCCGCCGCGGGTGTGGTTCGTGACGCGCGGCGCGCGGGCCGCGGGCGACGCGCGCACGGCGACCGCGCCGGAGCAGGGCGCGCTGTGGGGCCTGGCGGGAACGGCGGCGCTCGAGCACCCGGAGTGGAGCTGCGCGCGCGTCGACCTCGATCCGCGCGAGAAGGACCGCGTCGCGGAGGTCGAGCGGCTCGCCGCCGAGGTCTGCGGCGCGAGCGACGAGACGCAGATCGCGTGGCGCGGCGACGAGCGGCTCGTCGCGCGGCTCGCGCGCTGCCAGGCCGGACGGCCGGGGCGGCGGCTCGAGGTGCCCGAGGATGCGTCGTACGAGCTGCGCGTGTCGAGCTACGGGGTGCTCGAGAACCTCGAGCTCGTCCCGCTCGCGCGCAGGGCGCCCGGGCCGGGCGAGGTCGAGGTCGAGGTCGGCGCGGCCGCGCTCAACTTCAAGGACGTGCTGCACGCGCTCGGCATGCTGCGCGAGCACAGCGAGCGCGCGGGCATCCTGCGCGCGACCGACCAGCCGCTCGGCTTCGAGGCCGCGGGCACGGTCGTCGCGGTCGGCGCGGGCGTCGAGCACGTCGCCGTGGGCGACGAGGTGCTCGTGTCGCGACCCGGCTCGATGGCGACGCACGTGACGGCACCCGCGGGCGCGGTGAGCCCCAAGCCCGCCGGGCTCTCGCTCGTCGAGGCCGCCGCAGTGCAAACGGTGTTCTGCACCGCGCTGTACTCGCTCGAGCACCTCGCCAAGATCCGCAAGGGCGAGCGCATCCTGATCCACGCGTGCGCGGGCGGCGTCGGCCAGGCGGCGCTGCAGATCGCGCAGCGCGCCGGTGCCGAGGTGTTCGCGACGGCGAGCAAGCCCAAGCACGACTTCCTGCGCGCGCAGGGCGTCGAGCACGTCATGGACTCGCGCTCGCTCGACTTCGCCGACGAGATCATGCGTCTGACCGGCGGCGCGGGCGTCGATGTCGTGCTGAACAGCCTCGCGGGCGAGTTCATCCCGCGCAGCCTGCGTGTGCTCGCCGGGGGCGGCCGCTTCGTCGAGATCGGCAAGCTCGGCGTGTGGGACGGCGCGCAGATGGCGGCGGAGCGGCCGGACGTCGATTACTTCGTCTTCGACCTCGCGGACGTGCTCGCCGAGGACGACGAGTTGCTCGAGCGGCTGCTCGGCGAGGTGCGCGACGGCTTCGTGCGGGGCGACTTGCGCGCGCTCCCCGTCACCGAGTTCCCGATCGAGCGCGCAGTCGACGCGTTCACGTTCCTCGCGCAGGCGAAGAACGTCGGCAAGGTCGTCCTGAGCGTGCCGCCCGTCGGCGCGGACGCGGCGGAGGCGCACGGCCCGGTGCGCCCGGACCGCAGCTATCTCGTCACGGGTGGCCTCGGAGCGCTCGGCCAGCTCGTCGCGCGCTGGCTCGCGTCGCAGGGCGCGGGGCACGTCGTGCTCGCCGGCCGCCACCTGCCCGCGGAACCGGCGCCGACGAACGGCGCGCCGGCGGCGGAGGACGCGCTCGCCGTGACGCTCGCTGTGACGCGCGCCGCGTTCGTCGCGAGCGGTTCGATGCTGCACGTGCGCGCGTGCGACGTGAGCCAGCGCGCCGACGTCGAGGCGCTGCTCGACTGGATGCGCGGCGAGCTCGCTCCGCTCGGCGGCATCGTCCACGCGGCGGGCGTGCTCGACGACGGCCTGCTCGAGAACCAGGATTGGGAGCGCTTCCGCGCGGTGCTCGCGCCCAAGGTCGAAGGCGGGCGCCATCTCGACGCGCTGACGCGCGGCGACGAGCTCGACTTCTTCGTCTCGTTCTCGTCGATCGCGTCGCTGATGGGCTCGCGCGGCCAGACGAGCTACGCCGCGGCGAACGCCTACCTCGACTCGCTCGCGCACCACCGCCGCGGCCGCGGCGACCGCGCTCTCGCGATCGACTGGGGCCCGTGGTCCGGCGCCGGCATGGCCGCGGCGATCGCGAGCCGCAATCAGGTGCGCTTCGCCGAGATGGGCCTGTCGGCGCTCGCCCCCGACCAGGGCGTGCGCGCGCTCACGCGCCTCGTCGCGCACCCGCCCGACACGGCGCAGGTCGGCGTGCTCCCCGTCCAGTGGTCGAAGTACCTGCGCCTGTTCGGCGCGGGCGCGCCGCCGTTCTACGAGGCGTTCGCCGATCAGGTCGAGCGCGCGCAGCGCGAACGTTTCGACGTGCTCGAGCGCCTCGGCGACGCGCCGCCCGCCGAGCGCCGCGCGCTGCTCGAGGACTTCCTCGCCGAGCAGCTCGCCAAGGTGATGGGCTATGCATCCGCGGCACAGATCGACCGCCAGCAGAGCTTCGCCGACCTCGGCATCGACTCGCTGCTCGCGGTCGACCTGCGCAACCGCCTCGAAACGGCGCTCTCGTTCGCCTTGCCCGCGACGCTGCTCTTCGACCACCCGACGCTCGAGGAGCTCGCGCTGCATCTCGAGAGCCAGCTCGACGCAGGCCCCGCGCCGGCCGCAGCGCCAACCACTTCCGGCGCGGACCTGCTCGCCGAGCTCGAGGAGCTGTCGGACGAAGAAGCGGAACGCCTGCTCTCGCTCGGCGAGAGCGAGGAGTAGCGCCCTCTACTCGCGACGACGCGCCTATCTCGGCGCAGCCGCCACGAGCGCCGCAGGCATCGCCGCGCAGCACGCGCCGGGCTCGCCCGTGAGGATCGTCTCCTTGCAGCACGGGCTCGTCTGGTCGAGCAGCGCCTTGCCCTCCTTGCAGCAGTCGGGCCGGTCCGCGTCCGCCGTCGCGTCGAGCATGCCTTCGGCGCAGCAGCCGGTCAGCGCGCCGACGGTCGAGATCCCCGTCTGGCAGCAGTCCGGCATCTGCGCGACGAGCGCGAGCGTGTCCTCGCAGCACTGGCTGAGCTGTTCATCCGTGCGCGCGGACTCGACCGCACAGCCGGCGAGCGCGCCGAGACACACGAGGGCGACGAGAGCGAGAGCGTGCTTCATGAGCGAATCCTCCTGGTGCGGCTATGGTAGCGCGGATGGCGCAGAGCACAGGGACTTGGGTCGCGTTGCTGCGCGGCATCAACGTCGGGGGGCGCCGCATCGTACCGATGAAGGAACTCTCACGCATCTGCGCGGACGCGGGCTGCGAGGGCGTGCGCACGCTCATCCAGAGCGGGAACGTCGTCTTCCGGGCGCCCGCCGCGCGCGCGCGCTCGCTCCCCGCGGCGATCGAGGCCGCGCTCGAGGAGCGCTTCGGGTTCGCCGTGCCGGTCGTACAGCGCTCGCTCGCCGAGCTGCGCGAGATCGCCGCGAAGCACCCGCTCGGCGCCGGCGCGGCCGAGAGCGAGCTGCACGTCGGCTTCCTCGCGGCGCGACCGACGAAAGCGCGCGTCGCGCAGCTCGACCCGGACCGCTCGCCGCCGGACACGTTCCTCGTACGCGGCTCGCAGATCTACCTGCGCCTGCCGAACGGCATCGCCCGCACGAAGCTGACGAGCGCATGGCTCGACTCGCGCCTCGGCACGACGGTCACGGTCCGCAACTGGGGGACGACGCAGAAGCTGCTGGCGCTCGCGGAGAACGTGTGACCGACCGCGCCGGGCCACCTACCGAGGTCCCATGCTCGCGCTCTCCCTCGTCGCGCTGCTTCCGCTCGCCGCCCAAGAAGCGCGCTTCGTCGAAGGCGACCTCGCCGATGTCGCCTGCAAGGTCGCGAAGTTCGAGCGCGACGGCGACCGCGCGCTCCTCACGCTCGAAGTCACGAATCGCGCGAAGACTGCGTTCGAGCCGCTGGTGTTCGCCCTGACCGCCGCGCCGGAGGGGCAGCGCAAGGAGCCGCTCACCGTCGAGCTCGAGCGCGCGCCGCTCCCCCACGTCGGCCGGGTCGGCCGGCCCGTGCCGGGGCGCGGGGAAGAGCTCTACACGCTGCACGTCTCGATGTGGGAGCTGCCGAAGAAGCTCGAGGCGCGCGTCGTCGAGGGTCTGTTCCTCGAGGGCCCTCCGAAGAGCACGACCGTCGCGGACGAGGCGATCGACGTCGGCCGCATCGAGCACGAGACGATCCGGACGGAAGCCGGCACCGTGCCTTCGACGCGCGTGCGCGTCGCGAACCGGCTCGACGTACCGCTCGACGCGATCTTCCGCGCGCGGTACAAGGCTCCGTTCGACGGCGTCCTGACGGTGACGCTCTCGCTCGCCGCGAAGGAGGAGCGCGACTGGACGATCGCGACGTTCCCGTCGCAGACGACGTGGGACACGCACCTGTACCTGCAGGGCGCGAAGATCGATCGGCTCGAGCTCGTCGACTGGTGCGTGCGGCTCCCGGTCGACCCGGCGCCGGCGCGCGAGCGCCTGCTCGCCGCCTACCGCGAATGGGAGCGCTGGCCCGCTGCGCGCCCCGCTCTCCAGGGACGGTTCCGCTACACCTACCGCTACATGCAAGAGCCGCCGGCGGTCGCGGAAGGCACGTTCCACCTCGACCCCGACGGGTCGGTGAAGGTCGACTCGCGGGGCGACGACCGCGGCTCGGCTTCGGAGATCCGCTCGCTGCTCGCCGAGCTCGCGCGCCCGAGCGCGGAGGAGCTCGCGGAGCAGAGCGACTTCGTCCCGCTCTCGCGCCGCTGGACCGGCGTCGCCGGGCCGGGCTGGGAGCGGCGCTCGGGCGGCTGGCAGCTCGAGTCGCGCGGGCTGTCGCTCGAGGGGCTCGATACCTACGCCGTCGAGGATGGCCGCATCATCGCGTGGAGGCTCGTCGGCGGCGGCGCGGGCACGCGCTGGCGCACGACGCGGATCGGCGAGCGCTGGGTCGTGGTCGCGCGCGAGAGCGTCGACGGCGGTCAGCGCGAGCACACGTCGTACGCCCGGCTCGGCGACCTCGTCGTCCCGGTGTCGCGCCGCTTCCGCATGATCGACGCTCGCGGCGAGACGAGCCTGGAGCGCGCGCTCGAGCTGAGCGAGCTCGCGCTCGCGACGCCCGCGCCGTCGCTCGCACCGCCCGCGGGCGCCGGCGTCGACGCGGTGCGCGCGGCGTGGGCAGCGACCTATCGCTATCCCGACGAGCCGGTCACGCTGCGCGCGCGCTTCGAGGTCGAGACGCCGGGCACCGATCTCGTCTGGGGCGGCGTGAAGACCGTGCGCGGCGAGGTCGTGCTCGAGGGCTTCCGCGGCTTCCTCGGCGACCGCGCGGGCTGGACGCGCATGAAGGTCGACGTCGACGACTTGCCCGACATGACGCGCGACGTGGTCGCCGCGGCGCTCTCCGACCGCTTCCTCCTGTGGGCCTTCCGCGACTTCGCCGGCCGCGCGCCGTTCGAGCGCGCGTTCGCCGGCGCGACGATCGAGCCGACGGACGACGCCGACGAGTTCGCGGTGACGAACGGCCCCTTCGCGCGCGTGGTCGTGCACGGCGGCCGCGTGGTCGCGCTCGGCGTCGGCCCGAAGACCGAGCGCGTCCACCGCTTCGCGAACGTCGGCGGCGAGCAGGTCCCCGCGCGCATCACGACGGGCGAGGAGGAGCTCGATGCACGCTGGCGCAAGATCGACGGCCGGCTCGTCCCGGTCGAATTCGAGTTTCGCGCCGTCTTCGGCCGCGACTGGGGCCCCGAGCGCATCGAGCTCAGCGACGTGGAGCTGGAGTGACGCGCCGGCGCGCCGATTCCGCGAAGACGACGCAGCCGAGCGCGAGCAGCGTCTCGAACGGCTCCTGCTGCGTGACCTCGACGAGCGGCACGCGCGCGACGTGCTCGTCCACCTCGAGCGCGAGGAAGAAGAGCCCCGGGATCAGGAACCAGAGCGTGCAGACCGGCGGCGGGACGAGCGCGGCGAGCGCGTTCCGCTCGGGGACGACGAGCCAGGCGAGCGCCGCGACGTGCGCGAGGACGGCGAGCGCGAGCCCCAGCTCGCCCTGCACCGCGCGCAGGTTGTGCAGCGTCAGCTCGCCCTGGACGTTGCGCGTCCGCAGCGCCTCGGGCGTCTCGAGGTCGAAGAGACGCTGGCCCCAACTGAGCTCCTCCAGCGCCGCGAAGACGAGCACGGCGGCGAAGACGGCGTAGCCGACCGCGACGAACCGCGGGACCTGGCGCGCGGCGAGCGCGAACAGCACGCCCGCGGCGAGGAACGCCGCGACCTGGACGTTCTCGAACCACCCGTCCTCGCCGCCGAACGTCGCGCCGTACCAGTCTGCGTCCGCGAGGAAGAGCGCGAGGTTCACGGCGCAGTACGCCGCCGGGAGCCAGAGCACGAGGCGACGCGCCATCGCTACAGCCACCCGCGCCGGCCCAGGTCCGCGCGCACCAGGTCCGCGACGACGCGATGCCCCGCGCGCGACCAGTGCAGGCACGGGAGCCGCAGCTCCGCCCAGCGCTCCGCGTGCTCCGCGAAGGCCGGCAACAGGTCGAGCGTCGCGATGCCCTGCGCGCGCAGCGCGTCCAGCACGCGCACCGCGTCCGGCGAGGGAGGCGCGGGAGCGGGCGTCGCGCCGTGCTCGACGACGACGAGGAGCTCCGCTCCGCACGCCTCGACGTCCGCGGCGAGCCGCCGCACGAGCGCCGCGAACAGCGGCAGCGGGTCCGCGTTCTCCCACGCCGGTGCGACGCGCGCGCGCGCCTCGCCCCGCTCGACCAGGCGCAGCGCGAGCTCCGCGGTGTAGCTCGCGCAACGCAGCCGCACCGTCCAGTCGATGTGGGGCGCGTGCGGCACGAGCGCGCCGTCCGCCAGCTCGAACCACGGCTTCGGCCACCCCGCCTTGCGCTCGCAGCGCAGGTCGTCGAGGTCGTTCGCGACGCAGACGACGAGCACAACGACGTCCGGCCGCCACGACCGGCCCTCCAGCTCGAACGCGAGCACCTCCTGATCGGTCCCCCACGCCGAGACGCCCATGTTGATCACCTCGGTCGAGTCGTCCTCGAGCAGCTCGGTGAACCGCGCGCCGTAGTCGACGCGCGACCCGAAGACGAACGAGTCCCCCAGCGCGACGATCCGCCGCGCGCCGGGCCGCAGCGCGAGCTCGTGCTCACCGTCGCGCCAGCCGCGCGAGCTCGTGAACCCCGGCTCGTCGCCCGACCACGCGCCGTGCGACTTCACGACGCCGGGCAACGGCCGCCAGCCGAGCACCGCGTCGTGCGTCATGCCGCGCGTGCGCCCGGAGAGCCGCGCGGCGGCGCGCAGCGAGACCTCGAGCCCGAGGACGACGCCGGCGAGCGCGCCGGCGACGAGCAGGGCCCTACGCCGCGCGCGCCTCATCGCGGACCGAGGGCGCCGCGCGCAGCGCCTGCACGGCGAGAACGAGGGGCGGCACGAGCACGAGCATCAGCACGCCGGGCATGTGCCGGAAGTACAGCGACGCGGTCGTCCACGCGAACGCGACGAGCACCGCGGCGACGGCGAGACGGCGCCACGTCGGCCCGCTCCCGAGCGCGCTCCGCAGGAACGCGGGCGCGCGCTCGACCGGCACGAACGCGACGAGCGTGAACCACAGCGTGATGAACGGGCCGGTGCCCATCGTCATCATCGCCATGAGATGGAACGCGACGGCCGCGGGCACGTAGAACCAGCGCAGCGCCGGCGCGAGGAACACGAGCGGGAACGTCGTCTGCACGAGGAGCACGCCCGCCGAGAGGATGCGGCAGATCCAGAGCTCGTCCGCGAGCGCCTCGGACCACGGCGACTCGTACTCGAGCATGATGCCCTGGAGCGTGTAGCCGTTCGCCCAGCCGAGGCCGGAGGCGGCGAGCTTCGACGCGCCGGAGAAGAAGTAGCCGAGCGCGATCGTGACCTGCGTCAGCCGCAGCGGCAGCGCGGCCCACGGCGCGCGCTCGGGCACGTCGGGCGGGGCGCCGCCGCGGCGCAGCGCGCGCCGGCGGCGGACGAGCGCGTCGAGCGAGAGCCGCGCCCCGGCCGGAGCGAGCGGCAGCGCGAGCAGGCCGAAGACGAGCGCGACGCAGTCGTGGTGCGGCTTGCCGAACGAGTAGTGCGTGCCGATCCACCAGAGCGCGAGCACGGCGACGAGGGCGCACGCGACGCGCGTGCACAGGCCGACGGCGCCGAGGGCGATGGCGCACAGGAGCGCGACCCAGCCGACGCGCGCCGCGAGCGCGTTCGGCGGCTGCACGCCGAGCACGTCGAACAGGTAGATCGGGTTCCACGAGCGCGCGAGGTACGCGACGTCGACGCCGTCCGCGTGCTGGAACACGCCGATGCGAAAGTGCCACACGCCGTAGAACGCGGCGAACATCATCGCGATGCGGAAGACCGCCAACCGCACGAGCGAGCCAGGCCCGAACCAGGTGCGCTCCCACCACGTCACCGGACCGTCTCCACGTAGTGCTGCAGAACGAGCGGCGCGACGCGCACCGGGCCGCTCCGCGTGAGCTTCGTGCGCTGCGCCTGGACCTGGAGCCCGCGCGCGTCCAAGTGCGGGAAGCGGCCGCGGAACGTCGCGAGGTACTCGCGCGCCGCGGCGTCGCCGCCGTCGACGAGCGGCCGCAGCACTTGCCAGCGGCTGTCGACCGCGACGCCGATCGCCTGCGGGTCGACGTCGCGCCCGCGCCCGCGCCCGTCGAGCAGGACGAGCTGGCCGTCGTACACGACGTGGTTCTCGTCGAACCGCTCGCTGTACATGTCGAAGCCGACGAACGGCCAGCCCTTCCCGTGCGGGAAGACGCCGGCGAGCACCTGCCCTACGAGCACGAGCAGGATCGCCGTCGACACGAGCGCGCGGCCGACACCGCGCCGCCCGCTGCGCTCCCGCGCGGCACGCCGGAGGAAGAGCGCGGCCACGAGCAACGCCGCGACGCCCCCGACGGCGGCGACGAAGCCCTTCGCGTAGTAGAACGGGTACGCGACGCCGACGCGGATCCGCACGGGCGCCGAGCGGCGCAGGTCGCGGTCGATCGCGACGACGTCGAGCGCGTGCTCTCCGGGCGCAAGCCCGCGCAGCTCGTGCCCGCCGCCGAGGTCGCGCCAGACGTGGTGCCCGTCGACGCGGAAGCGGAACGTCGCTCCGCCGGCGGCGGTGCCGGCGGCCGCGACGTGGACGGGCTCGCCGTGCTCGCTCCGCAGGTGCGCGCCCGGCGCGACCGGCACGCCGTCGACGCGCACCTCGCTCACCGTCGGCCGCGCCGCGCGGTCGGGCACGTACGTGCGGCAGCCGCCCGCGCCCGCGATGCGCAGCGCGCCGTCGCCGTCGACCGTGAAGCGGTACGGGCCGCCGCCGGGCAGCAGCTCGGGCTCGAGCGTGCGCCCCCACCAGAACGAAGGGTCGATCACGCCGACCGCCTGGTCGGTCGCGAGCCACACGCGCCGCTGCGCGTCGACGTGGACGCACGTCGGCGAGCCGAGCGGCGCGCCCTCGCCGAGCTCGATTCGATCGAGCACGTCGATCCGCGGCGCGGCGACGTAGAGTCCGTGCTCGGCGGCGACGAACGTCAGCCCCGCCGGGTCCGCGGCGACGTCGCGCACCACGCCTGTGCCGCCGGGATCGGTGCAGCCGAGCTCCGCGCGCTGCTCGCCGTGCACGCGCACGAGCACGCCGCCGTGCCGCTCGAGCGACCGGCCCATCGGCTCGAGCACGCGCTCGACGCCGTCCTGCGCCGGCGCGCCCGCGAGCGGCGCGAGCGCGAGCGCGAGGAGGGGGGGAAGCGTCGCCATCGGACGGCCCGCATGGTCGGCGCTCGCCGCGCATCGCGCCACCCGCTAGCCTTGTCGTCGATGGCTCCTGGGCTGCGATCGCGAAGGCCCTCCGGCGGCTCGGCGCTGCGCCCGCGCGCGGCGCCGTCAGGCGTCGCCCGCCGGGAGACCGCGCACGCCGGGCACCGCCGCGCGCCGGCCGGACGGCATGGCTGAGCGGCCCGACGAGCTCGAAGAACGGCTCGCGAAGCTCTCGCCGGCCAAGCGCAAGCTGTACGAGCGGATGCTGCGCGACCGGGCGGCGCACGCGGACGGCGCGCGCGCGGCCGACGACGCGCTCGCGCCGCTCGAGCCGGGATGCGGTGCAGATCTTCTCCCCGCAGATCCTGCGCGCTGACCCGCGTTTCCTCCGACCGGCGCACCCGTCGGAGCGCGAGGGTCGTTCGCCAACGAAGCGGCCCGTGAAGCGCCTACTTCACGGGCCCGCGAAATCAGAGGCGGGAGATGCTGGGACTGGCTGCCCGGATCATTCATGAGGCTTTGCCGAGATCGTCGTAGATGCCGCCAGGCCGGCCCCACCACGATCGTGACGGTGCGACCGACGGGCGCGGAGGCGACCCTGATCGGGTCGTCGAGCACACGGCGGGAGCACCGTCACGATCGTGGTGGGGTCGACCTGGCGAGCAGATACGGCGATCTCGGTGAAGCCTCATGAATGGTCCGCGCTAGCTGTTGGGCTCTGGGGCAGGCGTCTGGCCGCTGGAACCGCTGGGCGACTGGCTGAACCAACCGCCCAGGCCGTGCGTTCCGGGCGTTCCAGGTTCACCCTGGCTACCGAGGCTTTGGCCTCCGCTTCCCCCCTTGGGGACCCAAGCTGCGCCCTTGCCGCCATTGCCGCCGGCGTTCTCGGGGTTTCCGGGAACACCGCCGTTGCCGCCCGCGCCGAGGGCCGAGCCAGGCGGTTGCGCAGAGGCGGTGCCGTTGCCGCCGTTGCCACCGCTGCTGGTGGCAGAGCCGCCATCGCCTCCTACCGCGACCGCGGCACCGCCCGCCTTCGTGTTATCGGCCTTGGCGTCACCTCCATCTGCTGACCCCGAACCATCGCCACCGATGGCCACGACGAGATCCTCCTTGCCGGAAGCCTCTGCGTCGTTGCCGTCCTTCTTGACCGCGATCTTCATCTCGAGGCCGGAGGACGTGGTGATCGTGACGGCTCTTCGTGGGAGAGGCGGGCTGCCGTTGAGCTCGCACTCCTCCAGGGCTTGCTGCAACGCGTCCGCCGCCGCCTTCACGGTGGGACCGTCGCTGCTGATGCTGACGTTCCCCGACGTGTCCTTCGATGCCCCGATCGCGTCCGCGAAGTCGTTCAGCGCCGCCACCTGGCAAGGATCGGGCTCGCCACCGGCGATCGAGACGGAGCTCGTGTTGGAGGCCGACGTCGCTTCGGCGGCCGAGTTGGTGGCCTCCGCGGTGAAGCGCATCCAACCGCTGACGTTGCCGAGACCGGAGATGTCCACCCAGTAGCGCTGCACCCTGGTGCGGACGAAAGGCGGACTACCAGAGCCGACGTCCTCGTACGCCAGCTCAGGGCCCGTGATGCTCACTTGCGAAGTGACGTCGACCTCGTTGAGGTACACGCTCAAGCTCTGGCTCGATACGGCGAGTTGGCTGGTATAGACAGCGACGTGGACCGCTTCGTCGTTCGCCGCGAGCTCATCATCGACGCTGACAGTCAAGTGCGAGGTCACGGGGGAGGCATCCTGCCTCACGATGGCGCCCTCGGGTGCTGATGCCGAGACTTCCACCATCAGCAGCTCACCAGGGACCAAGTCGTAGCTTCCGAACGAGACTCGGTGTCTCCCGTCGTAGCTCTCCAGGATCCCGTCGGAATCAACGTCCTCCCGGTCTTCGAACGCGACCGAGATCGACACGAGCGACGTGATGTCGACGCTGTCCACGTAGACCTTGACGGTCAGCGGCAGGTCGTCGATGTCGGCCCCTGTCACGTCGACGTCCAGCGAAGGCTGCAGCTCGACCACCCTCGCGGGGATCCTGACGTTCAGCCTTGCTTCCTGCGCCCCAGCGACGGTCACGAAAGTGACGGCCGCCGCGAGCGTCAGTGGGCACAGTGTGTGCATGAGGTTCTCTCCTTCGGTGGGTGCCCAGCGCTCGAGTGCGTCGGCGGTCTCGAGCGGCGGGCACGCTTGCGGATCTGCGAGCTCACGCTCCGTGTGGCTGCTTGGCGGGAGCGGGCCTCTTATCGTCGCGCGAGCGGCGGGGGGGGGGTAGTCAGCCAGCGATTCTTCTTCCGATTCCACCCGGTCGGCCATAGCGAGACGGGATCTCGAGACCTCCC
Source organism: uncultured Planctomycetaceae bacterium (assembly GCA_964528575.1). GTDB lineage: Bacteria > Planctomycetota > UBA1135 > UBA1135 > CAZGTQ01. Next base: position 4,244 of record CAZGTQ010000229.1, on the reverse strand, counting down.
GAGACACCTCAGCAGGGCGTGGGAACGCTTGATCATGCGACGCGCTTCGTCCTCGCCCACGTCGCGCCAGTCCAGGAGCCAAGAGACGATCTCCCTGCGACTCCAACCGCGCAGGTACTGCAACGTAACGATCTCGCGGCACGGCGGCGGGAGACGGGCGAAGAGCGTCGGCGCCGAGGTCCACAGATCGCTGAGGACGACGGCGGTATCCGGATCCCGCGCCGAAACGCACCCGATCTCCTCGATGGAGCGCTCGTCCTGCCGGAGACCTGGAGCCGGACCCGGAGCACGACGACGTCCGCGCGCGGCGTCCAAGGCGATGTATCGCACGACTCGTTCGACCCACGCGCGAGGCGCCTTGATCCGATTTCCCGCCCGCACCGCGATCCACAGTCGCAACAGTGCCTCCTGGGCTACATCTTCGCGGGCGTCTCCATCCCAGCGGTAGCGACTGCCATATCGTGCGGCACTTCGTAGCGCATGCTCCCTGATCCGACCCCACGTCTTTCGCTCGATGCTCCCTTCGTGCACGAGCGGCAGTCCGAGCGTGCGACCGATCGTCTGCAGTGCCGTGTCCCAGCCCTTCTGTGTCGTCAGATCGCAGCCGAAGTTGAGTGTGCGCTCGTTCGGGTCCGCTACGAACTCGATCGCATCGCGGGCGACATGGGTCCAGGAGCCATCGCTCGAGTCGAAGCCGATGCGAATCTCCGCGTCCTCGCGATCGTCGACCTCGACCAGCGTCAACCCCAGCCGGCACGCGCAGTCACCGCACGTTTGGAAAGCCCTGCGCACGACCTCGCGTTGCTCCATCGGGCCCACCCAGGCGCCCTGCGGACCGTCGTTCTCTCGGTCGAAGAAGTAGTAGTGCAGCAGCGCGCCATTTCCCCACTTCCACATTCGGACGAGGCCGCTGCGTCGCGCGCAGCGGTTCGCCGCCCTGACCGACGGCGCAGCGTCGAGCGGGCGCGATTCCGGCACGGCACGCACCTCACCTCCGTGCGGCGCGCGCGTCGCCCGTGGTTTCGTCTTGCCCACGACTCGCTCCTCTCTCTTCGACAGCACCCTTCCCTGTAGCGAGCAGGAGCGGTGCCGTTTCATGAACGCCTGCTAGCCTAAGCGAAATACGTCCGAATGCGTCCCGCCCAGCCGCGGAACGGGCGCTCGAAGATCGGCTGGCCGCCTCGAGCGTCATCAGCGCCCGCATCGGCGCTGGCCCCAATGGCGCTCCGACCCGGCGCCGGGTCCCTGGTCGCCACCCGTCGCGCCAGCCGCTAGCCTTGTCGTCGATGGCTCCTCGGCTGCGATCGCGAAGGCTCTCCGGCGGCTCGGCGCTGCGCCCGCGCGCGGCGCCGTCAGGCGTCGCCCGCCGGGAGACCGCGCACGCCGGGCGCCGCCGCGCGCCGGCCGGACGGCATGGCTGAGCGGCCCGACGAGCTCGAAGAACGGCTCGCGAAGCTCTCGCCGGCCAAGCGCAAGCTGTACGAGCGGATGCTGCGCGACCGGGCCGCGCAGGCGGACGGCGCGCGCACGGCCGACGGCGCGCTCGCGCCACTCGAGCCGCTAGCGCCGGATTCCGGTCCGTTCGAGGTGTCCGCCGCGCAGATGCGGTTCTGGCTGCTCGAGCAGCTCGAGCCGGGCAATCCGGCGCACTGCATCGGCGTCACGAACCGGCTGAGCGGCGAGCTCGACTACCCAGCGTTCAAGCGCGCGATCGACGCGCTGCTCGCGCGCCACGAAGCGCTGCGCACGACGTTCGCGCTCGTCGACGGCCGCCCGGTGCAGGTCGTCGGGCCGCCGCTCGTGCTCCCGGACGAGCCGCTCGACCTGCGCGGACCGAGCGCGGCGGAGCGCGACGCCGAGCGCATGCGCATCGTCGACGAGACGATGCTCGCGCCGTTCGACCTCGAGCGCGGGCCGCTGTTCCGCTTCCGCGTGATGCGGCTCGGCGAGCGCGATCACGACGTCGCGTGCAGCGTGCACCACATCGTCGCCGACGGACTGTCGATGCAGGTCTTCGCCGGCGAGATCGTGCGCGCGTACGCCCTCGCGGTGCGCGGCGAACCGATCGAGCTGCCGCCGCTGCGCGTGCAGTACAAGGACTTCGCGGCGTGGCAGCGGCGCTGGCTCGCGGGCAGCGGCCCCGAGCACGACCTCGCGTACTGGAAGGAGCGCCTGCGCGGCCTCGTCCCCCTCGAGCTGCCGACCGACCGCGCGCGCACCGAGCACTTCGCGACGCGCGGCGGCCGCGAAGCGCGCGACCTCTCGCCCGCGCTCTCCGCGGAGCTGCGCACGCTCGCGCGCGCCGAGGGCGCGACGCCGTTCATGACGCTGCTCGCTGCCTTCGTCGCGTTCCTGCACCGTCTCGCGTGCCAGGACGAGATCGTGCTCGGCACGCCCGTCGCCGCGCGCCGCAAGGAGGAGCTCCAGGGCGTCTTCGGCCCGTTCTCGAACAGTCTGGTGCTGCGCAACGACGTCTCCGGCGATCCGACGTTCCGCGAGCTGCTCGCGCGCGTGCGCGCGACGAGCCTCGGCGCGAGCGCGCACCAGGACGTCCCGTTCGAGCGCGTCATCGACGCGCTGCAGCCCGAGCGCCACCTGGACCGCAACCCGCTGTTCCAGGTGATGTTCAACTACGTCGACTACATCGGCTTCGAGCGCCGCCTGCCGGGTGTCGACATGCGCTTCACCGCGGCGCAGTCCGGCACGCTCGTCGACCTCACGCTGTACGTGCTCGTGCGCGAGGGCGTGCTGCGCCTCGAGCTCGAGCACGACGCGCACCTGTTCGACGCCGCGACGATGCGCCGCTGGCTCGCCGAGATCGCGACGCTGCTCGAGTCGATCGTCGCGAACCCGGGCCGGCTCGTGAGCGAGCTCGAGCTGCTGCCCGCCGATGAGAAGCGCCTCTTGCGCGCGTGGAGCGCGGGGCCGAGCGCGCCGCGCGACCCGCGCTGCCTGCACACCGCCCTGTTCGCCGCGTGCGCGCGGCGAACAGACGCGGTCGCCGTCCGATCGAGCGCCGGCAGCGCGCTGACGTACGCACAGCTCGCCGCCGAGACGCGCGCGGTCGCCGCGCGTCTACAGAGCGCCGGCGTCGCGCCCGGCGACCTCGTCGGCGTGCTCCACGACCGCACGCCCGCACTGCTCGCCGTGCTCCTCGGCACGCACGCCGCCGGCGCCGCGTACGTCCCGCTCGACCCCGACTTCCCCGACGAGCGCCTGCGCTTCATGGCGAGCGACGCGGGCCTCGTCGCCATCGCGACGCACGCCGAGCACGCGGCGCGCGCGCGCGAGCTCGCGCCGGACGCCGCGATCGTGCGCACCGACGAGCCGCCGCCGAGCGCTGCGCCCGTGCCCGTCGCCGACGACGTCGAGCGCGCCGCCTACGTGATCTACACCTCGGGCTCGACGGGCCGCCCCAAGGGCGTCGCCGTCCCCCACCGCGCGCTCACCGGCTTTCTCGGCTCGATGCTGCGCGAGCCGGGCCTGTCCGAGCGCGACGTGCTGCTCGCCGTCACGACGCTGTCGTTCGACATCGCCGGGCTCGAGCTGTACGGCCCGCTGCTCGCCGGCGGCACCGTACTCCTCGCGACGGCGGACGAGGCGCGCGACGGCGACCGGCTGCGCGCGCTGCTCGAGAGCGAGGGCGTCACCGTCATGCAGGCGACGCCGTCGACGTGGCGCATGCTGCGGCTCGCGGGCTGGAGCGGCGACGGCCGGCTGCGCGTCTTCGCGGGCGGCGAGCCGCTGCCGCGCGACCTCGCGCGCGAGCTCTGCGCCGCGGGCGCGGAGCTGTGGAACCTGTACGGGCCGACCGAGACGACGATCTGGTCGTGCGTGCACCGCGTGCGCGCCGCCGAGAGCGCGACGCTCGTGCCGATCGGCCGGCCGATCGCGAACACGCGCGCGCACGTCGTCGACTCGCGCGGCCGGCCGCTCCCGATCGGGGCGCCGGGCGAGCTGTGGATCGCGGGCGACGGGCTCGCGCTCGGCTACCACGGGCGGCCGGAGCTCACCGCGGAGCGCTTCGTCGCCGCGGGCGAGCTCGAGGACGAGCGCCCGGACGAGCGCCCCGACGAGCGCCCCTACCAGCAGAGCGCGCGCGCGTACCGGACCGGCGACCGCGCGCGCTGGCTCGCCGACGGGACGCTCGAGTGCCAGGGCCGCACCGACGACCAGGTCAAGGTGCGCGGCTTCCGCATCGAGCTCGGCGAGCTCGAGGCGGCGCTGCGCACGCACCCGGCGGT
>CAZGTQ010000228.1:0-14332 GCA_964528575.1 uncultured Planctomycetaceae bacterium | reverse complement strand
TGGCACCTCCCTGTCGCTGAACGACAACAAGGTGTGCGACACCGTATCGCCGGCCGCGCGCGGGCGGCCGCGGCCGCTCAACCGCCCGAGCGCTTCACGTCGCGGCCCTCCGCGCGCAGGGCCGCGACGATGCGGTCGCGGTGGTCGCCCTGGAGCTCGATCACGCCGTCGCGCACGGTGCCGCCCGAGCCGCACAGTCGCTTCAGACGCTTGGCGAGCTCCGCGAGGTCGGAGTCGCCGAGGTCGAGCCCGCTCACCGTCGTCACGCCCTTGCCCTTGCGCCCCTGCGTCTCGCGGCCGACGCGCACGACGCCGTCGCCGCTTGGCGCGCGCTCCCGCGCGCACACGCACGCCGCGACCGGCTTCTCGCACCGCGCGCACAGCGCGCCGTCGCGCGTCGACCACACGATCGGATCGTCGCCGCGGCGCCTGCTCATCGCGCCAGCCTGACGCCTCCCGACAACGCCTCGACCACGTCGACCGCCGAGGTCGCGCGGTCGAGCCGCTCGCGCACGGCCGGATCGGAGACCGCGGCGGCGATCTCGGCGAGCAACGTGAGCTGCACTTCCGGCCGGTCCTCGGGCGCGATGATGAGGAACACGAGCCGGACGAGCTCGGTCGACTGCGGCGAGAAGAGGACGCCGCCCGGGCTGCGGCCGACGAGGACGACCGGCTCCTTCACGTTCGGGCAGCGCGCGTGCGGGACCGCGACGCCGTGGCCGAGATCGGTCGAGAGCAGCGCCTCGCGGGCGAGCGCGAGCTGGGCGACGTCCGTCCCCGGCGGGCGCTTGTCGGCCGGGCACGCGCTGGCGAGCTCCTCGATCACCTCGCCGCACGTCCTCCCGCGCAGCGTCACGAAGACGCCCGCCGTGCGCACGGCGTCGGCGAGCGCTTCGCCGCCGACGCGCGGGAGCACGTCGTCCATCCGCCCGACGACCTGCTCGAGGATGTCCTCGAGCGTGACGATGCCGACCGGACGGCCGTCGACTTCGACGAGGAAGATCGTCGCTCCCTCGCCGCGCATGCGCGCCAGCGCATCCTCGAGATCGTCCGCCGGCCCGACAGCCCGCAGCGGACGCATCAGATGCGTCCACTCCTGGTCGGCGAGCGCCTCGGAGACGACGTCCTTCGTCAGCACGTACCCGACCGCGCGCGCCGTCGCGGGATCGACGACGGGCCAGCGCGTGTGCCGGTGGGCCGAGACCTGCGCGAGGACCTGCTCTCGGCTCGCCGCGGCCGACAGGCGGTGCACGCGGCTCCACGGCACCTGGACGCGGCGGACCGGTTTGCCGCGGATGCTGCGCGGATCGTCGAGGATGAGCTGCAACCGCAGGTCGCGCAGCTTCGACTCGGCCGCCTCGGCGCGGATGCCGCCGTCGGCGAGCACGACGCGGGCGAGCGCGACCGCGGCCTCGGCCTCCTCGAAGATGGCGACGCTCGCTCCCGCCAGCTCGAGGTCCGCGCGCTCGGCGAGGTAGCGCGCCCGGACGAGGATGCGCGCGCGCGCGTTCAGGTGGCGCGCCGCCGCGATCACCGCGGCGCGGTCCGCGGCCTCGGGCAGCGTGACGATCACGTGCGACGCCTGCGTCACGCCCGCGTCCTCGAGGATCGCCCCGCGCGACGCGTCCCCGTAGACGGCGCTGTGACCTTGCGCGCGCTGCGACGCGATGGTGTCGGGGTTCAGGTCGACGACGACGGTCGGGACCGCCGCGTCGCGCAGGAGGCGCGTGACGGAGCGGCCGACCGGACCGAACCCGACGACGACCGCGAAGCTCCCCGACTCCCTGCGCGCGGGCGCGTCCGCGCCGGACGTCTGGAGCTGCGCGCCGCGCAGCACGCGCCGGTTGAGGAGGTGCCAGAGCGCCGGACGCGCGCGCAGCCGCGCCTCGAGCGCGGGCACGGCGCGGAAGAGCAGCGGGTTGATCGTGATCGACAGGATCGCCGCCGCGACGAGCACGCTGTGGCCGACGTCGGTCATGAGGCCGACGGAGCGCCCCAGGTCGGAGAGGATGAACGAGAACTCGCCGATCTGCGCCAGGCCGAGCGCGACGGTGAGCGCGGTGAGCGACGAGCGGCCGGAGACGGCGACGATGACGAGCGCGGCGAGCGGCTTCACGACGAGGATGATGCCCAGCGCGGCGAGGATCATCGCCGGCTCCTCGGCGAGCACGGACGGGTCGAAGAGCATGCCCACGGAGACGAAGAACAGCACCGCGAACGCGTCGCGCAACGGCAGCGCGTCCGCGGCGGCCTGATGGCTCACCGGCGACTGCGCGACGACCATGCCCGCGAGGAACGCGCCGAGCGCCATCGAGACGCCGAACACCAAGTACGAGCCGGCGGCGATCGCGAGCGAGAACACGAGGACGGTGAGCGTGAACAGCTCCCGGGAGCGCAGGCGCGCGACGTGCACGAGCGCCCACGGCACCACGCGCGAGCCGACGACGAAGAGCAGCGCGACGAGCGCCGCGAGCTTCGCGAGCGCGATCGCGACGGCGATCCCGATCGACGTCACGGACGCCGAGCCGCCGGGCTCGTCCGCGCCCTGCGCCAGCGCGGGCAGCAGCACGAGGAAGACGACGGTGAGGATGTCCTCGACGATCAGCCAGCCGATCGCCACGCGACCCTCGGGCGTCGTGAGCGCGCGGGCATCGACGAGGACGCGCGTCAAGAGCACGGTGCTCGCCACCGCCATCGCCATCCCCAACACGGCGCCCGAAGCCGTCGAGAAGCCGAGCGCGCCGAAGACCGCGATGCCGACGAGCGTCGCAGCGAGGCTCTGCCCGATCGCTCCCGGCACCGCGACGCGCCGCACGACGAGCAGGTCCGCCAGGTGGAAGTGCAGCCCCACGCCGAACATCAGCAGGATCACCCCGACCTCGGCGAGCTGCTGCGCGATCCCGATGTCGCCGATGAAGCCGGGGGTGTGCGGCCCGATCACGATGCCCGCGAGCAGATAGCCGACGATCGGCGAGAGCCGCAGCTTCTGCGTCGCCAGCCCGAGGATCCAAGCGCTCGTGAACGCCGCGGCCAACGTCGTGATCAGGGTCAGATCGTGCATCGGGGGCCGCGCGGTGCGGGGGCTTCGAGGCCGCACATGGTAGCGGGCAGAGGGGCGCAAGCTGCTACCGTGCTCCGGTGCGACACGTGTTCTTCGCGACGTGTGGTCCCGGCATCGAGCCGGTGCTGCACGAGGAGTGCAAGGCGCTGCGGCTCCCGCGCGTCGAGCAGCAGGTCGGCGGCGTCCACTTCGAGGGGACGATGGCGGACGCGTGGCGGGCGTGCCTGTGGCTGCGGACGGCGGTGCGCGTGCGGCGCCGGCTCGCGCGCTTCGCCTGCCCCGACGCGGACGCGCTCTACCGCAACGTGGCGGGGGTCGACTGGAGCGCGTTCCTGCGTCCGGAGGGCACGCTCGTCGTCGACGCCCTGTCGCGCGACTCGGCGCTGACGCACACGCAGTTCGTCGAGCAGCGGGCGAAGGACGCCATCGTCGACGGCCTGCGCGCGCGCTTCGGCGTGCGCCCGTCGGTCGACAAGGCGGCGCCGGAGCTGCGCGTGCACGTGCACCTGTTCCGCGACCGCGCGACGCTGTCGGTCGACTGCGGCGGCGAGTCGCTGCACAAGCGCGGTTGGCGCCGGCACCAGGGTCGCGCGCCGCTCGCGGAGACGTACGCGGCCGCGCTCGTGCTCCTCTCGGGCTGGGACCGGCGCGCGCCGCTGATCGATCCGTTCTGCGGCTCGGGAACGATCCCGATCGAGGCGGGGCTGCTGGCCGGCAACGTCGCGCCGGGACTGCTGCGGGAGACGTTCGGATTCGAGCGCTGGCAGGACCACGACGCGCCGGCGTGGGCGCGCGAGCGGGACGAGGCGCGCGCCGCCGCCGGGCACCCGCCGCGGCTGCGGCTGATCGGGCGCGACGTGGACCCCGCGCGCGTCGCCGAGGCGCGCGAGAACGCCGCGGGGGCCGGTCTCGAGGGGCGCATCGACTTCGAGCTCGGGGACGCGCTCGACGTCGAGTTGCGGCCCGGCTGGAACGCGTGGATCGTCTCGAACCCGCCGTACGGCGAGCGGGTCGGTGCCGGGGAGGACGTCGAGGCAGTGCTGCGGGGCCTCGGCGCACGGCTGCGCGAGAGCGGGGCGGGCTACCACGTCGCGCTGCTCCTGGGCCAGCCGGGACACGCCAAGCTCTTGGGCCTGCGCGGCTTGGAGCGCCTGCGCCTGCGCAACGGGTCGCTCGAGGTCACGCTCGCCCGCGTAGTCGTGTAAGGCGCCGCCAGGGGCGGTCGAGAAAGAAGTTCTGGGTGCGAAACCGACTTTCTTCCAAATGCGCACTCCTACGGGTGGACAGAATCCCCAGCGCGGTATCCAATTCACCGTCTGGCCGTCCGCGCCCGCGGACCGCGTCCCTCAGGAACAGGAACCCCCAAACACCCACCCACCCAATGAATCGCAAACTCGCGCCCCTTGCCCTCGCGGCGGTCGGGCTGCTCGCCACCGTCGGCCACGCCGACGTCCTGACGCCGGGAAGCGCTCTCGTCTACCCGATCCACCGCAGCGGAAAGGGCAGCTTCCTCCAGCCCTTCTTCACCGTCATCAGCGTCACGAACACGAACGTCAACCCGGTCGCGGGCTCGACGAACGTCCAGTTCGACTACGTCAACACGGTGCGCAACCCCATCGACTCGAAGCTGCCGCTCGACTGCTTCGTGGTCGACCGCGTCGAGGTCCTCACGCCCGCCGACACGCTCAGCGTGCTGACCCGCTGCCACAACGCCGCCGATGACCTCGAAGGCTACGTCGTGGTGACGGCTCAGAACCCCTCGCTCTTCAAGTCGGCCTGGTCGTTCAACCACCTCGTCGGCTCGGAATTCGTCATCAACTCCCAGGGCGGGATCTACTCGCTCAACGCGATTCCGTTCAGCGCGATCGCCGACCAAGGGATGCCGACCGACGCCGACATGGACGGCCAGCTCGACTTCGACGGAGTCGAGTACGAAGAGGTCCCGGACAAGCTGTACCTGGACGTCTTCCTCGCCGTCGAGAAGTCGTCGCTGACGCTGCTCAACCTGACCGGCGGCACGCAGTTCACGGCGCTCGTCAAGTTCGACATCTTCAACGACAACGAGTTCCCGCTGTCCGCGACGGTCGCGTTCCGTTGTTGGATGGAAGAGAAGCTGAGCGACATCAGCCTCGTCTTCGACGACCACTTCCTCCACAACAACACGCCGAACGACCCGGTCGAGCTCGACATCGATTGCGACAACGAGGACGAGCTCGAGACCGGCTGGGCGATCATCGACGGCATCGTCGCGAACTCCTCGGTCGAGTCGATCCCTGATCCCGCGCTCCTCGGCGCCGTCACCGCCGGTCCGGCGCTGCTGATCTTCAGCGGCGGCCGCACCCTGTGGGGCAGCGAAGAGACGCAGGACAACGGCGACTTCCTGAAGTTCGGCACGAACGACCCCGAGTTCTAGTCGGAGCCGTTTCGAGCTTCTCTCGCGCGGCGTCACCCGTCGCGCGACCTGACCAGGGCCTCCTCGAGCGCATCGAGGAGGCCCTGGCGCGTTCGGTCCACGCGCCGATCCCTGCTTCCTCGCTGCTAGAATCCGCCGCATGAGCGGCGCACCCGGCTCCTACTACGTCACGACGCCGATCTACTACGTCAACGACGCGCCGCACGTCGGGCACTGCTACACGACGCTGCTCGCGGACGTCGCGGCGCGTTTCGCGCGGCTCATGGGCCGCGAGACGTTCTTCCTCACGGGCACGGACGAGCACGCGGAGAAGGTCGTCGAGTCCGCGGCGAGGCACGACATGACGCCGCTCGCGTGGGCCGACCGCAACGCGGCCGCGTTCGAGCAGGCGTTCGAGCGGCTGAACTGCTCGCACGACGACTTCGTCCGCACGACGCAGGAGCGCCACACGTCGCGCGTCCAGCGCTATATCCGCGCGCTGCGCGAGGCCGGCCACGTCTACCTCGGCGACTACGAGGGCTGGTTCGACCCGTCGCAGGAGGAGTACGTCACCGAGAGCACGGCGCGCGAGCACGACTTCTGCTCCCCCGTGACGGGCAAGCCGCTCGTCAAGCGCACCGAGCGCAACTACTTCTTCGAGCTGTCCGCGTTCGCCGACCGCCTGCGCGCGCACATCGAAGCGAACCCCACCTTCATCCGGCCCGAGGCGCGGCGCAACGAGGTGCTCGGCCGCATCCGCGAAGGGCTGCAGGACGTGCCGGTCTCGCGCGCCGTGCGGGCGGACGATCCCGCGAGCGCGTGGGGCGTGCTCATGCCCGACGACCCGCAGCACCGCGTGTACGTCTGGATCGACGCGCTCTTCAACTACCTCACGGTCGTCGACACGCCGGAGCGGCGCCACCTGTGGCCCGCGCAGGTGCACCTGATCGCGAAGGACATCCTGTGGTTCCACGCGGTGATCTGGCCGAGCCTGTTGCTCGCGCTCGGCGAGGAGCTGCCCGGCTGCGTCTACGCGCACTCGTACTGGGTGCGCGAGGGCCGCAAGATGAGCAAGAGCCTGGGGAACTTCGTCGACGGCGCGACGATCGACGCCTATTGCGAGCGCTACGGGCGCGACGCCTTCCGCTGGTTCCTGACGACGCAGGGACCGCTCGGCGCGAACGACGCCGACTTCGCGCACGCGCGCTTCATCGAGGTGTACAACGCCGATCTCGCCAACGGCATCGGCAACGCCGTGAGCCGCGTCACGAACATGATCGGCCGCTACTTCGACGGAGCGTGCCCCGAGCCGAGCGGGACGACCTTCGCCGAGCACGACTGGCCCGCGCTGACGTCCGCCGCCGTCGCGGAGGCGGGCGACGCGTTCGAGCGCGTCGACCTCGCGTCCGCCGTCCGCGCGGGCGTGCAACTCGCCGCGCGCGTCGACGGATTCGTGCACAAGACCGAGCCGTTCAAGCTCGCCAAGGACGACTCGCGCCGCGCGGACGTGGCGACGATCCTGTACCAGAGCGCCGAGGCGCTGCGGATCGCGAGCCTGCTCCTGTGGCCGGCGATCCCCGAGAAGAGCGAGGAGGTCTGGCGCCGGCTCGGCTACGCGTCGCCGCTCGGCCACGAGACTCTCGCCGAGGCCGCGCGCTGGGGCGGGCTCGCCCCCGGCGCGCGTATCGAAAAGGGCGATCCGCTGTTCCAGCGCGCGGATCCGGACGAGGCGCCGCCCGCGCCGGCGTAAGCTCCACCCATGACTCCCTTCGATCTCGAGCGCGACCTGCTCAGCCACGCTTGCGCGTCCGCCGCCGACGCCTCGCCGCCCGACTGGGACCGCGCACGCGCCGCTCTCGAGCCGACGCGCGCGGACGAGCCCGAGCTCGCCGCCGCGGTCGACGCACGCGACGAAGCGGCGCTGCGCGCGATCGTCGACGGTTGGCGGGCCGGCAAGCGCCTGCTCCCCGTCCAGGACCGCACGGTGCTGAAGCGCGCGCTGAAGGCGTTCCGCAAGCGCATGAAGCTGACGCGGCTCGTCGACGAGTCGTCGATCGGCGGCGGCCCGATGAGCAGCGGCCGCGCGTCCAACGTCGTCGCGATCACGCCGCCGGAGCGCTACCCGCGCGAGGTGTGGGACGAGCTCGTGCGGCAGAAGAAGCTCGCCGACGCGCGCCACGGGATGTACGAGCTTCTGGAGTGACGCTCTCACGTCACGTTTCGGTCTGCGCGAAATGACGCAGCCCGAACGACGCAGGGCGGCGCACGCGGCTACGCTCCGCCCGTCCCAGGAGAAGCTCCCCATGTGTTCGATCGTCCTCGCGCTCCCCGTGCTCCTCTCGGCCCTCGTCGATCCGCCGGCCGAGTCCCAATGGACTGCGTTCCGCGGCCCCGACCGCTCCGGCGTCGCCCCGGACAGCTCGATCCCTGCGAGCTTCGACGCGGAGGGCGCGCACCGCTGGCGCACCGAGCTGCCGCCGGGCTACTCGTCGCCGGTCGTGGCGAAAGGGCTCGTCTTCGTCACCGGCGTCGACGGCAAGGAGCTCGTCACGTTCGCCATCGACGAGGCGACCGGCGCCGTGCGCTGGCGCCGCTCGGTCGAGCACGACGGCCGCCGCGTCGGCGGCAACTCGTCCGCGTCGTCGACGCCCGCGACCGACGGCGAGCGCGTCTACTCGCTCTTCCACCACGTCGGGCTGGTCGCGTACGACCTCGAGGGCGAGGAGCTGTGGCGCAACGACCTCGGCGCGCCGTTCTCGATCCCGCACGGGCTGTCGACGTCGCCGGTGCTCTACGAGGGCAAGCTCTTCGTGCAGATCGACCAGGACCTCGGCTCGCGGCTCGTGGCGCTCGACGCGCGCACGGGCAAGGTCGTGTGGGAAGTCCCGCGCCCCGGCCCGCACGGCTACTCGACGCCCGTCGTGCACGAGCCGGAGGAGGGCCCCGCGCAACTGATCACCGCGGGCGCGTTCCGCGTCACGGCGTACTCCGTCGACGACGGCGCGGAGCTGTGGTGGGCCGGCGGCTGCGCGTGGCAGGTCAAGGCCGCGCCCATCCTGTGGGGCGACTTGTGCATCGTCAACGCCTACATGGCGCCGACCAGTGACATGGGCATGCCCAAGGTGACGCAGAGCTGGGAAGAGATGCTCGCGGAGAAGGACGCGAACGAGGACGGCTTCATCCAGAAGAGCGAGTGGGACGAGGAGCTCCTGCAGGCTGCGTGGTTCGTATTCGACCTCACGGACGACGACAAGCTCGACGAGGCGGACTTCGACTACATCCGCAGCGCGGGCGCCGCGACGGGCGCGCTGCTCGCGATCCGGCTGGGCGGGAAGGGAGACGTGACGGAGACGCACGTCGCGTGGCGCTGCGACGACCGGCGCGCGATGACGGATTTCCTCTCGCCGCTCGTCGTCGACGGCACCGTGTTCCTCCTGCGCGACAACGGCGTGCTCACGACGCTCGACGCCGCGACGGGCGAAGTGCTCGAGCGCGGCCGCGTCGGCGAACCGGGCCAGTATTTCTCGTCTCCGGTCGCCGCCGGTGGACGGCTGCTCACCGCCAGCAACGCGGGCGTGCTCACCGCGCTCGACGCGAAGCCCGAGTGGAAGGTCGTGTCGAGCCACGCGCTCGGTGAGGAGCTCTGGGCGACGCCCGCGATCGACGGCGAGCTCGTCCTGGTGCGCTCGCAGAGCGCGCTGCATTGCTTCGGCCCCGCGCCGGCGCACGACGAGCCACGCTGACGTCGGCGGGGGCCCTGCGCGGCCGCCGCGAACGCCGCAGCGCGTGTTACACTCGCACCCTCACGCCGCGCGCGAGCGCTCTCCGGCCGCGCGCGAGCGCTCTCGCTGGACCCGGAAGCCCCACATGACAAGACGAATTCCCGTCGCGACGCTGCTCGTCGCGATGTTGGCCGTGCCGGCCGCGACCCAGAGCGACACCTGCGCAGGCGCGACTCCGATCTCCAACGGCCTCACGAGCGGCACGACGATCGGCGCGACGACGGATCCGGTCACGGGGAGCTGCGGATCGATGGGCAACGAGGTCTGGTACTCGTACCAGGCCACGTGCACGGGAATCGCGACCGCGAGCCTGTGCGCGCCCGGCGCGTCGGCGGACTACGACACGGCGATCGCGGCGTTCTCGGGCACGTGCGGCGCGCTCACGCAGCTCGCCTGCAACGACGACTCCTGCGGAACGCTCTCGAGCGTCTCGTTCTTCGTCACGTCCGGTCAGACGTACCTGATCGCGGTCGGCGGCTTCAGCGGAGCCACGGGCAACTTCACGATCGACGTCACGTGCCCCACGGCTCCGGCGAACGACGATTGCGCGACGGCTCTGCCGATCGGCAACGGCGTCACGGCGGGATCCAACCTGGGCGCCACGACGAGCGCCCAGCTCGGCGGCTGCGCCACGATCGGCAGCGACGTCTGGTACTCCTACGTCGCGCCGTGCACCGGCCTCGTCCTCGTCACGACGTGCTCGGGCGGCGGCTCCGCCGACTACGACACGACGCTCACGGCATTCGCTGGCGCGTGCGGCGCCCTGTCGGAGGTCGCGTGCAACGACGACACGTGCAGCCTCCAGTCGGAGATCTCCTTCCCGGCGACGGCCGGCCAGACGTTCTTCATCTCCGTCGGCGGCTACGCCGGCGCAGGAGCGCCCCTACAGGGCAACTTCTCGCTCGACGTGACGTGCACGCCCGCGCCGACGAACGACGTCTGCGCCACCGCGATCCCGATCGGCGACGGCCAGGTCGTCGCGTCGAACGCAAGCGCCTCGACCGATGCGGTCACCGGGAGCTGCGGCTCGATGGGCACCGAGGTCTGGTTCGCGTACACCGCGACGTGCTCGGGCTTCGCGACCGCGTCCACGTGCGCCGGTGCATCGTTCGACACGGCCGTCGCCGTGTTCGACGGCGCCTGCGGAGCGCTCAACGAGGTCGGCTGCAACGACGACGCGTGCGGGCTGATGAGCGAGGTCGTCTTCCAGACGACCGCGGGACAGACGTACCTGATCGCCGTCGGCGGCTTCAGCGGAGCCAGCGGGACGTTCCGACTCGACATGACGTGCACGCCGCCGCCGCAGAACTGGGCCTTCCGCGCGGACGTCCCGAACGGCCTGGTAGGAGCCGCGGCGTCGCGCGCCGGCGACTCGATCGTCGTTTCGCACGGCGACTCCGGAGCACTCGCCGCGACGCCCTACGTCTACGACTTGGCGACCGGCTCGTGGGCGAGCGGCACCGCGGCGGCGCTCGCGCGCGCGGACCTCGCGGCCGCGGGCGTCGGCGGCCTGCACTACGCCGCCGGCGGACAAGACGGCGCCAACGTGCTCGCCGCGCTCGAGATCTACGACCCGCTCGCCGACTCGTGGTCGAACGGCGGCTCGATGGCGGTCGCGCGCGCGGGTCTGGGGCTCGTCGAGCTGAACGGCAAGCTCCACGCGATCGGCGGCCGGAACGCGGTCGCTCCGCGCTCGGGCACCCCGCTCGCCGCGCACGAGGTGTACGACCCGCAGCTCGACGCGTGGAGCCCGCTCGCGTCCCTGCCCACCGCCGTCGCCGACGTGCAGGCGACGGTCGTGCTGGGGGGGCGGATCCACGTCTTCGGCGGCTGGAACGGCGCCGCGCCCACGACGCTCGTCCAGGTGTACGACCCGCTCAGCGACTCGTGGTCGAGCGCGGCGCCGATGCCGACCGCGCGCGACAACGCGCTCGCCGGCTCGCTCGTGCAGGGCGAGTACGCCGGCCGCGGCGTCGTGATCGGCGGGTTCGGAGCTGCGGGCTCGGCGCTCGCCACCGTCGAGGTCTACGACGCGGCGACGAACACGTGGACCGCGGGCTCGCCGAAGCCGCAGGCGGCGGCGCGGATGGCGGCGACCGGTACGGGCGCGTGCGGCGCGATCCACGCGCTCGGCGGCGTCCCCGCGGCCGCGAACAGCGTGCACGAGGCGTTCGTCGCCGAGGAGTCGCTGCTGCTCGACGACTGCCTCCTCGACGTCTCGGCCGGCGGCCAGCGGCGTTTCGCGCTCGCCGCGGGCGGAGCGAACGCGGGCAACGTGTTCCTGCTCGTCGGCTCGGTCTCGGGGCTCGGCGGGTTCCCGATCGACTCGGTCGTCCTGCCGCTCACGATCGACTCGTTCAGCTTCTTCACGCTGAACAACGCGAACCAGCCGCCGTACGGCAACTCGCTCGGCGTGCTGACCCCGACGGGCTCGGCCGAGACGACGCTGACGCTGCCGCCGAGCTCGAACCCGAACCTCGCCGGCTTGACGATCTGGCACGCGAGCGTCGTGTTCGACCCGCTCGCCGGCTTCAACGCGGTGTTCGCGAGCAACGCGACTCCGCTCGCGCTCCTGCCGTAGAGCGCGGCGACGCGGACCCGACTCGGCGGGCGGTGCTCGGATTCGATCCCCCAGGGGATCCGGTCACCTGCTCGCGAGTCGCAGGAGCACGTGCAGGAGCACGTTCGCTCCCGCCGCGAGGTCCGCGGGCTCGGTGTGCTCCTTCGGGTTGTGACTGATCCCGCCCACGCTCGGCACGAAGATCATCGCCGCGGGACAGACGCGCGCGAGCATCTGCGCGTCGTGCCCGGCGCCCGACGTGATCCTGCGCACGGAGTGCCCCAGCTCGCGCGCCACGTCCTCGACCGTCGCGCACGCCCCCGAGTCGAAGCGCACCGGGTCGAAGCGCGCGAGCGTGCGGGTGGTGAGCTCGAGCCCCTCGGCCGCGGCCGCGTCGCGCAGCCAGGCGTCGACGCGCCGCTCGGCCTCGCGCAGCACGGCCCCGTCGGTGTTGCGCAGGTCGACCGTCGCGCGCGCGCGCGCCGGGATCACGTTGATCAGGTTCGGCACGAGGTCGATCGCGCCGCACGTCGCGAGCTGCTCCGCGCCCAGCTCCCCCGCCAGGTCGCGCAGGAAACCCGCCAGGCGACCCGCGACGACGGCCGGGTCGCGCCGCAGCCGCATCGGCGTCGTCCCCGCGTGGTTCGCCTGACCCGTCAACGACACCTCGGTCCACGAGATGCCCTGCACGCCGTGCACCGCGCCGATCGTCACGCCCTCGCTCTCGAGCACCGGGCCCTGCTCGACGTGCAACTCGACGAACGCGCGCACGTCGGGCGAGCCGACCGGCGCGTCGCCCGCGTAGCCGATGCGCGCGAGCTCGTCGCCGAGCACGGCGCCGTCGATGCCGACCGACGCGAGCGCGACGTCGAGCGCGAGCCCGCCGACGTACACGAGGCTGCCCAGCATGTCGGGCGCGAAGCGCGCTCCCTCCTCGTTCGTGAACAACCCGACCGCGAGCGGGTGCTGCGTCGTCACGTTCGCGTCGTTCAGCGTCTCGACGACCTCGAGCCCCGCGAGCACGCCCAGGTTGCCGTCGTAGCGGCCCCCCGTCGCGACGGTGTCGACGTGCGAGCCGGTCATCACCGGCGGCCCATCGGTGCGGCCCGCGCGGACACCGACCACGTTTCCGACGCGGTCGACCGTCACGGCGAGGCCGAGCGCGCGCATCCAGCCGACGACGAGGTCGCGCGCCTCGCGATCCGCGTCGGTGAGCGCGAGCCGGCAGACGCCCCCGTCGTCGCGCGGCCCGCAGCGCGCGAGCTCGTCGATGCGGCGGAGCAAGCGTTCGGCGTCGATGCGCAGCGTGCGAGTGGTCGTCGTCATCGAGCTGCGAGGATAGCGCATCCCCGCTCCGCGACGGGTGCGCTATGCTCGACCTGCCCCCACAGCAGAAGGAGCACCCCCATGGCTCGACCGGCCTACCGTTCCCTCGCTCTCTCCTGTTTCGTCCTCGCCGGCGCCCCCGCGCTCGCCCAGGCGGACGTCTGGACGGTCGACGACGACGCCCCCGCCGACTTCGCCACGATCCAGGCCGCCGTCGACGCCGCCGCGCCCGGCGACCTCGTGCTCGTGCGCGCTGGCACGTACGCCAACTTCACGCTCGCCGGCAAGGGCCCATCGATCGTCGGCGACGAAGGCGCCGACGTCATCGTGCTCGGCGCGAGCGGCGCGAACGCGAGCGTGGTCAGCGGCGTGCCCGCCGGCCAGCGGGCGCTCCTGCGCGGGCTCACGTTCCTGCCGCCGAACCAGATCGCCGAGAACACGCTGCGCATCACCAACTGCGCGGGAGCCGTCTGGATCGAGAACGTGTCCGTGGTCGCGGTCCCAGCCGTGCCGTTCATCTACTCGTTGAACGAGAGCGACGCCGTCGAGATCACGGACAGCGCGCAGGTCCTGCTCGTCGACGTGACGATCGTCGGCGGGACCGGCGCGGCGCCCGGCGCGGGGCTCGAAGGCGGGCAGAACGGGCTGTCGATCGCGGGCAGCGAAGTGCACCTGTTGCGCTGTGAGGTCCACGGCGGCGCGACGGTAGTCCAGGGCGGCTCGGGCCGGATCGGCACGCGCGTCGAGCAGAGCTTCGTCAGCCTGCGCGACACCGTGTCGCGCGGCGGGGTCGGCGGGATCGGCTTCGTCCTCGGCGCGCCCCCCGGCACCGGCGGACCGGGCATGACGATCTCCGCGGGCTCGGAGGTGTGGTCGATCGGCTCGCAGCTCCTCGGCGGCCCCGGCGGATCCGACGTGTTCGGCGGCGCCTCGGGGCCGAGCGGCCCGCCGTACACCAACGCGGGCGGCGCGCTCGTCGAGCGCGCGGCGACGAACGTCGGTTTCGACACGATGGCGCTCGTGCGCGACGACGAGGACGCGCAGTTCCACGTCGAGACGGAGCCGGCGTCGCCGCTCTTCCTGGCCGTGAGCTTCGCGACGACGCCGCTCTTCGTCTCGGCGTTCCCCGGCCTCGTCGCGGTCGGGCTCGACCCGATCCTCGTTCCGATCGGCACGACGTCGGGGCTCGGCTCTCTCGACTTCGAGATCGG
>CAZGTQ010000227.1:0-1619 GCA_964528575.1 uncultured Planctomycetaceae bacterium | reverse complement strand
CGGTGCAGCACGACGACGCGGTCGCACGTGCGCTCGACGTCCGCGAGCAGGTGCGAGCAGAGCAGCACGTTCTTCTGCTGCGCGTGCCCCAGGTCGTGCACGAGCGCGAGCATGTGCCGCCGGCCGCGCGGATCGAGCCCGTTCGTCGGCTCGTCGAGCAGCAGCAGCTCCGGATCGTGCACGAGCGCCTGAGCGAGCTTGAGCCGCTGCTTCATGCCGGTCGAGTACTCCTCGATGTCGCGGTAACGCTCCTCCTCGAGCCCGACGTAGTCGAGCACCTCGTGCGTGCGGGTCATCGCGTCCGGCTTCGACAGCCCCGTCACGCGCCCGAGCGTCGCGACGAGCTGCACCGCGGACATCCCCGGCAGCAGACAGTCGCCTTCGGGCATGTACCCGACCGAGCGGCGGATCGCCACGCGGCCCGCGCGCGTGCTCGGGTCGTGGCCGGCGATCGCGGCGCGCCCGCCGTCGGGCCGCAAGAGGCCGAGCAGGAGCCGCAGGAGCGTCGTCTTTCCCGCCCCGTTCGGACCGAGCAAGCCGACGGGCCCCGGCTCGACGTCCAGCGTCAGCCCGTCGAGCGCGCGGACGGGGCCGCCTCGAGCACGACCGACGTGATAGTGCTTGCGCAGCCCCTCGATCGCGATCACGCGCGAGCTTGCGCCGTTCGACGAGTCGGTCGAGGTCATCCGCGGGGGCCGCCGTCCAAGCGCCGCGTCAATCTAGCGAATGGCGTGCCGGCGCCGAGCGAGAACCTGCGGGCACGTCCGCGTCGGAGAGGCGCCCGAAGCGCCGCTCGCGCCGCCGGAAATCGTCGACGGCGTCGCGCAACGCGTCGCCGTCGAAGTCCGGCCACGGACGTTCGACGAAGAGCAGCTCCGCGTACGCGCTCTCCCACAGGAGGAAGTCCGACAGCCGTCGCTCGCCGCCGGTGCGCACGACGAGGTCGACCTCGTCGCGTCCGCCGCTCGCGACGAAGCGCGCGAACGCGTCGGGGCCGCGCTCGGCGAGCTCCTCGAAGCGGTCCGCCGCGCGCAGGATCGCGTCGCGCCCCGAATAGTCGATCGCGAGCCGCACGACGAGCCGCGGGTGCCCGACGTGGATCGACTCGGCGCGCTCGATCGCGCGCGCGAGCTGGCGCGGGACGCGGTCGCGGCGGCCGATGACGCGCAGCCGCACGCCGCGCTCCGCGAGCGGCCGCGCGCGCCGGCGCAGGAAGCGCTCGAGGATGCGCATCAGCTCGGACACCTCGTTGACCGGGCGCAGCCAGTTGTCGCACGAGAACGCGAACAGGGTCAACGTGCCGATGCCGAGGTCGGGCGCAGCCGCGATGACGCGCTCGACCGCGCGAACGCCCGCCCGGTGGCCGTCGACGCGCGGCAGGCCGCGCTCGAGCGCCCAGCGCCCGTTGCCGTCCATGATGATTCCGACGTGGAGGCCCTTCATGCTCTGCTCGTCACAGTCTGGCTCGTCACGACCTGGCTCACGACCGCTCGCGGACGACGCGGATCAGCGCCTCCATGTGGTCGAGATACTTCGCCAGCGCCTTGCGCCCCGTCCGCGTGATCGAGTACTCCGAGCGCGGCACGCGGCCGTCGAAACGCTTCGTGCACTTGACGTAG
>CAZGTQ010000226.1:0-5696 GCA_964528575.1 uncultured Planctomycetaceae bacterium | reverse complement strand
GTACGGAGCGAGCGCCGCGCCGACGCGCGGGTCGCGCGTGCCGATCCACGACAGCGACCAGGCCGCGGACGCGCGCACGTCCGCGTCGGGATCGTCGAGCAGCGGCGCGAGCGCGGGCGCGACCTCGGCGAGCCAGGCCTCGGCGCGCGGGCGCCCGTCCAGGATCACGCGCGGGACGTCGTCGGGATCCGCGCTCCGCCTCCACGAGGGTCCCCACGCGACGCCGCCGCCGAGCCCGACGACCTGGTTGAAGCCATCGAAACCGAACCGGTCGCCGTGCGTCGCGTCCGCGCCCGGGATCCAGCTCGCGGGCCACGTCGCCTCCTCCGTGGTCGCGAGCTCACCGAGCGCCCACGCGGCCGTCGCGCGCACCGCCGCATCGGGATCGTCCAACGCGGGTAGAACGTGCTCGTAGCGATCCGCGCGCACCGGACGGAGCGCGAGCGCCCACACCGCCGTCTCACGCGCGGCCGGATCGTCGGACGCGAGCAGCGCGGCGAGGTCGTGCGCGCGGCGCCAGCGCGAGCCCGCCGCGTCGAGCGGCAGGAGCGCCGCGGCGCGTAGCTCAGGATCGGCGATCCGCGCCGCCACGAGCGCAGCGAGCCGCTCGCCCTGCGTCCGGTCGACCGGGCATTGCTCGCGCTGGAACCGCACGTGTGCGCGCAACGCGCGCAGCGCGTCCGCGCGACGCAGGTCGCGCTCGATCAGCTCGAGGACGAGCGACGGGCGCGCGACGGGCTCGCACGCGAGCAGCTGCTCGAAGGGGTCGCGCGGCTCGAGCAGGACCGCGAGGAGCACCGGCCGCAGCTCGTCGTCGTCGAGCGCCGCCATCAGCACGTCGAGCGCGGGCTCGCCGTGCCACACGAGGTCGACGAGCGCCGAGCGGCGCATGTCGGGATGGCCGAGCATGGCGGACAGTCGCTCGAGCTCGTCGCGGGGGTCGCGGATCGCGAGGATCGCGTCGCGCGCCGCCACGGCGAGCGGGGCGCGCTCCTTCGCCGCGATGCGCGCGAGCGCGTCGAGCGCCGGCGCCGCCGCCGCGCCGAGGCGCGCGAGCGCGTAGATCGCGACGCCGCGCACGTCGAAGGAGCACGCGCCGTCGAGCGCGCGGACGAGCTCCGGCACGGCCGCGCCGCCGTAGCGCACGAGAGCGTGCGCCAAGTCAGTCCTGCCGGCGCGGAAGAGCTCGGCGACGGACGCGAGCGCGGCAGGCAGCTCCGGACCGAGCGCGCCGATCGACTCGAGCGCTTGCACTGCGTTCAGCCGCTCGGTGAGGTTCGGCGACGACGCGCACAGCACGAGCGCGTCCGCCGCGCGCACGTCGTGCAGGCCCGTCTGCACGAGCGTCCACGCGGCCGACTTGCGCACGTCCTCGTCGTCGTCGCGCAGCAGCTCGTAGAGCCGGGGCACGGCGGCGGCGAACCAGGCCGGGCCCACGAAGCGTTCCGCCGGCTCGCCCGACCCCGATCCAGGCGCCTGCGCGCGCCGCTGCCAACCGCGGAGCACGATCGCGTCCCTCGGCCGCAGCGACGGCCCGCCCGGTCCGCCGGGGATGCCGATCACGCGCGGAGGAGCGCCGTGGGACACGGCATCGGCGCCCGCGATCCACGTCGGGTCCCACCACGGCCGCTCCATGTCCGCTCGCAGTCGACCGAGCGCCCAAGCGGCGGTCGCTCGCACGCTCGGCGCCTCGTCGTCGAGCGCCGCGCGGATGCCCGCCGTGCGCTCGTGCGTCCGCGCCTGCTCGACGGCCAGCGCCCACAGCGCGCAGGCCCGCACCGCCGGCGCGTGCGAGTCGACCAGCGCGAGAAGGCGCTCGTCGTCGAGGCCGAAGTCGATCTCGTCCGCCCGCGCATGCGGGACATGCAGCGTCCACCCCGCGCGCAGCACGAGGAGCACGGCGTCGCGCACGTCCTCGTCCGCGATCGTGCGCTCGGCGAGCGCGCGCATCTCGTCGAACGGCGGCAACCGAGCGTACTCGGCGTACTCCGTGATCTCGCTCCGCAGCGAATCGAGGATCTCCGCGCGCAGCTCGGACCGCGCGAGCGCGGCGAACAGGATCGGCATGCGGTCCTCGAAGCGGTACGGCACCGGCCCCCGCGCGCGCGAGTCGACCGCGTCGAGCGGCGAGCGCGGCGTCGTGCGCGTGAGCAGCTCGATCAGCACGGGCCGCAGCGCGTCGTCGTCGAGCGCGTCGAGCAGCGCGCTCCGGCCCGGCTCGCCCGTCCAGAGCAGCACCGCGAGCGCGCCGCGCCGGCGCTCGGCGTCTTCGAGCGCGGCGGTCGCGTGCGGCACCGCGTCCGCTCGGTAGGCGGCCGCCGCGTCGAGCGCCGCGATCGCGACGCGGCGCTCGGGGTCCGCGAGCAGGCGCACGAGCGCGGGCAGCGCGATCTCGGGCTGCGTGGGGAACCCTCCCACGAGCCGCGCGGCGCCGGCGCGCACGCGCGCGTCGTCGTGATCGAAGAGCGCGAGCAAGGGCTCGAGCGGAGCGCTCGTCCCGCGCTTCGCGAGCACCTGCAGCGCGCCGGCGACCACGCCCGGGTTCCCGCTGCCGAGCAGCGCGACCAGCTCCTCGTGCGACGGCGCGATCTCGTCCAGCGCCGCGGCGCTGCGCTCGCCGGCGTCTTCGGCGCACGACGCGATCAGGAGGCCCTCGAGCAAGAGCGGCGAGCCCAGCCGCACGAGCGCCTCGTGCGCCGCCACGGACACGTTCCGCCACCGGTCCGCGAGCAGCGGGACGAGCTCCACGTCGACCGACGCGATGCCGATCATCCCGAGCGCCTCGGCCGCGGCGGCACGCACGCCCCCCGAGCGGTCCTCGAGACGCTCGATGAGCGCCGGCACCGCGTCGCGCGCGCGCTCGCCCATCGCGCCCAACGCCCGCGCGGCGCGCCGCCGCGACGACGCGCCGCCCGATTCGAGCGCGCGCACGTGCTCGGCGAGCTCGTCGGCCGCGCGCGCCTCGCTCGTACGCGGCTGCGAGACCGCTGCGAGCGGCGGCGCGGCCGCGAGAGCGACGACCAGCCCGGCGACGAGCGCGAGGACCGGCCGGAGTGTCCCGCCTCGAGGCATGACGTCCCGAGCATAGCCCTTCGCGGCGCGCGCGCGGCGCTCGGCGCCTCGAAAGACCGTCTGGCCAGACCGTGTCGCGCCCGCGTTCCGTTGCCGAAACGCGCGTGCACGTCCTCGAGCGCAGCCCCGCGTCGCCACGCGCATCCGGCGCCGGCACGTGCGTTGCGTTGCGCATCGGCGTGCTCCTCGCGCTCTCGATGCTCGTCGCGGCGACGCTCGGCGATCCGTGCTCGGACGAGCGGGCGTCGTCGCGCGTGCTGGAGCGGTTGCACGACGAGGGACCCGAGGCCGCGCTCGAGGCGTACCGCGCGGCGGAGCTCGAGCGCTCGGTGCTGCTCTACTGGATCGCGGACGACTTCCTCGAACGGGGCGCGTGGGAGCGCGGCGAGGAGGTCGGGCGGATGCTGCTCGACGCGGCGGCGCGGCGCGCGCGCGTTCGAAGAAACGACGAGCAGCAAGCGTGGCTCGTCGTCGCCGAGGCGCGCGTGTGCGCGGGCGACTACGACGGCGTGCTCGACGCGCTCGACGAGGTGCTCGCGCTGCGCGGCGGCGGACGGCTGGCTCGGCCGCTCGACGCGGCGACGTTGCCGCGCGAGCTGCGGGGCGACGCCGCGATGCTGCTCGCGTTCGCGTGCGAGGATGCGGGGCGAGAGGAGCTCGCGCGCGCGCTCGTCGGTATGGGCAGTGGGTGGCTCGCGGTGGCCGCCGGCGATCGGCTCGCGCGCCTGGGCGATCACGACGCGGCGCGCGCGCTGTGGGAAGCGGCGCCGCGCGCGACGTTGCCTTGCGGGTGGAGCGGGCCGCCGCCGCTCGGGCGAGCCGACCTGCGGTTGGCCCGCGCGGCTCTCGGCGAAGGACGCGACCGGGACGCGGCGCGCGCGCTCGAAGGCGGCGTCGTCGGCGACGACGCGGTCGTGCTCGCGGCCGAGCTGCGCCACCGCACCGGCGATACGAGCGTGGGCTGCGCGCGGGAGGACCGCGCGCTGTTCGAGGCCACGCTCGAGGTGCTCGAGCTCGCGTACGCCGGCGCCACGCGCGCGCTGCTCGACGCGCTCGAGAGCACGCTCGGCGACGACGCGCCAGCGTGGCGGCGCGCCGGCTCGGCGTGGTCGCAGCGGACGTTCGAGCTCGTGCTCGAGCGGCCGGACGCGGCGCGCGCGGTGGCGCGGGAGCGGCTCGGGCGCGGCGACGATCGTTTCGCGCTCGCGGTGCTCACGGCGCTGGGCGAGCCGGGTCTCGAGGCGCTCGTGCTGCGGCGGGCGCGGGACGGGGACGCGGCGGCGCTCGGCTGCGCGTGGGCGCTCGGGCCCGAGGGCCGGGCGCTCGTGCGCTCGAGCGCGGCGGGCGTGGAGGAGCGCAGCCGCGCTGCGCGGCGCGTGCTGGGGACCGCCCACGCCCGGCGGACGCGGCCGCCGCGCGCGGCGGCGTTCGTCGACGGAGCCCTGATCCGTCCTTAGGCCCGACGGAGCCCCGATCCGTCCTCGATTCGGGTCGGAAGGGACCGCGTCGGCGCGCATCCGCGGGAGTTCGCTTACCATGGGCGCTTCCCCACGCCCGGCCCCCGTCCGCACAAAGTCCCCCCCAGACGAGTTCGAAGGAGAGTCCCTTGGCACGAGGGCTTCGTATCCCGCTCGCGATCGGCCTGCTCGCCGCCGCGCCGTCGGCTCAGATCCTCAACGAGATCCGGATCGACCAGACCGGCACCGACATCGACGAGTACTGCGAGATCGCCGGCGCCGAGGGCACGAACCTCGGCGGGCTGCACCTGCTCGTGATCGGCGACGGCGGCGCGATCGAGAACGCGACCGCGCTCAGCGGGACGATCGGCGCGAGCGGCTACTTCGTCGTCGCGACCAGCTCGTACACGCTCTCGACGGCCGACCAGATCGCGGCGCTGAACTTCGAGAACGGGGACAACCTGACGGTGCTGCTCGTATCGGGCTTCTCCGGCTCGAACGGTCAGGACCTCGACACGAACGACGATGGCACGCTCGACGCGACGCCGTGGACGAGCGAGCTCGACCGGCTCGGCATCCTCGACGAGCCGAACCCGCCGGTGGGCTCGGGCGACTGGGCGTACGGCCCGACGACCGTCGGCCCGCCGAGCGGCTTCTTCCCGCCGGCCCACGCGTTCCGCAGCCCGGGCGGCGCGGCCGGCCTGAGCTATTGGGCGCTCGGCGACTTCGCCCTCGGCGGCGACACGCCGGGCGCCGCGAACGGGACCGGGACCGTGTCGGGCGGAACGGGCGGCACGGTTGCGCTGCGCCTCGACGCCGGCGGCGCGTTCGCGAACCACCTGTACCTGATCCTGCTCTCGTCGGGCACGGCGGGCATCGACCTCGGCGACGTCGTCGTTCCGCTCACGTTCGATCCGCTCTTGCTCTACTCGATCGAGTCGGCGAACGGGCCGAACTTCGTCAACACGTTCGGCTTCCTCGACGCCTCCGGGCGCGCGTCGGCGCAGATCGTCTTCCCTGGCGGCCTCGCGTTCAACGGCTCGCTCTTCGGCGCCGCGATCGGCATCACGGTGCCGCCGCAGAGCTCGGTCGTGTACGCGAGCAACGCGTTCTCGATCAGCGTCGTTCCCTGAGCGGCGAGGGCTGCGAGAGCACGAGTCTTCGAGC
>CAZGTQ010000225.1:0-42927 GCA_964528575.1 uncultured Planctomycetaceae bacterium | reverse complement strand
ATCGCCCGAGACGCCTCCGGCAGGGATCAGCGGGGTGCCTTGGTACCCCTGCCCCAGTCCCACCCGCGCCGACCCGACCATCGACACGACGACGACGAACAGGAACCGACAAGTCGAGACCATGGTGACTCCTGAGGGGGGCTGGGACGCGGGCCGACCGAGTCTACCCGAGAGCCGGCGGGAGCTTGCGCCGTCGCCGCCTTGATCGATTCGCCCCCCTGGGCCACCTTCCATCCATGGCGATCGACTTCGAGAGCGAGTTCGGGATCAACGCAGCCTACGTCCAGAACCTCTACGAGGGCTGGCGCGAGGGCTCCGAGCGCGTCGATGCGGCGTGGCGGGAGATGTTCGAGCGGCTCGATCCCGAGGGCGCCGCGCGGGCTGCTGCGCGCGAGGCGGAGGCGGCGGAGCGCGCGTCCAAGGCGGCGACGGCGACCGCCACCGCCACCGCGCCGAAGCCGGCCAAGGCCGCGCCGAGCGCGGGCGACGACGAAGCCGAGCTCGTCCCTCTGCGCGGCATCGGCCGCAGCGTCGCGGCGCACATGATCGAGAGCCTCGAGGTCCCGACCGCGACGTCGGTGCGCACGCTCTCGGCCAAGCTGCTCGACGAGAACCGACGCATCCTCAACGAGCACATGAAGGTGCGCGTGCTCGGCAAGGCTTCGTTCACGCACTTGATCGCGTTCGCGCTCGTGCGCGCGCTGCGCGAGATGCCGCGCATGCAGGCGAGCTACGTCGAGAAGGACGACCGGCCGCACCGGAGCACGCCGAAGCACGTGAACCTCGGCATCGCCGTCGACGTGACGGGACCCGACGGCGAGCGGCTGCTCTTCGTGCCGGCGCTCAAGCGCGCCGAGGAGCTCGGCTTCCTCGCGTTCCTGCGCGCGTACGACGAGCTCGTCGAGCGCGCGCGCGACGGCAAGCTCGGCGTCGAGGACTTCCAGGGCACGACGAGCACGCTGACGAACCCCGGCGGGCTCGGCACGACACTGAGCGTGCCGCGCCTGATGCGCGGACAGGGACTGATCGTCGGCACCGGTTCGATCGGCGTGCCGCCCGAGGCCGCGGGCATGGCCGCGCGCGTGCGCGCCGAGATCGCGCTCGGGCCCGTGCTCACGGTGACGAGCACGTACGACCACCGCGTGATCCAGGGCGCCGAATCCGCGCTCTTCCTGCGCCGCGTCGACGAGCTCCTGCAAGGCGCCGACGATTTCTACGACGAGATCTTCCGTACCGTGCGCGTGCCGTGGACGCCGCTGCGCGCCGGCGTCGACGAGGAGGTCGTGCGCGATCCCGCCGAGCTGCAATCGCGCGTGTGGGAGCTGATCAACGCGTACCGCGTCCGCGGGTGTCGGCTCGCCGACCTCGACCCGCTCGAGTACAAGCCCGACTACCTGCCGTCGCTCGACCCGAACACGCACGGCATCACCGTGTGGGACCTCGACCGGCGCTTCTACAGCGGCGGCATGGGCGGCCACCGCGAACGGACGCTGCGCGAGATCCTCGCGCTGCTGCGGCGCGCGTACTGCCGGCGCTGGACCGTCGAGTACATGCACATCAGCGACGTGCGGCCGAAGCACTGGATCCGCGCGCGCGTCGAGGATCCCGAGCAGGAGCACCTGTTCGACAGCGCGGCGCGGCGGCGCATCCTCGGGCTGCTCGAGCGCGCCGAGAAGTTCGAGCGCTTCCTCCAGGCGTCGTACGTCGGCAACAAGCGCTTCTCGCTGGAGGGCGCCGACACGCTGATCCCCGCCCTCGCCGAGCTGATCGAGCGATCCGCCGAGCAGGGCGTCGACACCGTCGTGATCGGCATGGCGCACCGCGGCCGACTCAACGTGCTCGCGAACATCCTCGGCAAGTCGTATGCGCAGATCTTCCGCGAGTTCGAGGGCGTGCTCCTGCCGCTCTCGACCGAGGGCTCGGGCGACGTCAAGTACCACCGCGGCCAGCGCGGCAAGTTCAAGACGAGCACGGGCCGCGAGGTCGAGGTCGTGCTCTCGCCCAACCCGAGCCACCTCGAGGCGGTCGACCCGGTCGTCGCCGGCATGACGCGCGCTCTCCAGGACGTCGCGCAAGACGCTGCGCGCACGCGCGTGCTCGCGGTGCTGATCCACGGCGACGCGGCGTTCAGCGGCCAGGGCGTCGTCGCCGAGACGCTGAACATGTCGGCGTTGCGCGCGTACCACAACGGCGGCACCGTGCACATCGTCGTCAACAACCAGATCGGCTTCACGGCGAGCCCGCGCGACCTGCGCTCGACCTACTACCCGACCGACGTCGCCAAGAGCGTCGGCGCGCCGATCCTGCACGCGAACGGCGACTATCCCGAGTCCGTGCTGCGCGCGGTGCGCACGGCCGTCGACTACCAGCGCGAGTTCTCCGGCGACGCCGTCGTCGACATGGTCTGCTACCGGCGCCGCGGCCACAACGAGGGCGACGAGCCCGCCTACACGCAGCCGCTGCTGTACGAGCGCATTGCGACGCACCCGACGGTGCGCGAGCACTACATGGAGCTCTTGATCCGCCGCCGCGAGCTCGACCGCGCGGAGGTCGACGAGCTCGCGAAGCGGTTCGACGACGAGCTGCACCAGGCGCTCGATCGCTCGCGCGCCGGCGCCGCTCCCGAGCTCTCCGAGGTCGAGATCCTCGACCTCGACGACGACGATCCGGCCGACTACGCGCGCGAGCCCGCGCCGCCGACCGGCGTCGACGCGGACCGTCTCGTGTCGATCGTCGACCGCGCGAACCGCGTGCCCGAGGGCTTCGTCGTGCACCCGAACCTCCTGCGGCAGCTCCGCCGCCGCGAGACGATGGTGCGCGGCGAGATCGACGTCGACTGGGGCTGCGGCGAGATGCTCGCGTTCGGGACGCTGCTCGAGGAAGGCGTCGCGGTGCGGCTCGCCGGCCAGGACAGCGCGCGCGGCACGTTCAGCCAGCGGCACGCGGTGATCCGCGACCAGACGACGGGAGCGGAACACGTACCGCTGCGCTCGCTAGCGCGCGACGGCGCGGACTTCGAGGCGTGGGACTCGTTGCTCAGCGAGGAAGCGGCGCTCGCGTACGAGTACGGCTACGCGTTCGCGCGGCCCGGAGCGCTCGTGATGTGGGAAGCGCAGTTCGGCGACTTCATCAACGGCGCGCAGATCGCCATCGACCAGTTCATCTTGTCGGGCGAGGCCAAATGGAAGCAGCGCTCGGGCGTCACGCTCCTGTTGCCGCACGGCTTCGACGGCCAGGGCCCCGAGCACTCGTCGGCGCGGCCCGAGCGCTTCCTCGCGCTCTGCTCGGGCGGCAACGCGCGCGTGGTGAACTGCACGACGTCGGCGCAGTACTTCCATCTGCTGCGCAGCCAGGGACTCGACGAGAACAGCCGCCCGTTGGTCGTGCTGACGCCGAAGTCGCTGTTGCGCGACAAGCGCGCCGCGAGCCCCATCGCCGACTTCACGGCCCATCACTTCCGCCACGTGATCCCCGACGAGCGCGCGCTCGCCGGCGGCGCGCGCCGCGTCGTGCTGTGCTCGGGCAAGGTCTACTACGACGTCGAGGACGGGCGGGCGAAGCAAGAGCGCGACGACGTCGCGATCGCGCGCGTGGAGCAGATCTATCCGTTCCCGCGCGTCGAGCTTTTCGAGCTGCTCGACCGTCACCCGGATGCGGACGTCGTCTGGTGCCAGGAAGAGCCGCGCAACCAGGGTTTCTGGCCGTTCGTGCTGCAGCGCTTCCTCGATGCGGAGCGGCCGATCGCGTACGCCGGCCGCCCGGAGTCGTCGAGCCCGGCGACGGGCTCGTACAAGCGTCACGAGGCCGAGCAGGCGCGCGTCGTCCGCCGCGCGCTGGAGGGCGCGAAACGCTGAGCGCGAGGACGATCGACGCGCAGCGCCTGAAGGAGCTGCTCGACGCGGGCGAGGAGCTGCTGCTCGTCGACGTGCTTCCGCGCGTCAGCTACGACAAGGCGCACCTCCCGGGCGCGGTGCACTGCTCGTTCTACGACGACGGCTTCGCCGGGCGCGTCGAGGCGCTCGCCGGCGGCCGCGACGTGCGGGTCGTCGTGTACTGCGCGCGCCGGAGCTGCAACGCGTCCGCGCGCGCGGCGGCCGCGCTCGACGCCGGCGGCTTCGCGAACGTGCTCGACTTCGCGGGCGGCGTACAGGAGTGGAAGGAAGCGGGCTACGAGTTGGGGCTGGCGCAGCGGCCGTGAGCGCGCTCGGGACCGCGAGCGTCGAGCGCGTTCAGTCGGTAGGGTGCGTGCGAGATGCCGCGTCCCTCTCTCGTCGTCGTGCTCGCCGGACCGGACGGTGCCGGCAAGAGCACGAGCGCGTCGCGCCTGTTGAGGGGCTCCTTGTCGGTCGAGGAGTTCGTCAACGCGGACACGATCGCGCTCGGCCTGTCGGCGTATCGCCCCGAGTCCGCGGCGGTCGCTGCAGCGCGCGTGATGCTCGAGCGGCTTCGTCACCTCGCTCGTCGACGGACGGACTTCGCGTTCGAGACGACGCTGGCCGGACGCGGCCACGCCCGGTGGCTGCGCGAGCTTCGCGAGAGCGGCTATCGCGCCCACCTGGTCTTCCTCGCCCTGCCCGAGCCCGAGCTCGCAATCGCGCGAGTGGCCGAGCGCGTCCGCCAAGGCGGACATCACGTGCCCGAAGAGGTCGTGCGCCGGCGCTACGTCGCCGGCCTGCGCAATCTGCTCGAGCTCTACGATCAGATCGTGGACGACTGGCAGGTCTACGACAATTCGGGTCTGGACGCTCCGCGCCTCCTGGCCTCTCGTCGCCGAGGCAGCGACCTCGGCGTGGTCGACCGCGCCGGCTGGGAGCACCTGAAGGAGCAGCAGCGATGAGCCAGGCCCCGGACGACCGGCCCCCGTCGGAGCGGGTGAACGACATTCCGCTCATCCTGCGGGCGTTGAAGCTCGCGGTGCGGGAAGCGCTCTTGCGCCACAAGCGTGACGGACACCCCGTCGCGATCTGGCGCGACGGGCGCGTCGTGTGGATCCCGCCGGAGGAGATTCCGGAGTACGACCTGAACGAGGACGAGTGACGACGCGCCTCAGCGCGTCTTCGCGGCCGACTCGACCTGCTCGAGGAAGTCCTGGACGTTGTCGCGGTACTCGACGTCCTGGGCGCGCCTGAGCTTGCGCAGCGCCTCGTCGTAGCGCTTCTGGACGACGAGCACCTGCGCGATGCGCACGCTGGCGTCCGCCTCGTGCTCCTCGAGCATGGCGGCGCGCTCGAACCAGAAGAGCGCCTTCTCGTCGTCGCCGGTCCTGCGCGCGTGCTGGCCGAGCAGCAGGATCGCCTCGCCGTCGAGCGGGTCGAGCTCGACGATCTCCTCGAGCACGCGCGCCTCCTCCTCGCTCTCGCCCGCGGCCACCGCGAGCCGCGAGCGCAGCTTCAGGAGATCCTTCTTCGCCTCGAGGTCGAGCTGCTCGCCCAGCGCGAGCTCGATCGCGCCGGTCAGCGAGCGCGTCTCGGCGAGCGCGCCGTGGCCCGTCATCACCTTCGCCGCGCGGATCATCCGCTCCGGCGAGAGCTCGGGATCGAGCGCCATCGCGCGCTCGTACGCATCGACCGCGAGCTCGAACAGCTCGCCGTTCACGTAGATGTCGCCGAGGTTCGTCAGCGTCTCGGCGGTCGACCCGCCAAGACGGTCGACCAGCTCGTAGTTCTCCGCCGCGCGCATCGGCTGGCCCGCGCCGATGTACGCGTTCGCCTGCAGGATCCACAGGTCCGCGCTGTCGGGCCTGTCGGCGATCAGCGTGTCGCACAGCGCGACCGCCTCGGCGTAGCGGCGCTGCATGAAGAGCGCGCGCACGAGCCCCATCTCGAAGTCGACGGTGTCCGGGTCGAGCAGGATCGCCATCCGGTACGCGGACTCGGCGGCGAGATCGTTGCCGACCGCGGAGTAGCCGTAGCCGAGCAGGCCGTACGTCACCGGGTCCGCGCCGCCGAGCTCGACGACCTTCGTCAGCGCCGGCAGCGCGTTCGCGAAGTCGCCGGCGCGCACGTAGCAGATGCCGAGGTTGCGCCACGCGCGGCGGAAGCGCGGGAACTTGTCGACCGCGACGCGGTAGGCGCCGATCGCGTGCTCGAGCCGCTCCTGCTGGAAGAAGACGTTGCCGAGCGTGTAGTCGACGACCGCCGTCGCCGCAGGGCCGCGCAGCTCGCGCAGCGCTCGCGCCGCGTCGTCGAGGCGCTCGGCGGCGACCAGCTCGACGACGTCCTGCAGCTTCTCGATCTCGCCGACGGTCGGGCGCGGCTCGACGTCGGTCTCGGACGCGTAGCTCTCGACGAAGCGCCGTCGGAAGTCGGGGCTGTTCAGCAGCGCGATCTGCGCCGCGTCGAGCGTCTGGCGTCGAGTGCCCTGCGCGGGAGCCGGCTCGTGCGGCTCGGCGGCGGGCGCGGACGCCTCGATCACGACCTCGGAGCGACGCTCGGCCGGCGCGGCACTCGGCACGAACGCCGAGGCGGGCTCGTGCACGGTCGCACACGCGGACGCGAGGGCGAGCGGGAGAAGGGAAGCGACGATTCGGACTCTCATGTCAATCCGCCTCAGGGAAGGTGATCGGCACGCGCATGCGGAAACGGACGGGTTGGCCCTCGCGCCGGCCGGGCTCGAACTTCCATTGCTTCACGGCGGAGAGCGCCGCGCGCTCGAACGCGGGATCGGTCGAGCTCTGCACCAGCGGGCTCTCGACGCGCCCGCTCGCGTCGACCATGAACAGCACGTACACCGTCGCCGGCGCGCGCTTCTGCAGCTTCGCGTCGATGCTCGGGCTCGGCTGGTAGACGACGCGCGGCTTCTGATCGAGGTCGTCGAGC
This sequence comes from uncultured Planctomycetaceae bacterium, assembly GCA_964528575.1. GTDB lineage: Bacteria > Planctomycetota > UBA1135 > UBA1135 > CAZGTQ01. The sequence goes on along the minus strand of CAZGTQ010000225.1, from coordinate 36,109 downwards.
GAAAAGAGCCCCTCGCCGTCGCTCCCGCCGCGCACGAGCGAACCGAGGTCGATCGACGCGAAGTCGGCCGTGCCCCAGCCTCCGCCGAAGCCGGGGTCGAGCGCGAGCTCGAGCTGCGAGAGGTCGAGCGGCGGCGCCTCCTCGACGAGCTCGGGCTCGGGCTCCTCTTCCTCTTCTTCCTCCTCGGGCTCCTCCTCCGGCGGCGGAGGCGGCGGCGGGACGGCCGCGCTGTCGATCTCGAACAGGAGCGTGTCGGCCTTGCGGTCCTTGCTGATCGCCTGGATCAGCGGCAGCACGAGGAAGAACGCCGCCATGAACGTCGTCGCGCCGCCGCCGACGAGCACGCCGTGCAGCAGCTTCTTCCAGCCGGGCGTCGATGCGGTCGGCGTCGAAGTCGTCTCGTCCATGCGACGTCCCTCAGCCGGTCGGCGCCGCCGCCGCGACGCTGACCTTCAGCGCTCCGGCGAGCTTCGCCTCGCCGACGACCTGCACGAGCAACCCGGACGGCGAGCTCTTGTCCGCCTGGATGATCACGGGGATCTCGTCCTTCTGACGGCCGTCCGACTCGAGCACGCTCTTGACGACGCGCTGCACGCCGCCGAGACCGATCTCGCGCCCGCCGTAGACGATCTTCCCCTTGTCGGTGATCGCGATGAGGATGCTCGTCTTCTCGAGCTGCGCAGCCGACGCGGCCTGCGGCTTGTCGACCTCGACGCCGGTCTCCTCGACGAAGACGGTCGTCACGATGAAGAAGATCAGGAGGATGAAGACGCAGTCGATCAGCGGGGACATGTCGATCCCCGTCTCGCCCTCGTCCTCGTTCAGCGCTTCGCGAAAGCGGCCCATGCGCGGCCTCCCGTCTGCAAAGGGGTCTGGGCGAGCTCGAGCGCCGGCCGCGACTCGGCGCGGACGTCGCCCGCGCGCTCGAAGCGCTCGAGCACTCGGCGGGCGGCCTCGCGGCGCGCGACGTGCGCGACGCGCTCGCGCTCGTCGGTGCGGCCCTGGCGGTACAGCGTCTGCGAGCACACCGTCTCGAGGTGCGCGAGGAATGCCTTGTAGCGTTCGAGCTTGCGCGCGAGCTGGTACTGGAAGAACAGGCCCGGGAGCGCGATGACGAGCCCGGTCTCGGTCGTGACGAGCGCCTCGGAGATGCCCTCGGCGATCATGCCCATGGTCTTGTCGCCGCCCGAGCCGGTCGCGAGCGCTCCGAACGTCGCGAGCATGCCGGTCACCGTGCCGAGCAGCCCGACGAGCGGAGCCGCGCTCACGCACACCTTCATCACGCGCAGGTCGCGCTCGAACGGCGCGGTCTCCGCCGCGCGGACCTCCGCGAAGCGCGCCATCGTCTGCTCGATCGTCGGCGCGGCGGTGACGCGCTCGATCAGCGCGCCGATCGGGCCGCGACGCTCGCGCGGGTGCGCGATCCAGCGGCGCCATTCGCGCTCGGGCACCGACAGGAACCGCTTCTCGCCCAGGCGCAGCCAGACGTGGCAGCCGATCCCGAACAGCGAGAGCGCGATGACGGCGATCGCGATCATCGCCCAGCCGCCCGAGCTCCAGATCGAAACGGCCTCGCTCCAGAACCTCTCGACGCGCTCGATCAGGCCGCTCATCGCACCGCCTCGACCTCGTTCTCGCGGAGCACGGGCCCGAGCACGTCGCGCAGGATCTCGTTGACCTGCGCGCGAACCAGCTCGGGATCGGGCGCCGCCGACGTGACGGCGCCGTGCGCGCGCGCGGTCGGACGGACCTCGCGCACGCGGCTCGCCTTCTCGACGCGGTTCACGAACGCGACCCCGACGGCCTCCATCTGGCCGACGACTGCGCGCGCCTTGCGCGAGAGGAACGCGTGCAGCAGGAGCGAGGGGATCGCGACGACGAGACCGAACTTGGTCGTCAGGAGCGCCTCGGAGATGCCGCCCGAGAGCATCTTCACGTCGCCCGACCCGAAGATCGTGATCAGCTTGAACGTGTTGATGATGCCGGTGACGGTGCCGAGCAGACCGAGCAGGGGAGCCGCGGCGGCGCAGATCGCGATGAACGGGAGCATGCGCTGGAGCCGCAGGCGCGTCGTCAGCACCGTCTCGTACATCACCTCCTCGATCAGGTCGCGCGGCTCGTTCATGTGCGCGACGCCCGCCGAGAGCATCCGCCCCGCCGGCCCCTCGAGGCGCGCGACGACCGCCTCCGCCGCCGCCTGGTCGTTGCGCCCCGCCGCGCCGAGCAGCGCGCCGATCTGCTTGTTCGACGGCCTGCGCACGAACGCGAGCGAGATCCACTTCCAGAGCGCGACCAGCAGCGCCGCGCTCGCGAGCGCGAGGATCGGCCACATGACCGAGCCGCCCTTCTCGAACTCGTCGAGCAGCGAGTCCTCGGTCTCCGCTACGCGGTGCGCGTTGCCGAGCGTCGTGTCGAGCGGGAACGCGCCCGCGCCCGTCTCGACGACGTTCGCCGCCGCCTCCGCGTCCTCGGGACGCGCGAACGGCACGATCGTGGGCTGGACCGAGTTGACCTGGCGCTCGACGGTGCCGACGACGGCACCGTCGGCCGAGCGGAAGAGCGCGACCGGCCCGACGAGGGCGAACGTACCCTCGCGCAGGAGGCCGGTCGGGTCGAGCGCGGTGCCGTCGAAGCGCGTGCCGCCGAGCAGGTCGTCGAGCCGCGCGATCGAGGCGGTCAGGACGGCGATCTGCGCGTCGTACACCTCGGCGTCGGACAGGTTGGCGTTCTCGGGCGCCAGGCGCGCCGCCTCGAGCAGCTCCTCGTAGCGCTGCTCCTCGGCGACGTGCAGGCGCGACTCGAAGTTGCGCTGGTAGTCGAGGAACAGGTTCGTCAGGTACGTCGACTGCTCCTCGCGCGTCGCGATCTCGTTCTTGAGCTTGGTCAGGTCGAGCGCGCTGACGTTGAGCTTGCGCGTCGTCTCGCGGTACTCGAGGTTCAGCTCGCGCAGCTCGGCCTCGAGCGCGGAGAGCTCGCGGCTGAGCGGGATCTTCTCCTCGGCGAGCTGCGCCCGCACGGCGGCGAGCTCCTCGAGGCTCGCCTCGAGCTTCGCCCGCACGTCGGCCGCCGCGGCGCCGAAGCGCGCGCTCGCCTCGTCGGGCACGCTCGCGCCGTCCTGCGCGGAGCCGGCGGCGAGGCCGAGCAGCGCGAGCGCGAGCGTGGCAACGGACTTCGCTCTCATCGGCTCACCTCCGCCCCGTCGATCGCGATCGGGACTTGCACGAACGCCGCCGGCTCCTCGAACCGCTGGATCGCGATCGCGAGCGCGATCGCCTCGGCCGCGTCGTTCGCCGGCGTCCAGATCCAGCCGTCCGGACCCGCCGCGCCGACGCCCGCGAACCGCTTGTCCGCGCTCGCGTACCACGCGTGCCCGACGCCTAGGTAGACGACCGCGACCTCGGCGGACGTCCCGCCTCCGAGCTCGCGCACCTCGTTCGCGGCGCTCACTTCGCGCTCGAGCTTGTCGACCTGATCGAGGATGCCGACGACGTTCTGGAAGCGGCGGCCGAGCGAGAGCTCGGTCTCGGCCGGATCCTCGGGCAGGCTCTGCGCCAGCGGCCGCACGCGCTCGAGCGCCGGCTCGGGCAAGCGCGGCAGGAGCGCGCGGACGTCGGTCTCGAGCTGCGCGATCACCTCGTCGAGGCCGACCGTGCCGACCTTCAGCCGCTCGTTCTCGGCGGCCAGCTCCGCGCGCGTCTTGTCGGCCGCGGCGATGCTCTCCTGCGCCTCGGCGATCGCCGTGCGCAGCGACTCGATCTCGCTCTGCACGATCGCAATGCGGTCCCCGAGGAGCTCGCGGCCTAGCGCCCAGTCGCGCCTCTCCTGCGAGATCAGCCGGCGCGTCTCGACCCATTGCTCGAGCGCCGCGCGCGTGCCGTCGACCTCGTCGTCGGCGACGAGCGCCGCGCCGGGCGTGAGGAGCCCAAGGGCCAAGAGGAGGGTCTTCGTTCGGTGCTTCATGTGGGGTTCGCTAGTGCGCGTAGGAGATGCCGATCGTGTACTCGCGGCCGCGCGTGTAGGACGAGCGGGTGACGTCGCCGTCGAAATAGTCGGAGCGGTAGACCTCCTCGATCTCGGGGTTCAGGAGGTTCTTCGCCTGCAACTTGAGCGTGAAGTGCTCGCCCAGCCGCTTCGTGAAGCTCGCATTGAGCGTGCCGTACGCCTTCTCGTAGACGTTCGGGATCAGCTCGATCTTCGTGACGCCCGCGCCGGCGACGAGCGTATCGCCGCGGACCGTGTAGAACAGGCCGAATTGCGCGCCCGCGTCTTCGAGGTCGTACGTGAGATAGAGGTTGTAGAGGTACTCCGGAGCGTTCGTCGCATCGCGCGTCGGCATCGGAGCCTCGATGTTCTCGCCGGCGAAGTTCTCGGCCTCGTCCTCGGGCAGCGTGACCTCGGAGTCGATGAACGTCGCGTTCGCGCCCATGGTCAGCCCCTCGAGCGCGGGCCGGAAGTGACCGAGGTGCTGGCGCAGCTCGAGCTCGAAGCCCTTCAGCTCGCCCTCGGGGTAGTTGAAGGGCTGCGTGAACGAGAACGTCACCTTGCGCTGCACGTTCTCGATCGCGTCCTCGATGTCTTTCTTGAACCACGAGGCCGAGACGAGGCTCCCCTCGTAGGGGACGAAGTCGACGCGCAGGTCGTAGTTCTTCAGCGCGCTCATGCGCAGGTCGGGGTTGCCGATGAAGATCGGGCCGCCGGCGAACTCCTGCTGGAGGATCGGCGTCAGCTCCTTGAACGTCTGGCGCGCGACGGTCTCCGAGTAGGAGGTCCGCACCGTGACCTTCTCGGTCGGCCGCACGACGAGCCCGATCGACGGCAGCACGTCGTCCTGCCGGAAATCGACGTCGGCGACGCCGGGCGTGAGCTCGACCGGCCCGTCGGCGCCCTCGGGGAAGTAGTTCGCGAGGGACTCCGGGTCGTTGACGATGCTGATGCTCGTCTTCTCGAAGCGCGCGCCGCCGACCACGTTGACGTGCGGCGTGATCGGCATGTCGACCATCGCGTACCAGGCGTTGATCTCCTGCTCGCCGCGATAGTCGACGTCCCTCAGCGATTCCCCGATCGGGTGGTCCTCGTCGGGGAACACTTCGCTCCACAGCTCGTCGAAGTCGGCGACGTACGAGCCGGCATCGCCGAAGTTGCTGTACGTGTCCTGGTCGAACTGGCGCTGGACCCGGTCGTCGAAGAGCCCGAGCTTGAAGTAGCCTTCGCTCTCGCTCCACTGCTCGAACGGGAGCGTCAGGTTGATCGCGTACTGGTTGCTCTCCTCCTCGATCGACTTGAAGATGCGCTGCAGGTTGCCGAGGTTGGAGAGGGCCGCCGGCTTGAAGTCGAGGTGCTGCGCCGGGTTGAGGATCGGCGGGAAGATCGGCGGGAAGCCCGGGTTGAGCGAGTTGGCGATCCAGCGCGTACCGAACTGACGCTTGTCGGGCTGCTCGAGCGTCGCGCGGCTGTCGGCGACGGTCCAGTCGACGACCGGCTGCTCGAAGCGCAGGCGCCCGACGTCGAACTCGCGGGCCGGCAGCCGGTGGCGGCCGCTGAACTGCAGGGAGCTCGTCGTGCGCTCGGTGTAGTCGAGGGTCTCCGTGCGGATGTACGGCGCCGCGTCGACATCGCTCGGCTTGTTCCCGGGCCCCGTCGGATCGTTCACGTCGTAGCCGGGGAAGTAGTACTCCTTACCCCGCGTGTCCTCGGCGAGCGTGGTCGCGTCCTCGGCAGTGCGCGTGTAGAGGTACGTGAGGCCGAGCTGGTGGTTCTCCGACTCTACGCCCAGGGTCAAGAGCCCACCCCACTGGACCGACTCCGACGCCTTGGTCACATCGAACAGGGCCGTCTTGAAGTCGCCGCCGCCCTCGGGCGTCGGCGCGCCCTGCTTCGCCTCCGGCACCGGCTGCGCGCCGGGCGACGTCACCCAGTACGAGTCGTCGATCCCGTTGTCGTAGTACGAGCTGTCGCGCTCGTAGAAGAGACTCAACAGCCCGCCGACGAAGAGGTCGTCGTCGAGCTGCTCCCGGCCGCCGAGCGCGAGATTCCACTTGTGGTCGATCGGCGCGTCGTCCTCGGACACGCCGACTGCGCCATCCCAGCTCTCGCCGAGCTTGTCGATCTGCGGGGCGCGGCCGCCGTCGTCCTTGCCGAACGTGCTGACGCCTCCGCCCTCGTACGTGAGGAAGTCGTTGCGGAAGCGGACCTGGCTGTTGTAGCCGATCTGCGTCGAGAACTGGACGACCGTGTCATCCGGGATGCCCTTGAGACGCACGTCGACGGCGCCGCCCGACGCGTCGCCTTGCTGGTCGGGCGTGAACGTCTTCGACACGCGCACGCTCTCGATCACCGCCGCCGGAAACTGGTCGAGCTCGACCGCGCGCGTGTCCTCGTCGGCCGACGGCAGGCGCACGCCGTTCAGTTGCGAGCTGACGTAGCGGTCGGGCAGCCCGCGGATCACCGCGAACTTGCCCTCCTGCACCGTCGCGCCCGACACGAGCGTGAGCGCGCTCGCCGCGTCGCTCGCTCCCGCGCGGCTCATCAAGTCCGATCCGATCGAGTCGAGCAGCCCGGGGCTGTCGAAGCGCAGTTGCAGGAGCGCGGCTTCTGAGCCGGCGCCGAGCTGGAGCGCGTCCTGCACGACGAACTCGTCCATGTCGACGAGCTCGCCCGCGAGCCACGCGTCGACCTCGGTGAGCTGCCCCGCCGGCACGACGACGTCGCCGCGGATCTGGCGCACATAGCCGGGCTTCGAGAAGACGAGCGTGTAGACGCCCGCGGGCACCTCGGCGAACACGTACGAACCGCGCGCATCGGTCTCGACCCCGAGGTCGCGCTCGACGAGGTACGCGCGCGCAGCTCCGAGCGGCGTCTCGAAGTCCTTGTCGTAGACGACGCCGCGGATCGAGCCGGCGGGCTCTTGCGCTTGGCTAATCGAGGCGAAGGAGAGCATGGCGCCGATCAAGACCGAGCGAGGAGCCGCCCACCCGCGGACGCGGGCCAAGCTGGACTTCAACATCCGTCCGTTCAGGATCCCGGTTGTCGGGGAGCCGGGGCACGCGCGGGGCGTCGCGGACTACCACGGATCGCCGAGAGCGGCGCGGACCTCGCGCAGGCGCTCCCGGACCGCGTCGTCGGGCTCGACTGCGTGGACCGCCATCGAGACGCACGCCTCGACGAGGTCGTCGACGCGCGGCCGCGAGTTCGGGTTCACGACGGCTTCGTCCAGCGCGCGCGCGTAGGTCCGCCGCGCGGCGTCGAGATCGCCCATCGCGCGCTGCGCCTCGGCGATCGGCACGAGCGCCTCGGCGCGGTAGATGTCGACGATCTCCTCGCGGTGGCCGTCGAACGTGATGAGCGCCTCGTTCACCTCGCTGCGCGCGCGCTCGACGTCGCCCGTGCGGTAGCGGCACGCGGCGAGGACGGCGACGACGCGCACCCGATCCTCGGGAATCCAGTGACCCCTACGCACGATCTCGCGTCCGTCGTCGAGGAGCCGCGCGGCGGTCTTCGCGTCGCCGTGCTCGAGCGCCGCGTCGGTCATCGCGACGAGCGTCTCGACCTGCAGCGCGACGGGCATCTTCGTCCACGAGGACTTCATGGCGGCCTCGATCGCCTCGCGCCGTTCCTCGTCACCGTAGCAGCGCGCGTAGAACACGGCGAACATCTCGAGGCTGGCGCGCGCCATGTCGAAGTCGCCCTTCGCCAGCGCGCTCTTCAGCTCCTCGATCGTCGCGTCGATGCTCTCGGCGGGGATCTGTCGTGCCCGCTCGACGCTGATGCGGCCCATCTCCGAGCCTTGCACGTTCGCGCCGAACTGGGCCATGCGGTGCGCGTCGCCCAGCACGGCGTACGCCCGGGCGATCTTCGAGCGAATGCGGTCGAGCCGCCACGCCTGCTGGTCGGGCGCGTCGAACTCCTCGAGCGAGTCCGCGGCGCGCTGCAGCGAGCGCTCGGCGTCGGCCTTGCAGTCGTTCTTCGCGCACCAGTACGCATAGTCCGCGTAGCCTGCGCCGCGGCGCCAGTTCTCGATCCCTTCGGCGTAGCGCAACGCGCGGACCGGCTGGTCGAGCTCGAGGCAGGCCTCGACGACCCGCTCCTGCGCGCGCGCCCTGTTCTTCGCGTGCACCTCGAGCGGCAGCGCCGACGCGACGTCGTAGGCGAGCTGGAGCAGCTCGATGCGGTAGTCATCGATGGGCGCGTCCGCGGCGACGCGCGGCGCGGGCTCTTCCGCGGCGGGCGCTGCGGCATCCGTCGCGCGCGCGTCGTCCTGCGCGCTCGCCGGGACGGGAGCGACGGCAGCCGAGAGGAGCAACAGGAGTGTGGTTGTGGTCTTCATGAGTGGCGTGTGGGGCGCCGTGCCTGTGGAGGGGGCGGGGCCCGCGGCGCCCGATCGGCGCCGCGGGCCGCGAATCCGAGAGCCGGCTCGATCAGCCGTCGTAGCCGACGGTGATGTCGAGGGCGTTGGTGAGGAAGAAGTCGAACGAGGCGTCGATCGACAAGCCTTGCGTGTAGAAGGGGACCCCGATGAAGCGGCTGTCCTTCGGGAACGCGACCGCGAAGTTCGCTCCCGCCGCGGCGGTGAACTGGAACGGCGCGAAGCTGAAGATGTCGATCAGGATCGTCCCGGGCGCGCCCGCCGGGAGGTTCAGCGGCGCAACGCTCAGGAAGAGGACGTCGAGGATCGCCGTCGGGGTGAAAGTCGTGTGGTCGATCCGCGGATCCCACACTTTGCCGACGACCGGGGGCTGCGTGCTCGCCGGCTTCAGCGCGTCGGGGTTCGCCGGAACACCGACCCGCGAGACCTCGGCCGACGCGACCGGCGCGAGGAAACCGAAGGCATCGAGGGCGGTCCAGCAGGCGGCCCAGTTGCCGAACGTCTTGAACGCGCCGCGGTACTTGGCCGGCGTGTAGAAGCCGTCGTTCGGAGCCTGGCCGACGCTCGTCACCGCGTCGTTCTGCGCGCGCGGATCGAGGGAGATGACGCGCGCCATGAGCTTGCCGCCCTTGCTGACCGGCGGGTTCTCGCGGACGACCAAGCGGAGCGGTCCGTCGACGTCCAGGAAGCTCACTACGTCGACGTTGTTGTTCGCCGGGTTGAAGACGCCCACCGCCGTCGCGGTCGCCTTGTCGGCGACACGGAAGAACACGCTGTCGCGGATCTCGGCGAGGTTGCCGTCGAGCTGCTGAGCGGTGTAGTGGGTGTTCGGGTCACCCGGGAACGGGTTGACCAAGGAGTGCGTGCCGGCGGGCGTGGTCCAGGTCTGGGCCCACGTCAGTGTGCCGTTGTGGCCGTAGCCGAGGCCGCCGTCGCCGTCGACGTTGTCGAACCCGACGAGGTCGTCGCCGATGTCCTGGAACACGCAGTTGCGGTACTGGACGCGGGCGTTGTCGCGCCACGCGGTCGCGTGGTCGCCGTCGAGCGGCTGGCCGATGACGGTGAAGTTGTAGAAGGCCGCCGTCGTGACCGGCTGGTAGTCCGACTGCTCCGCGCCGTCGGTCTCGAAGCAGTTGTCGCCCACGCCCGAGCCCTGGCTCGCGTTCAGGCTGTAGCCCTGCGTGATGAGCCCGAACTGCGCCTTGCCGCGCCAGCCCTGGTCGACGTCGAAGCTGTCGTCGCCGATGTTCGTGATGACGACGTTCTTCAGGTTGACCGTGCCGCCCCAGATCTCGATGCCGTCATCCACGTTGTTCATGATTTCGACGTGGTGGATGTCGGTGCCGCGGCCGATACCGCCGAGCGACAGGCCATTGAGCTCGACGTCGAGGGCGACGACGTCGCCGCCGTAGCGGATCGAGACGTACGACAAGGTGCCGCTGTCGTCGTCGTCGTCGCCGCCGCCGTAGCGGACGTTGGGATCGTTGGCGCTCGCCGCGACGAGACCCTCCATCGGGGCATAGTTCGACGCGCTGGGCGTCGCGCTGTTCGTTGCGATCTCGTCCTCCGAGATGAACGCTCTGCCCATCATCGTCACGTTGCCCCATTCGTTGGCGCTCTCGCGCCAGACGCCGGTGGTCGGATCGCCGCCGGTGGGATGGCCCGGGTCGACGTCCCACGTGGCGACGTCGGCCTGTGACGTGAAGATGATGGGCGCCAACTCGGTGCCCTGAGCGTTGAGCTGAGCGCCGCGTGTGATGACGAGGGCGCCGCCGAGGGTGCCGCCCGGCCCCTCGCTCGCGATGACGGTGCCGGCCTCGATCGTCAGCGTGGCGCCGGGGAGGACGTTGATCACGTCCTGGAGGGAGTAGGTGTTGTTCGCGGTCCAGGTCGTCGACGCGGCGATGTCGGCGTTGACGATGACCTGCGCATGCGCTCCGACGGCGAGGCCGCAAGCGGCGAGCGCAGTCGAAAGAGTGGTCCAGCCCTTGGTGAAGCCAATCACTTCGGCTCTTCTCCTGAGAAGGGGAGTCCCGTCACGCGCCCGGAAGAGTCCTTCCCCTCCGGTCGATGCACGTGACGTTGGCGCGGATGGTAGGAGCTGGTTGTTCATCGCCCTTGAACTGCGCGTGAAGATGCTGAGTCCGCATCATCAGCGCTCGATCAAGACGAAATGAAGCTTCGGCTTGCGCGTGAGCGCTGCGCCGGTCGCGCGCGCGCGCTCGCCGTCGAAGCGTGCGCCGTCAGGGCGCCTCGTCGTCGCACGCGCACGTCGACCCCGGGCGCCGAACCGTGTCCGTCAGGTTCCCGCGCGCGTCGAACGCGAAGCGGCAGCACGACTCGAGCTCCTGCTTCAAGCGCTCGCGCGCGCGCTGGACCCGCGAGCGCGCGCCGCTCGGCGAGAGACCGAGCTCGCGCGCGACGTCGATCTGCGCGCGGCCCTCGAGATCGACCGCGCGCAGGAGCGCCGCGTCCGCGGCGTCGAGGCGGACGAGGAACGGCTCGATCCAGCCGGCGACGGCGGCGCTGAGATCCTCGTCCTCGAGCGCGGCGGCGAGCTCGTCGTCGTCGACCAGCGGCGCGGGTCGCCGGGAGCGACGGTGGTCGGCGAGCACGTTCGCGGCGACGGCGGCGAGCCACGCGCCGACCCGCTCGCGGCTGCGCACCGACGAGAGCTTCGCCAGCGCGCGCGTGAACGTCTCCTGCACGAGGTCGTCGGCATCGTGCGCGCTCGCCGTGCGCGCGACGAACCACGCGTGCAGGCGCCGGGAAGAAGTCTCCCACAGCGCCTGCACGGTTTCGCGGTCGAGGGGCGTGTTCACCGGTCGCAACAGCTCGGGGCGCAGCACGTGGACGCGCTGCCCGCCCGGCTCGGCGCGTCCACGACCTCCTCATGGGCCACGAAGAGCTCCCAGCGAACGCCCGAGGGGTCCGCGGCCCACAGCCGGGTCAGGCGAGCGTAGCAGCACTCGGTGTCCGCTTCCTCGTCCGCGGCGACGCCGAGCCCCGCGAGCCGCCGGCGAGCCGCGTCCAGCTCCTCGGCGTCCGCGAAGCGGATCCCGAGGTGCTCCAGCGGGCCGGTCGCGGGCGGGACGGGCCGATCCACCGCGTTGAGCCCCAGCACGAGCGGCGGGTCGGCCACGTCGAACCGCCCGTAGTCGTGGCGCCGCAGCGCCGGCTCGGCACCGAGCAGGGCGGCGTAGAAGGAGAGCGAGGCCGCCAGGTCGGCGGTGTCGATCGAAACGTGGGTCTGAAGGCGCGCGTCGGTCATCTGGATCCTCCGAGTAGATCCTCCGGTGTTCGGGGTGCGCAGGGGACCGTCCCCCACGCGCTCTCGGAGACGGAGAGCGACGCGGAACGACGCGCACGTTCCGTCTTTCCGGACGCCCCTCAGAGCTCGAGCGCGCGCTCGTGCTCGGTCACGTGCTCGCGCGGCGGCGGCAACGTGCCGCGCACGCCGGTCGGCGCGAAGCCCTTGCGCTCGTACAGGCGGATCGCGGCGGCGTTCTCGTCGGCGACCTCGAGCAGGAGCCGCGGGTGGCCGCGCTCGCGCGCCCACGCGACGACCGCGTCCACGAGCAGCGCGCCGACGCCCGCGCCGCGCGCCTCGGGCGCGACCCACATCGCGAAGAGCCCGGCGGCGGGCTCGCGGCCGCGGAACGACGCGCCGACGACGAGACCGACGTCCGCGCCGTCCGCGCGCGCGACGAAGGTCGCGGCGTCGCTCGCCTCCAGGCGCTCGCGCCACGACGCGTCCGGCCGCGCCGCGTCCTCGGCGAGCGTGACGGCGAACGCGCCCGGCGCGTCGGCGAGCGCACGCAGGCGGATCGCCCGCACGCGCTCCCACGCGTCGTGCGTCATGCGCTCGATCTCCATCGCGCTACCCCTCCAGGCCGAGCTCGCGCCAGATCCACGCGACGTCGTAGACCTCGCCCGCGCACTGGCGGCGCTCGACCTCGCCGCGCTCGAGGCTCTTGAGCAGCGCGACGAGCGTCACGCGCGCCTTCTTCTTCTGCGCGGCGTTGCGCGGCGTCAGCCCGCCGAGCGCGGGGATCGGCGTGTCGAGCCACGCGCGGTAGTGGCGGTCGAGGTACGCGCGGACCGTCGCGGCGTCGGTGCGGGTCCGCGGGCTGCCGGCGGCCCGGCGCGCGGCGTCGGCCGCCTCGCGCGGGTCGCCCCGCTCGACGCGCGGCTCGCCGAGGTCGGGGACGAGCTGCGCGAGCAGCGCGCGCACCTTCGACTCGCGCTCGCGCGAGTTGACCGACACGACCAGCTCGTCGTCCTCGACCGCGAAGCGCGCGACGTACACGCGCCGCCCGTCGGGCCGCGCGGAGACGTGGATCCAGCGGCGGTCGGGATCGCGCTCGACGTCGCGGCGGATCTCGGCGTGCCCGTCGAGCGCCACAGCGATGCGGCCGACGTCGCGCGCGGGGTAACGCAGCTCGACGAGCACGAGCTCCTCGCCGTCGGTGTTCTGCACGGCGGCCGGCGAGCGGAACGCGACCTGCGTCAACCACACCGGGTTGACGAGCGGCGCGAGCAGGCGCAAGAAGCCCTCGTCGTCGAGCTCCTTCGCTTCCGCGCGCCGCTTGCGCAGCGCCGCGAGCAGCGGCGGTCCCGCGTCGGGCGGAAACACCCAACTGTCGCCCTCGAGCTCGTGCCGCTCGCCCGACCACGACGTGACGCGCGCGACGACGACGTCCCAGCGGTAGAGCGACGCGTCGAGCGCCACGCGCTTCTCGCCGCCGCGCCACAGGTCGCGCAACAGCAGCGCGTCGTCGCCGCGCTCGCGCACCTCCCACACCGAGAGCCGCGTTTGCGCGAGCCTGCGCAGGAAGCGCCGCGCCTCGGGAGCGAGCGCCCGATCCGCCTCCGCGAGAAAGCGATCGACGATCGCGCCCGCGCCCTGCTCGACCTCGCGGTCGATCATCAGGTAGTTCGCGCGCGCGAGCTGCACGGCCTCGAGCGCATCGACGCGTGCGCGGTCGCTCGCGCTCAGCCGCTCCAGCGCGCCGGACCAGAACTCGAACTCGCCCTGCTCGATCGCGTCGTCGAACGGACCGGCGAACGCGTGCTCCGCGAGACGCTGCAGCGCCTCCGCGCGCGCCGCGGCGGGAGGCGGACCGTCGTGCCGGAAGTCGACCATGGAGCCCGTCATGTTCGCAGGGCTCGCGCGAGGGGTCCAGGCTCGCCGGAACGGTCGACGGCCGTCCGGCGCGCGGTATCCTCCGCACATGAGCTCCGACGACCCGCTGCGCGCGATCGGCCGCGGCCGCGCGCGCCTGCACGTGAAGCTGTCGCGCCTCCAGGAGCGGCTCGGGTCCGGCGCGGCGGTCGCGCGGATCGGTGGAACGCCGGACGGCGCGGGAGAGCACCTCGATCCGCCGTGAACGCGCTCGCCGCCGCGATCCTCGGGTACGTCGTCCTGCAGCTCGCGGTCGGGCTGTGGGTCGCGCGGCGCGTGCGCAGCGAGGACGACTTCTTCGTCGCGGGGCGGCGGCTCGGCACGTGGACGGTCGCGGCGTCGGTGTTCGCGACGTGGTTCGGCGCCGAGACGTGCGTGAGCGCGGCCGGGCAGGTGAGCGCGGAGGGGCTGACGCGCCTGTCGGTCGAGCCGTACGGCTTCGGGCTGTGCCTGGTCCTGGTCGGAGCGCTGCTCGCGGCGCCCTTGTGGCGGCGGCGGATCACGACGATCGCCGACCTGTTGCGCGAGCGCTACGGCGAGCGCGCGGAGCGCATCGCCGCCGTCGTCACGATCCCGACGTCGGTGCTCTGGGCGGCCGCGCAGATCCGCGCGTTCGGCGAGATCCTGGCGGTGAGCACGGACCTGACGGTCCCGGTGGCGATCACGTGGGCCGCGGCGCTCGCGATCGTGTACACGGGCTTGGGCGGGCTGCTCGCCGACGTCGTCACCGACGTCGTCCAGGGAGCGGTGCTCGTCGCGGGGCTCGTGGTGCTGCTCGCGTTCACGGTCGCGGACGTCGGCGGCGCCGGAGCGTTCGCCGAGCGGCTCGCGCGCGCGCCGGTGAGCGTGCTGGACGCCGGCGGTCCGGGGTGGCTCGAGACGGCGGAGACGTGGGCGCTCGTCGTGCTCGGCTCGCTGATCGCGCAGGAGGTGATCTCGCGCACGCTCGCGGCGCGCTGCCCCAGGGCGGCGCGCAACGGCGCGTTGCTCGGCGGCGGGCTCTACCTCGTCGTCGGCTCGATCCCGATCGTGCTCGCGCTCGTCGCCGCCGGCGACGTCGCGGCCGGCGCGACCGGCGCGACCGGCGCGACCGGCGACGCGTTCCTGCCTGCGTTCGCGCAGGCGCGCCTGCCGACGGCGCTGTTCGTCCTGTTCGCGGGCGCGCTCGTGTCGGCGATCCTGTCGACGGTCGACAGCGCCTTGCTCGCGGCGGCGGCGATCGGCGCGCGCAACCTCGTGCCGCGCCGCTTCGTCGGCGAGGCGGGACGGCTGCGCGCGGCGCGCGTGGGCGTCGTCGCGTGCGGCGCCGCCGCGTGGGTGCTCGCGCTGAGCGCGGACAGCGTCTTCGGGCTGATCGAGGAGTCGTCCGGCTTCGCGAGCGCGGGCGTGCTCGTCGCGCTCGTGCTGGCGCTCGCGACGCCGTGGGGCGGCGCGTGGGCCGGCTGCGGCGCGCTGGTCGCCGGCGCGGCGACGTGGTGCGCGGCGGCGTACGGACCGCGCGCGGTCGCGCTGCCGTTCCTCACGTCGCTCGCCGCCGCGCTGGTCGGATTCGCGGTCGGCGCGGCGGTCGATCGAGCGAGAGCGAGACGCGCGGCCGGCGCGCTCGACTCTCGCTCGTCGCAGCCGACGTGAGCAGCGCTACTGCGCTACTTCGGTCCTTTGCCCTTCGCCTGCGCGACGCGCTCCATCTCGATCACCATCGCCTTCCGCCCTTCGTCGGGACCGAGGTAGAACGTCATCGTGTACGCATCGGCGTCGCCCGCGCGTACGGAGCGGTACGGGACGAGCTCGCCGCTCGCGTCGGGCGCTTCCCAGCGCATGACGAGCGCCTTCTGCGCCTCGTCCCACTCGCCCTCCATCACCGCCAGGTGCGGCGATTGCACGTCGTACCACGTGCCGACGAACTTGCGCTCCTCGGGGTCGTAGCCGAAGCAGCCGCGGCCCGCGTACGGCGTCCCGGGGAAGTCGGCGTCGAAGCGCGCGAACGTCCAGTAGTCGCCGAACGCCTCGACGGTCTCGCGCGCGGGAACCTCGAACGGCTCCATACCGGGCATGTACATCGTCATCGTGCCCTCCCAGCGGCCGGCTCCGGCCTGCAGCATGGCGTGCTGCTCGGTCTGCTCGACGGGGTCCTGGACGAGCGCGGGAACCACGGCCGCGGCGAGCGCGCCGCCGCCGAGGACGAGTGCGAAGAGGAACGAGCGCAGAGAGAGCATGGGGAGCACCTTCGTGAAAGGAACTTAATCGGGCCGTCTCGATCGGACCGTCTCGATCGGGTCGTCTCGGCGCACCGTCGCGCCGGCCCCTAGATGACGTTCGGCGCGCCAGAGAATCGACGGCGAAATGCGCTCGAGCACGTTCCGCTGCGTGCTCGCCGCTGCCGGTTAGACTCGGGCAGCGGGGGCGGGCACACCGCACGCTCTGTGGGGAAGGAACACAAGGAGACGACATGAAAGAAATTGCAATCGTGGCCGCGGCCGCGGCGCTCGCATGGGCGCCCGCGTTCGCGCAGGAGATGCCCCGGCCCGCCGACGGGATGAAGAAGTTCGCGCCGATGATCGGCGACTGGGAAGGCAGCGGGACGATGCGCATGGCTCCCGAAGATTCGGCGACCCAGTGGACCGCCGTCTCGAGCGTGAAGTCCATCCTCGACGGGCACTTCATCCAGGAGGACCTGCGGATCGACATGGGCACGGAAGCGCCGTACGTCATGGTCACGATCTACGGCTGGGATCGCGAGCTCGACCAGCCGACCGCCAACACCGTCAGCAACGCGGGAGCGGGCGGCGCGGGCGAGGTGCACTGGCTCGACAGCAAGACGCTGGTGTACGTCGGCCACGGGCTGTCGCAGGGCACGCCGCAGGCGGCGCGCTGGATCGCCACGTACGGCAAGGACTCCTACACGTTCCAGATGGACGAGGCGAGCGGCAGCGGGCCGTTCTTCACGCACGCGCAGGGCAAGTTCCAGCGCTCGAGCAAGACGTTCTCCGCGCGCACGCAAGAGGCCTCCGTCGCGCTCATGCCGCCGGATCCGAAGATGAAGAGCCTCGACCCGATGCTCGGCGACTACCGCTTCGAGGGCACCGTCCTGATGGCGCCCGGCATGCCCGAGATGGATGTCACCGGGAAGGAGACGATCGCGTCGATCCTCGGCGGCACGAGCGTGCTCGCGCACGTCGTCGGCGACGAGGCCGGCGGGTTCGTGTACGAGGCGTTCGGCTTCATCTACTGGAATTCCGTCGAGCAGTGCTTCGAGAGCTTCGGCGCCAACAACATGGGCGAGTTGCACGCGTCGCGCGGACGCTGGCAAGGCAACGACAGGCTCGTCTTCACCGACGCGCACATCCAGGACGGCGTGCCGGTGAGCCAGCGCATGACGATGGAGCTGAAGGACGGCAAGCTCGCGCGCGTCGTCGCCGACCGGTTCCACGGCGCGGAGAAGGCCGCCAAGTACTTCGACGCGAAGTACTGGGTCGCCGGCGCGAAGGGCGCGGCCGCGGCGCCCGCCTCGCTCCAGTTCAAGGAGGGCTCGTGCTGCGCCCGCGCAAAGGCGGCCGGCACGCAGTGCGCGCACCCGTGCTGTGTCACCGCTACGAAGGCCGGCGAGGTCTGCGTCGGCTGCAACGGGTAGTTGAGGCTGGATAGGCGCGCTCCGGCGGACGATGAGTCGGCCGGAGCGCGCGTGGTTGACGGGCCGCGCCGGCCGGTGGCATGGTGTTGCCGGTGAGATGGTGTTGCGGCCCGTCGGGCCCCAGGATCCGCCAGCCAAGGGATCCGCGCCGACGGCGAACGCGGGTCCGCCCTGCATCGATCCCCCCATGACAGTCCCGGAATGCACGAGCGCTGAGCGGACAGCCGGGCTCGTGGTGGGTCTGGGCGCCTCTGCGGGGGGTCTCGAGGCGCTGCGCGCCCTGCTCGCGGAGCTGCCGGAGGAGAACGGTCTCGCGCTCGTCCTCGTCCAGCACGCCGAGCGCGGCGGCGGGCCGGCCCTCGTCCACACCGTCCGTATGGCGACGCAGCTGCCGGTCGTCGAGATCGTGGACGGCATGCCGGTCGAGAGCGGACGCCTGCACGTCGCTCCGCCCCAGCAGCTCGTCGAGCTGCGCGACGGCGTCTTCCACGTCCGCACGCAGCAGGGCTCCGAGCGTCCGCCGGCGCCGATCGACCACTTCTTCTACTCGCTGTCCGAGGAGCGGGGCGAGCGGGCGGTGGGCGTCGTCCTCTCCGGCGCGGGCACCGACGGCACGCTCGGCCTCAAGGCGATCAGCGACGCCGGCGGCATGACGGTCGCGCAGTCCCCCGCGACCGCGAAGTTCCCCTCGATGCCGCGCAACGCGGCGACGACCGGCGTCGCCGACCACGTGCTGGCGCCCGACGCGATCCCGGCCGAGCTCCTCGCGTACGCGGACAACCTCCCGCGGCTCGCGCGGCCGGACGCGCCCGGCGGGCTGCACGAGAGCGTGAAGAGCGCGATCCCGCTCATCGCGGAAGTCCTGCAGCACGAGACGAACCACGACTTCCGCCACTACAAGACGAACACGCTCGTGCGCCGCGTCCAGCGCCGGATGCAGGTGCTCCACCTCGACGACGTCGGGGACTATCTCGCGCACGTGCAGCAGAGCCGCGCGGAGGCCGAGGCGCTCTTCCGCGAGCTCCTGATCGGCGTCACGGCGTTCTTCCGCGACCCCAGCGCGTTCGACTCGCTCGCGGAGCAAGCGATCCCGAAGGTGTTCGAAAGCCGTCTCGACCACCAGATCCGGATCTGGGTCCCCGGCTGCGCGACGGGCGAGGAGGCGTACAGCATCGCGATCCTCGTGCGCGAGGAGATGGAGCGGCGGGCAGCGGCGGTCGACGTCCAGATCTTCGCGACCGACATCGACGAGCGCGCGCTCCAGATCGCGCGCGCGGGCGTCTACCCCGCCGGCATCGCCGAGGACGTCCCGCCCGCGCGGCTCGCGCGCTTCTTCGTCAGGCGCGGGGACCGCTACCACGTCACGAAGGAGATCCGCGAGCTCTGCCTCTTCACGCCGCACAACCTGATCGGCGACCCGCCGTTCTCGCGCCAAGACCTGATCTCGTGCCGCAACGTGCTCATCTATCTCGGCACGCACCTGCAGAACAAGCTCGTCCCGCTGTTCCACTACGCCCTGCGGCCGGGCGGCTTCCTGTTCCTCGGCCCGAGCGAGAGCATCACGTCCCACACCGAGCTCTTCCGCCCGATCGACGCGAAGCACCGCATCTCGCAACGCAAGCCCTCGGGCGCCCGCCCGACGGCGGCGCTCGAACGCACGAGTTCGCGGACGAGGGACTCGCAGGCGACGGTCCCCGACGGCGAGCTCGCGCGCGACCTCCCGCAGATCCTGCAGCGGATCCTGCTGGACGAGTTCACGCCCAAGGGCGTGGTCGTCAACGGCGACGGCGGCATCGTTTGCGCCTCGGGCGACATGTCGCGCTATCTGTCGGTGAGCGGCGGGAACTTCCAGAACAACGTGATCAAGATGGCGCGCCGCGGCCTGCGCGTCGGGCTGCGCGCCACCCTCGCCGAGGCGGCGAAGCTGCGCCGCCGCGTCGTGCACGACTCGCTCTCGGTGCGCACGGACGAGGGCGTGCAGCCGGTCGTGCTCACGGTGCAGCCGATGCCGCAGCTCGGCGAGAGCTCCGAGCTGTACATGGTCGTGTTCGAGGACGCGGGACCGACCGTCGGCCGTGAGGTCTCGCGCGCGGCCGGTGGCACCGACGACGCCGACGCGCTCGTCGGGCAGCTCGAAGCCGAGCTCGAGAGCACGCGCGACGACCTCGAACGATCGATCCAGGATCTCGAGGCGACGAACGAGGAGCTGAAGTCGTCGAACGAGGAGCTGCTCTCGATGAACGAGGAGCTCCAGTCGGCGAACGAGGAGCTCGAGACGAGCAAGGAGGAGGTGCAGTCGGCGCACGAAGCGCTCGCGCAGGCGCACACAGACCTCGAGAACCTGCTGCGCAGCACGGAGATCGCCGTCGTGTTCCTCGACGACGAGCTGTGCCTGCGCGGCTTCACGCCCTCGGCGTGCGCGATCTACAACCTGATCGACAGCGACGTCGGCCGGCCGCTGTGGCACCTGACGCACCGCGCGCTCGAGATGCCCGACCTGCCGGCGCCGGACGAGATCGACGCGGCCGGCGGCGTCGTCGAAGACACGGTCCGTACGACCGAGGGCCAGTGGTACACGCGCCGCGTGCGCCGCTACCGCACGTCCGAGGGCGCGGCGAACGGCATCCTCGTCACGTTCGACGATGTGACGCGACTGCAGTCGAGCGAGCAGCGCTTCCGGCTCATGGCCGACGCCGCGCCGGTCCTGATCTGGATGGCCGGTCTCGACAACGACTGCACCTGGTTCAACGCGGGCTGGCTCGACTTCACCGGCCGGACGCTCGAAGAGGAGCGCGGCGACCGCCTGGCGCGCAACGTGCACCCCGACGATTTCGAGCGCTGCGCGCGGACGTACGAGGAAGCGTGCGAGGCGCGCCGTCCGTTCCAGATGGAGTACCGGCTGCGGCGGCACGACGGCGCGTACCGCTGGATCCTCGACCACGGCGTGCCGCTCCACACGGGGAGCGAGTTCGCCGGCTACATCGGCACGTGCGTCGACATCGACGAGCGCCGCCGCGCCGAGGAGACGCGCGCCACGCTCGCCGCGGTCGTGCAGTCGTCGAGCGACGCCATCGTAAGCAAGACGCTCGATGGCGTGATCCGATCGTGGAACCCCGCGGCCGAGCAGCTCTTCGGCTACACGGCCGAGGAGGCGATCGGCCAGAACATCCGGCTCGTCATCCCCGCCGACCGCCAGGCCGAGGAGGACATGATCGTCGACAAGCTCCGGCGCGGCGAGTCGATCGATCACTACGAGACGATCCGCGTCGCGAAGGGCGGCGCGCTCGTCGACGTGTCGCTGAGCATCGCGGCCGTGCGCGACGCGACCGGCGCGATCGTCGGCGCCGCGAAGGTCGCGCGCGAGATCGGCGCGAGGAAACGCATGGAGAGCGAGCTGCGCCTCCAGCGCGAGCTGCTCCAGCGCTCCGCCGACGCGATGCCCGCGGCGATCGCCTACGTCGACGCCGAGGCGCGCTACGTCTTCGTCAACCGGCACTACCACGAGCAGTTCGAGAAGCCGATCGACCAGATCCTCGGCCACACGATCCGGGAAGTGATGGGCGAGGAGAACTACGCGCGGCTCGCGCCGCACGTCGAAAAGGCGCTGCGCGGCGAGGAGCAGGAGTACGAGGTCGACCTGCACTTTCCCGGCGGGATTCAGCGGCGCGCGGTGACGTACGTGCCGCACGCGCAGCCGGACGGCTCGATCGCGGGCTTCCACTCGATGTCGCTCGATATCACCGAGCGCGACCGCACGGCCCGCGCTCTCGTCGAACAGGCCCGACTGCTCGACGCGTCGCACGACGCGATCCTCGTCTGGGAGGTCGGCGGCGGGATCGAGTACTGGAACCAGGGAGCGGTCGGACTGTACGACTACTCGTGCGAGGAAGCGCTGGGGCGCCGTCCGCTCGAGCTGCTGCGCGCCGTGCTCCCGGTGCCGTGGGACGAGATCGACCGCGCGATCTGCGACGCCGGCGAATGGGAGGGCCGCGTCGTCCACCGCCGCAAGGACGGCGCGGAGGTCGCAGTGCTCACGCGCTACCAGTTCGTCGGCCGGCCCCGCGGTCCCGTCATCCTCGAGACGAACCGCGACGTGACCGAGCAGGTGCGCGCCGAGAAGGCGCTGCGTGCCGCGACGGAGGCGGCGCAGGCCGCGAACCAATCGAAGAGCGAGTTCCTCGCGAACACGAGCCACGAGATCCGCACGCCGATGACCGCGATCCTCGGCTACGCGGACCTCCTCGCGCGGCACATGACCGACCCGGACGACCTGCAGTGCGTGCGCACCATCCGGCGCAACGGCGAGTTCCTGCTCGAGATCGTCAACGACATCCTCGACCTGTCGCGCATCGAGGCTGGCCGGCTCGACATCGTGCGCGAGCGATTCGCCGTCGACGAGCTCGTTCACGAGGTCGTCTCGCTGATGCACGTGCGCGCCGCCGAGAAGGGTCTCCCGCTCGCCGTCGAATACGACGGGCTCGTGCCCGAGACGATCGAGAGCGACCCGACGCGCCTGCGGCAGATCCTCGTCAACCTGATCGGCAACGCGATCAAGTTCACCGACTCGGGCGAGGTCCGCCTGGGCGTGCGCGCCGAGCCAGAGCACGACCGGCTCGTGTTCGACGTCGCCGACACGGGGATCGGCATGAGCGCGGACCAGCAGCGACGCCTGTTCCTCCCGTTCTCGCAAGTCGACACGTCGGTCACGCGCGAGTTCGGCGGCAGCGGGCTGGGCCTCGCGATCAGCCGGCGGCTGGCCGACATGCTCGGCGGCGAGATCTCCCTGGCGAGCGCGCCCGGCCGCGGCAGCACGTTCACGCTCTCGATCGCGATCGGCCGCTCGCAGGACGTCCCGCTCGTCGAGCCGCGCGCCGCGCTCGTCCGCGCCCCGCGGACGGAGGCACCGAGCCGGCGCCTCGACTGCCGCGTGCTCGTCGTCGACGACCGCCGCGACATCCGCCTCTTGACGCAACACGTGCTCGAGGAGGCGGGCGCCCACGTCGAGGTCGCCGTGGACGGCCGCGACGCGCTGGACCGCATGGACGAGCTGCGCGAGTCCGGCCGAACGCCGGACGTCGTGCTGCTCGACATCCAGATGCCGAACCTCGACGGTTACGAGGTCGCCCGCCTCCTGCGCGAGCAGGGTTACGAGCGCCCGCTGATCGCGCTGACGGCGCACGCGATGAAGGGCGACCACGAGCGCTGCCGCGAGGCCGGCTGCGACGACTACATCGCCAAGCCGATCGACGCGCCCGAGCTCGTCGAGACGGTCGCGCGCCATGCCCCTGCGCAGGCGGCGGCGAGCCAGCCCACCAAGCGCGTCCTCATCGTCGACGACAGCCGCGACACGTGCCGCATGATGGAGCTGCTCCTGCAAGCGCGCGGCTACGAGGTCGCGACTGCGCTCGACGGCCGCACCGCGATCGAGCTGGCCCGCGAGTTCCGTCCGCAGGTGGTGTTGCTCGATCTGACGCTGCCGGACATCGACGGGCGCGAGGTCGCGCGCGCGCTGCGCAAGGCGAGCGCGACGCGCCACAGCGTGCTGATCGCGCTCACCGGCCACAGCGACGACGGCGACGGCGAGTCGACGCGCGCGGCGGGCTTCGACCACCACGTGCTCAAGCCGGCGAACATCGACGAGCTCGAGCGCCGTTTCGTGCGCCAGCCGACGTCCTGACCCCTCGAATCCGGAGCGGGCGCTCCCGTTCCCGCGAGATGGCGGCATGCTCGGGCGTCCCCCCCTGCCCGCGGCTTCGGAGGCTCACGATGATCGCCACGCTGCTCCTGTTCCTCGCCGGCACCTGGACCGTCGACAGCTTCAATGCCGCCGACTTCAAGACGATCCAGGCTGCGATCGACTCGCCGCTCGTCGCGGACGGCGACACGGTGTTCGTGCAGCCGGGCGGCTATCCCTCGTTCACGCTCGACCGGCGGCTCACGATCGTCGGCCGCGCCGGCGCCGCACAGGTGATTGCCACGGGCCAGAGCGTCATCGACGGAGCCCCCTCGTTCACGATCTCCGGCCTCCAGATGTGGAATCTGACGGTGCAGAACGTGCCCGGCCGCGGCCGCATCGACGACTGCTCCTCGGGAGGGATCGACTACATCCCGTTCGGCGACGTGGTGACGATCCGCAACTGCGCGCAGATCGAGTTGACGCGCACGTACGTGATCGGCCACCACAGCTTCTCCTTCGACGGCACTCCGGCGGTCACGATCTTGGACTCGCGCGTCACGATCGCCGACTGCGTGCTCGTGGGCGGCAACGGCTCCGACTCCGTGGCCCTGGGACAAGCGGGCTACGCCGCCCTCGAGGCCTTGGGCGAGAGCGACGTCCTGGTCGCCGGCTCGAGCGTGACCGGCGGCCGCGGCGGCTGCAGCACGGCCCCGCCGAGCTGCGCGGCCGGAGGCGCCGGCATCCGCGCGGTCGCGCCAGCGGCGGTCGTCGTGCGCGGCTCGTCGACCGACCAGGTCAACGGCGGTTTCGGTTCGCCGCGCGGCCCCTCGTTGGCCGGCTCGGGCACGATCACGTGGAGCGGCGCGACCGCGGTGCCCCCGCCGCCCCCCCTCGTCGCGACCCAGGTCGTGCCGGCCGAGCCGTATCTCGAGCTCAGCGGCGGTCCGGTCGGCACGCGCCAGGCGCGTCTGTACGGCCAACCGGGAACGATCGGCGCGGTCTTCACCTCGCTCGGCACGGCGCTCTCCGCGGCCCCCGGCGTCGATGGCGGGCTCGTGTGGATCGACCCGGCGCAGATCGTCGACGTCGCCGTGCTCGTCGCGCTGGGCCAGGACGTGCCCGCGACGAAGAGCTACGCGCTCCCGCCCTCCCTCGGGGTCGGGACCGGCATCGCGTTCCAGGGCGCCCTCCTCCCGACCGTCGGCAAGCCGTTCGTCACGAACGTGACGAACGTCATCATGCGCCGCTGAACGCCAGCCGTCGTCCGAGCGTCAGCCCAGGAGCTGATCGAGGCTCAACATCACGAGGAAGCCGGCGATGAAACCCCACGTCGCCGGCCGCTCGACGCCGCGCCGGTACGCTTCGGGGATGACTTCCTGGACGACGACGTAGAGCATCGCGCCGCCCGCGAGCGCGAGCACGAACGGGACGAGCGGGCGCACGAGCGTGAACGTCGCGATGCCGACGACGCCGCCGAGCGTCTCGAACAGGCCCGTGAGCCCCGCGATGCCGACCGCCGTGGTGCGCCGGTAGCCGACCGCCAGGAGCGAGACCGCCGCGACCAGCCCCTCGGGCAGGTTCTGCAGCACGATGCCGGTCGCGATCACGACGCCCGTGCTCTCGTCCGGCCCGCCGAACGCCGCTCCCACCGCCAGCCCCTCGGGCAGGTTGTGCAGCGCGATCGCGGCGACGAAGAGCCACGCGCGCTTCACCGAGCGCGCGTCGACCCCCTCGCGGCCCTTGATGAAGTGCTCGTGCGGAATCCAGCGGTCGCCGAGCCAGACGAGCGCGGCGCCCGCGACGACGCCGCCGCACGCGCTCGCGAGCGGGTGCGCCGGCAGCCCCAGGCTCGCGTGCATCTCGAGCGCCGGCGCGATCAGCGAGAACGCCGTCGCCGCGAGCATCACGCCCGCGCCGAACGCGAGCAGGAGCGACGTCGCGAGCCGGCCGAGCCCTGGCAGGAACAACGCGGGCGCGGCTCCGACGAGCGTCGAGAAACCGGCGATGACGCTGGCGACGAGCGCGGCGGTCGCGGGCGACGAGTCGGCGCTCACGCGACCGCGCGGCGGTAGACCGCGACGCCGATCGCGAAGAACAGCGCGCCGCAACCGACGAGGATCGCGCACGGCAGGAGCATGTCGGCGAGCTCGAACCCGCGCCACACGGCGCCCTCGACCGCGGTGATCGCCCACTTGAACGGGCTCGCGTGGCTCGCGGTGCGCAACCAGCCCGGCATCGCGATCAGCGGGATCATCCCGCCGCCGATCATGACGAGCGGCATCATCAGCCCCCACGACGAGCCCGCGACCGCGCTCTCGGTCTTGCCGAGCACCGAGATCGTCATCATCAGCCCGGTGAAGCACACCGCGGTGCACACCATCGCGAGCGCGAGCAGTGGCACGCTGTCGAAGCGCACGCCGAGCGCGACCGCCGCGACGAGGACGAGCGACACCATCGTCGCCATGCACGCGGCGAAGCAGCCGAGCGCCTTGCCCGCCAGGAGCTGCACGTGGCCGATCGGCGCCATGCGCAGGCGCAGGAGCGTGCCGGCGGTGCGCTCGCGCACGAGCGTGATCGCGAACGTCAGCGCCACGCTCATCAGTCCCCACACGATCGCCTGCGGCAACGTGATGTCGAACGCGCTGCGCGGGTCGCCGTCGTCGCGCTCCCGAGTGACGTCGACGACCTCGAACGGCTGGAACCCGCCGTCGCCGTTCCCGCCGCTCCCGCCGAGCGGCGCGAGCTCGACCTCGCCCGCGAGCGACTCGAGCGCGCCGAAGAACGCGAGGAGCACGCCCTTCTGCCCCGCGTCGAGGTCCGCGGCGCTCTCGACGTCCGCGCGCGCGACCGCGAGGTCGCCGAGCAGGAGCGCGGGGCTCGCGAAACGCTCCTGCAGCGTGCCGAACACCGCCTGCATCAGGACGCCCTGCAGGAAGCCCGCCTCCGCCGCGCGCCGCGGATCGATGCCGATCTCGAGCACGGGCGCTTCGCCGCCGCCGGCTCCGAACAGCGCCCACGGCTCGTCGCCCCAACCCGCCGGGATGCGCAGGTACGCGGCGGTGCGCCCCTTCTGCACCGCTTCGCGCGCGCTCGCCAGGTCGACGGCCGCGACCTCGTCCTCGTCCTCGGCCGCGACCTCGTCCGCGTCCGTGCGCGCGACCGCGAGCGACTCGTGGTCGGCGAGCTTCGCCGCGAGCGCGCGCGCCGCGTCGCCGCCGTCCTCGTCGACGATCGCGAGCGACAGGGCCGCGCTCTCGCCTCCGCCGCCGCCGCCGAAGATCGAGCCGAAGAACAGCGCGAACATCAGCGGGAACGCGAGGATCCAGAACAGGGCCCAGCGGTCCCGCACGAGCAGCAGGAGCTCCTTGCCGGCGAGCGCGAGGACGACGCTCATTCGTCGCGCAGCCTGCGTCCGGTGAGCTGGAGGAACACGCGCTCGAGGTCGGGCCGCTCGACGCGCAGCTCGACGACGTCGAGGCTGCGTCCGAGGCTCGCGACGAGCTCGAACGGCCGGTCGGTGTCGACGCGCAGGCTCGTCCCTTCGAGCGTGCCCGGCACGACGGCGCCGGCGGGCGGCGGCGAGCCGAGCTCGGCGCGCACGACCGAGCGGCCGCCGTGGTCGCGGATCAGCGCGTCGACGCTGTCGACGGCGAGGATGCGCCCGTGGTCCATGATCGCGACGCGGTCGCACAGGCGCTGCGCTTCCTCCATGTAGTGCGTCGTGTACAGGAGCGTCGTCCCCGCGGCGCGCAGCCGCTCGATCGACTCGAACAGGTGGTTGCGCGACTGCGGATCGACGCCGACGGTCGGCTCGTCGCAGATCAGGATCGCCGGATCGTGCACGAGCCCGCAGGCGAGATTGAGCCGCCGCTTCATGCCGCCCGAGTACGTCGCCGCGCGATCCTTGCGCCGGTCCGCGAGCCCCGCGAGCTCGAGCGCCCACAGCACGCGCTCGCGCAGGATCGCGCCGCGCAGCCCGTAGAGCCGGCCGAACAGCGCGAGGTTCTCCTCGCCGCTCAGCTCCTCGTAGATCGCGAGACTCTGCGGCACGACGCCGATGCGCCGCCGCACCTCGGGCCGCGACGGATCGCGCTCCCCGTCGACCACGACCTCGCCCGAATCGGGCGCGAGCACGCCGACGAGCATGTGGATCGTCGTCGTCTTCCCGGCTCCGTTCGGCCCGAGCAATCCGAACGCCTCGCCGCGCTCGATCTCGAACGACACGTCGTCGACGGCGACGAGCGCGCCGTAGCGCTTGCGCAGCGAGGTGGCGGCGAGCACGCCGAGATCGTAGCGGCTGGTCCGGCGCGGCGCTCGCGCTCAGCGGCCCGGGCGACAGGTCGCCAAGAGCTCCTCGAGGCGTGCCAGGTCGGCCGGCTTCGTCAGGTGCGCGTCGAAGCCCGACTCCCGCGCTGCGTCGACGTCGTCGGCGGCGCCGTAGCCGGTGAGCGCGACGAGGAAGACGTGGGACAAGTCGTCGTCGCCGCGGACCGAGCGGGCGACCGCGTAGCCGTCGAGGAGCGGCAGGCCTATGTCGACGAGCGCGACGTCGGGGCGCTCGCGGCGGATCGCGTCGAGCGCCGCCTCGCCGTCGGCGGCCTCGGTGACGACGTGGCCCCGCTTCTCGAGCAGGAGGCGCAACATGCGGCGCGCGTCGGCCTGGTCCTCGACCAGCACGATGCGACGCTCGCGCGGCGCGCCGCTCTCGCCGGCGCTGCCCGCGGCCGGTGTGCGGCTGCGCGGGAGCCGCACGACGAACTCGGAGCCACGACCGATGCCGTCGCTGTGCGCCGCCACCGTGCCGCCGTGCAACTCGACGATCTTGCGGACGACCGTCAGGCCGATGCCGAGGCCGCCGCTCGCGCGGTCGAGGCCCTGCTCGCCCTGGACGAACAGCTCGAAGATGCGGTCGAGACGCTCCGGGTCGATGCCGTGGCCGTCGTCGGAGACCGAGAGCACGAGCTCGTCCTCCTCGGCGCACGCCGCGAGCCGGATCGCCGCGCCCTCGTCCGAGTGGCGCGCGGCGTTCGTCAGGAGGTTGCTGACGACCTGGCGCAGTCGGTCGGGATCGCCGCGCACCGGGAGCGGCTCGTCGGGCAGCTCGACGGCGAGCTCGTCGCCACGGTCGCCGAACAGCGGGGAGACCGCCTCGATCGCCGCGCCACAGACGCGGCGCAGGTCGACCTCCTCCTCGCGCACGTCGATGCGGCCCTGCCCGATGCGCGTGACGTCGAGCAGGTCGTCGAGGAGCCGCGCCATGTGCGCGACCTGGCGCTGGATCACGTCGAGCGCGTCCTCGAGCGAGCCGTTGCCGCCGTCCGCGCGCAGGAGCGCGCTCGCGTTGACCACGGCGGCGAGCGGGTTGCGCAGCTCGTGCGAGAGCAGCGCGAGGAACTCCTCGCGGCGCCGCGCGGTCGTGCGCAACTCCTCCTCCGACTGCTTGCGCTCGGTGACGTCCAGGAAGCTGACGACCGCGCCCGCGATGCGGCCGTCGCGCAAGACGGGACGGCTCCAGTACTCGACCGGGAACGTCGTCCCGTCCGCGCGGCGCATGTGCTGATCGTCGGCGTGCGCGCCCTCGCCGCTGCGCAGGACGGCGAGGATCGCGCACGACTCGCGCGGGACCGGCGCGCCGTCGGCGGTGCAGTGGGCGAGCTCGTGGAGGTCCTTGCCGACGAGCTCGTCGACGCTCTCGTAGCCGAGCGCGCGGGCGCACGAAGGGTTGCAGAACGTGCAGACCCCGTCGGGGTCGACCCCGTAGATCGCCTCCATCGTCGACTCGAGGATCTCGCGGATGCGCATCTCGCGCCGGCGCAGCTCGCGCTGGGCGCGCTTGACCTGCGAGACGTCGCGCGCGATCGCGGACCCACCGACGATGCGGCCCTGGCGGTCGTACACGGGCGAGACCGTCACGGCGACGTCGGCGCGCGTGCCGTCCTTGCGCAGCCGGATCGTGTCGACGTGGTCGACCTTCTCGCCGCGTCCGAGCGCCTCGAGGAACCGCTCGATCTCCTGGACGCGCCCCGGCGGCGCGAGGAGCCGGATGTTGCGGCCGACGACCTCCTCGGCTGTGTAGCCGTACAGCCGCTCCGCGCCGCGATTCCACGTCGTGATCGTGCCGTCGAGCCGCTTGCCGATGATCGCGTCCTCGGACGATTCGACGATCGCGGACATCTCCGCGAGCCGCGCGCGCGCAGCGTCGAGCGACGCGATGTTCGTCAGCGAGAGCACGACGCCTTCGATCGCCGGCAGCGGCTGCGGCCCCTCGCGCTCGTCGTCGACCACGGCCTCGGGCCGGTACGGCAGGATGCGCAGGAAGAACGGCGTGCCCGCGTCGTCGCGCACCTCGTCCTCGATCCGCGTCCCGTCGCGCAGCGCGGCCTCGATCTCGGACATCAACGTCGGTCGGCGCAGCGAATGGAAGAAGTCGCTGATGCTGCGCCCGACGTCCTGGTCCTGGATGCGGAAGACTTCGGCGACGCGCGGCGTGAACTTGCGGATGCGCAGGTTGCTGTCGAGGAAGAGCGTGCCGACGTCCGTTCCCTCGAGCAGGTGCTGGATGTCGTTGTTCAGCTCGCGCAACTCGACGATCTTGCGCTGGTGGTGCGTGTTGAGCGTGTGGAGCTCCTCGTTGACCGAGTGCAGCTCCTCGTTCGTGCTCTGCAGCTCTTCGTTCGACGCGACGAGCTCCTCGTTCGTCGCCTGGAGCTCCTCGTTGCTCGTCTGCAGCTCCTCGATCGTCGACTGCAGCGTCTCGCGCGTGTACGTCAGATCCGACTCGAGGCCCTGGATGCGCTCGCGCGACACGTGCGCGGCGACGTCGGAGCCAGGCTCGTACTCCTCGACCGGCCGGGCCGCGCTGCGGGCGACGCTCTCCAGCGTGATCAGCACGTGCGACGTGCCGAGGCGCTCGTTGCGGAAGCCCTCGGCGGACAGCGCGCACTGCGGCCCGAGCCCGAGGTCGTCGGGGAGCGGCACTCCGCTGAACCGGATCGCGCCCTTCCCGTCGCGCGCGCGCTGCTGCGCCTTCTGGAGCACGCCGGACACGAGCGTCGCGAGGTCGCGCGGCAGGAGCTCGACGAGCCAGGACGACGGCCGCCGCCGCCCGACCCGCAAGAGCCGCTCCGCGCCGCCGAAGCTGTCGATGAGGCGGCCCTCCTCGTCGACGAGGAAGCTCGGCGGCATGTGCCGGTCGAGGAGCTTGTCGTACGTGGCGAGCAGGTGCGTGTCCGCGCTGCGCGGCGCCGTCTTGACGAACTGCGGAGCGGTGCTCGCGCCCGTCAGCGGCAGGATCGGCAGGTGCGCCGCGTCGAGCAGCCGCACGTCGCGGCGCTTCTTGTAGACGCGCCAGTGCTCGTCGACGGGCGCGAACTCCGGGCCGAGCGGTCCGGTCGCCTCGCTCGCGCCCAGGAAGAGGTAGCCGCCGTTGACGAGGCCGAAGTGGAAGAGCGAGAGCACGCGCTTCTGCGCCTTCGGCTCGAGGTAGATCAAGAAGTTGCGGCACGCGATGAGGTGCATCCGCGTGAACGGCGCATCGCGCGTCGCGTCGTGCCGGGCGAAGACGACGAGCTTGCGCAGCGATTGCGCGACGCTGTAGCCGCCGCCGCGGCGCTCGAAGTAGCGCTGCCGCCGCTCGCCGGCGACGTGCTCGAGCTGTTCCTCGCCGTAGGTCGCCGCGCTCGCGCGCTCGAGCGACTCGCGGTGCACGTCGGTCGCGAGCACCTTGAGGTGCACCGGCCGGCCCGCCCGCTCGAGCGCCTCGTGGAACAGCATCGCGAGCGAGAACGGCTCCTCGCCCGTCGCGCAGCCGGCGGACCAGACGCGGATCTCCTCGTTCTCCGGCACGCGCCGCAGGACGTCGGGGACGACGTGCTCCTCGATCACCTCGAACGCCTCGGGGTCGCGGAAGAACTGCGTCACCCCGATGAGCAGGTCGTGGTAGAGCGCGCCGAGCTCCTCGTTGTCGTCGCGCAAGCGCGCGACGTAGCTCTCGAGGTCGGCGTGCTTGGCCAGCTCGACGCGCCGTGCGAGCCGCCGCGAGACCGTCGCGATCTTGTAGGTCGCGAAGTCGATGCCGGAGTGCTCGTGCAGGAGCTGGTACACGTCCTCGATGGGCGTCGCCGGCTCGATCGGCGTCACAGCCTCGATCGGCGTCGCAGGCTCGTCCTCGCTGCCCTCGCCCCCGGCCGCGCGGCGCCCGAGCAGGAGCGCGGGCAGGCTCTCCGCCGACGCCACGTGGTCGACGAGCTCGGTCGCCAGGGCGCTCCTCGGCATCCCGTCGAACTTGGCGCTCGCGGGGTCCTCGACGAGGACCAGGCCGCCCGCTCGCGCGATCTCGTGGATGCCGCGCGATCCGTCGCTGCCCGTGCCGGACAGGACGATCGCGAGGGCGCGCTCGCCGACGTCCGCGGCCAGCGAGCGGAAGAACGTGTCGATCGGGAGCGTGAGCCCCTTCGTCGGCACCTTGTCCGTCAGGATCAGACGCCCGCCGGAGATCACCATCTCCTTCTTGGGCGGGAGCAGGTAGACGTGGTCCGGTCGAACCACCAGCCCGTCCTCGGCGTGCTGGACCGGCATCTCGCAGTGCCGCCGCAGCAGCTCGTCCATCATGCTGCGGAAGTCCGGGGACAGGTGTTGGATGACCACGAAGGCCATCCCGGGGTCGGCCGGCAGCGCGGTGAAGAAGCGCTCGAGCGACTCGAGGCCGCCCGCGGAGGCCCCGATCGCCACGATCGGGAAGGTCTCGGTCCGGGTCCTGTCCCCGCCCCGCGGATGTTCCGCGGCTCGTTCTTCGGGTGCGACGTCCATCGGTGCTCGGGGGGGCCCTGTGCGGAGGGCGAGCGGTCGAACTTGCTACCGCCTTCGAAAGCCGCTTTCGGAAATGTGCTTCTCCAGGAGCTCCACGTTGCGCCGGTTCGCGTGGAACCACACGTCGAACGCGTCTCCGACGAGCGGCACGGTGCCGACCAGCGTCTCGAAACCGACGTTCGACAACATGCGCGCGAGCACGCGGCGGGAGGCGCCGAGCTGCCGCGCGCGGTAGACGATCCAGAGCGACAGCCCGAACCCGATCGCGTCGCCGACGCCGGGGATCAGGCCCACGATCGAGTCGACGCCCATCCGGATGCTGGTCCCGGGGATCCCGACCGACGCATCGAGCAACCGGGCATACCGCCGCAACCCCGCGAGCGCGGCCTCGTCCTCGAGCTCCCGCTCGCCTCGGGCCGCTGGCGACGCCGCCCCCGTGGGCTGGGTCGCTGCGCCCGCTCGCTCCGTCGCCATGGTTCTCGCGCGAAGCAACTTCCATGCCGGCAGGTCCCGCGTCTCTCGCCGGGCGCTTCGCGCGCGACAGGACAGCTGCGGCTGGTGGTCAACGCCCACACGCCCTCAGCCTCGAGCGCGCGCTACGGGCCCGTACCTTCGGCGGCAACGCCGGACTGCCGCGCTGCTCGACGAGCCCGACTTGTCCCGGGTCCGGCGCCGCCGCCGAGGGTGTGGCTCTGACCTCGGGAGATCCGGAGATCCTGGTCCAGGCCACGGCGTAGGCGCTCGGGCGCTCGGGCGCTCGGGCGCTCGCTGATCGATCCTCGCCGGGGCGGCCGCGAGCCCCGACCTTTCATCTCACACGACTTCGCCCCGCTGGACGCCGAACGAGCCGCGGTGCCCGCAGACACAAGCGGGAGTGCTCCCTCGTCCGACCGGGCGACGGGCCGCCCGGCGGCTGAACGAACAGCGCGCGTTGCGAGCCATTCGCCGAGCCTGCCGTCGAAGGGGCTCACGAATGGTATGCAACCTCTTCATCCTCCATCGAGGTGCGATTCAGCGCCCCCATTCACGCGAGCGACGTGAGGGAGGAGGGCCAGACAATCCGCCACGTGAGACAGCGTATGAAGCTTCGCGCGCGTCTTTTGCGAGCCCGTCTTCGTTTCGTGTGAATAAGCGCACGTCGGCGGTGCCTGCAAATCGTCGAACGGCACCCTGAGACACACGAGCAGCCAACCTCTACGCGGGCGCACAATTATGGGGAAAGGCTTCCCACGACCCGGCTCGCCGACACCGATCCACTGCCGTCGGATCGTAGGGACGAAGCCGGCCGCTCCTGCGCCGCCGACCAGCGCATCGTAAAGCTCCTTGGTCGCCTCGGTCATGCGCAGGTGGTCGACGCTCGTCCACGGCGTGCGCCTCTTTCGCCCGGACTCGCTACGGTACTGGTTCAGCAACTCACTCGACGGGCGCGGGAGAGACCAAATCGCAAGCGCCTTTTTCGACAACTCCCGCCCCCGCTCCTCGATGGCGGCAGCATCCCATGAATCGCGCTTGGCGAGCATCCGGTTCAGCCGAATTGGGCTCTCGCGAAAGCCGCCCTCCATGTCCCTCTTCTCAGCGAAGGAACGGTCGCTCATCTCCGGGTTGTAACCAGTCAGCGTCAAGTTCCCCAACGTGTGGAGCCACTTCTCCTGGACGGCACGCCACTCTGGCCCCAACACCTCTCGCCACTCTGGTAATAGGTTCTCGTTTTGCGGCAGTACATGCTCCACCGTGAACTCGCCGATGACCACCTGCTCCTTGCGCTCGTAATTCTCGAGTCGAGAAAGGAAATATTGCCGATGCTTGAACTCGTAGAGGTTTCTCGTCTCGAGTGCCGCACGAAACTCCTCGTCACTCGGAAATCGCTGCCTTTTGCTCCGAGAAGCCAGGTAGGCCGAGAGGCTTTCCAGCAGCATCTCATCGTCGAGCTGCTCCGGCAGACGGGCAAATGTGCGGCTGAGCACGTTGCTCGGAATGTCGCAGACGGCGCGACGAAAAACCCAGCTCTCCATCAGCCTCGCAACTTCAATCATGTCCTGTTCGGAGAGTACGCCGTCCTGCCACAGGGCATAAGCATGCAGCAAGAACGGCATCGGCGCATCAACCTTGAGGTCGTGGAGACCACGAAAGGCGTGCGCAAGCTGGGGATGCAGCTCCCGGCCGAGCGCGATCGCAGCGTAGTTGTTGGCGCACCGGTGCATGTCAGCAACTATCGCGGCGATCGGCCGCTTCAAATTCATCACCCGGTAACGCTTGAAATTCTCGTAGCCCCTTTGAAGCTTCGGCACTTCCCCCAGACGAAGGCTGAGCCATGCTCGTAGAAAGCGGTCGAACTCGTTTCCGCGCGTAGCGTGGGCAAGTGTGCGCTCCATGGGGCGCCAATAGTCCTTGTACAACTCGGTTTGCTCGATCGGCTCGAGCCCCATGAGCACGAAATTGCGGATCAGATCGGACTGTGACAGATCCAGGCCCGTCGAATTCAGGCTCTCGAAGATGAGCTGAGGGTTGTCGTGATCACGATCGAGCGACACGTCCACCACCATCAGCTTGGATAGACCGCGGTAGATGACCTCGGGAGCGACTGCAGCTTCCGCGATAAAGTGCTGAAACAGGGCGAAGTTGTCGACGAGCCGGTTTGCCGGAACTTCCGGGAAAGGCTTCTGGTCAAGGATAGCCCGCAGGGTCTGAGCGTCGGCCTCTGACAATTGGAGCTTGTAGCGCAGATCGCCGTCCTCCTCGGGGTTGAATAGGAAGTAGTTCCTGAGCTTCCGTGCGGTGATCTCAGTGGTTTGCGTGGGTTCGCCGTCGCCGATCGCCCGAGCGATGGCCTCAACCATCAGGGTGAACGTGGTCAGTCGCTGTTGCCCGTCGATCACAAGCAGTTGGGGAACGGCCGTCGCCTGATAAAGCCCGTGCTCGACGTAGACGACGGAGCCGACGAAATGTGCGGGGTACTCGTCGTTCGCAACACGCAGCACATCCTCCCATAGCTGCCTGCATTGTTCCTCGTCCCAGCTGTACCGGCGCTGGTAAATCGGGATCAGGAACTGCCGCGGCCCTTTCAGAAGGTTGGCGAGTAGTGTTTCGGTAGCCTTCATTGCCAAGCTCCAATGAGTAGTCGGCCGTGCTGTGCGAGCTGCTGAGCTAACGCGCCGTCATCTTGCTCGGAGTGCTGCTGCCGAACAAGGAGCGATTGCGGACTCGAGGTGCGTGCCGCAGACCAGGCCCAGCAGCCCCGCCCGTTGGAACAGCGTGGTCTCTGAGTCTGCCGCGGCTGGCGAGTCTCGTGTCGGGGCGCCGGCTTTGCCCTACCGCCGCTCGCGCGCTTCGCCCGTCATCGGGACGAACCGGACGGGGAGCAGCTCTTCGCGCTCGTCGCCGGCGGGCGTGCGGCGGATGCGGACGATCGTCTGGAACGCGTCGCCGACCGGCAGGACGAGGCGGCCGCCCTCGGCGAGCTGATCGAGCAGCGGTTGCGGCACGTGGTCGGGCGCCGCGGTTACGAGGATCGCGTCGAACGGCGCCTCGGACGGCCAGCCGCGGTAGCCGTCGCCCGCGCGCACGTGGACGCGCTCGTAGCCCGCCGCCACGAGCGCGGCGCGCGCGCGCTCCGCGAGCGGCTCGACGATCTCGATCGTCCACAGCTCGCCGACGATCTCCGCGAGCACCGCGGCCTGGTACCCCGAGCCCGTGCCGATCTCGAGCACCTTGTCGCCGGGCTCGAGCTCCGCCGCCTGCGTCATGAACGCGACGACGTACGGCTGCGAGATCGTCTGCTCGTGGCCGATCGGCAACGCCCGGTCGTCGTACGCGTAGCGCGCGAGGTCGTCCGGCACGAACCGGTGACGCGGGGCCGCGTTCATCGCCGCGAGCACGAGCGGATCCTCGATGCCGCGCGGCCGCAGGTGCGTCTCGACGAGCGCGCGCCGCTCGCCGGCGCGCTCGGCGACGGCGGCGGGGTCCGCGGTCCGCACGCTCGGTTCCTCGGAGCTCGAGCACGCGACGAGGAGGCCGAGGAGCACGGCGCGAGGGATCGTGGTGGCGGAGGCGGCCACGTCCTCAGCATAGGACCGTTCCGCGACGTTGCGACCCGACGTGCACTGGGAGCCCCCCGCCCGCGGCCCGCCGCCCGTCCGGAAACGATTTCAGAAGTATGTACCTAGCGCAACCCGGAAGACCCTTCCGGACAGACTGCCCGGTCTCCAGCCAATTCAGAACCTACCGCACGATGCCAATTTGTGGGTACACGACCTTCTGGGCGCAGTGAGGACAAAAGTTGCCGTCCCACCCCTTACTCTCTATGCACCTCACACAAGAGAGTCCGTTGCAGTGCGGACACTGGAATATGGCTAGCGGAACGCGGGGAAAGGTCCCAGGCATAGCTGAGCAATTCGGACAGCGAGAGAACTCTTTCATTGAGCAGGTTCCTCCGAGATCGCTGAGGTC
>CAZGTQ010000224.1:0-14786 GCA_964528575.1 uncultured Planctomycetaceae bacterium | reverse complement strand
AGCTTGGGGCCAGTGCCGACTCCAGCGTTCGCGCAAAGTCGACGCGTCCGCAGGTCGCGAGTGCTCACGGTCGCTTCGCCGGTTGCGCCGTGCGCGATGGGGGTGATGGGTGCCACCGTCGTCCGTTCTCCTTGTGGGCGGGGCGCCCGCATCGTCGGCGCAGCCATGGCCCGGTGGTCGACAGGAAGTCGCGAGCTTGACGGCCGCGTGCGACGGCACTCGACGGCCTCGATCAGCTTGCCGCATCGGCCGCCCGCAATCGGCGGCCCGCATTGGCGGCCCCGTTGGCGGTCGGTGGTTCGACGGCCCGCCTCGAGGACTGTCTCGAGGTCGGATCGACGGCAGCAAGTTCCTTCCGCGAAACTTGGACACGCCGCCTCTTGCGGCCGAGAATCGTCTCGATGGATACGGTGCTGCGATTCCTGCGGTGGCTCGCAGCGGCCGTCGTGCGCTCGCCCGGGTCGTGGTCCGTGGGCGCGTCGCTCGCGCTCGTGTGGGCTCTGCTCGTCCCGATGATCGAGATCCGCCTCGTCACGGACGTGCCGGGATTGGTCGCGGAGACGCTCTGGCTCGCCGCACTGGGAACGATCGCGGTGGGCCTCCTGTGGGTCTGCGAGGCTGAGCCCCAGCTCCGTGTTCTCGCGACCTGGCGTCGCCTGATGGTCGAGGTACTCGCCCTCCTCGCCGCTTCGGTCGCCGTGACGGGCGGCATCGCAGTGCTTCTCCTCGTGGCCGCGGCGCCGATCGAGGCGGGCCACGTCGCCGCGCTCTTGGCGCCGGTCCTGCTCACGCTGCTGCACCTGGTGGCGTTGGCCCTCGTCCTCTCGCGTCTACGCATCCCCGGCTGGCTCGCCCCCGCGCTCTTCCTCGCCTTCGCCTGGCTCGTGCCCGCGCTTCGGATCGACCCGTCGGTCGCGAACGCGCTCGATGCCTCCGCTCATCTGGATGCGGTGGATAGCTCGGCGCCATTCGCGCCGATGAACCTCCTGGCTCTGGCACCGGTCGTGGGCCTGCTCCTGATCAGCGCTCTCCTGACCTCCCCCTACTCGCGCGGCAACTGAATGCGGTACGGCATCCTCGGGGACATCCACGGCAACCTCTCGGCTCTGGAGACGGTCCTCCGGCGCTTCGAAGAGGAAGGAGTCGACCGTGCGATCAGCGTGGGGGACGTCGTGGGCTACGGCGCCGCTCCCAGCGAGTGCATCGCGCTCCTGCAGCAGATCGGCGCGGTCGTCGTGAAGGGCAATCACGACGCGGCGTGCGTGAACGAGCTCGACGACCGCTACTTCA
Source organism: uncultured Planctomycetaceae bacterium (assembly GCA_964528575.1). Classification (GTDB taxonomy): domain Bacteria; phylum Planctomycetota; class UBA1135; order UBA1135; genus CAZGTQ01. The sequence continues at coordinate 13,496 of CAZGTQ010000224.1, read as the reverse complement.
ACAACTACGCGCGGGAGGCTCTGCGCTGGACGCGCACGGCGATCTCCGAGGCCGACCGCGACTGGCTCCGCTCCCTGCCGATGACGGTGACGCTCGAGCACTGCCAGGTCGCGCACGGCAGCCTCGCGCACGCGGAGGAGTTCAACTACGTCCAGAGCACGACCGACGCCGATCCTTCGCTCGACATCATGGAGCGCAACGTGTGCTTCGTCGGGCACACGCACGTTCCCATCGTGCTCGTGCGGCTGCGCGATCAGCCCGATCGGACGGCCTACACCTTCGAGCCCGAGATCGACCTGAGCGAGGTGCACAACTGCCTCGTCAACGTCGGCAGCGTCGGCCAACCGCGCGACGAGGATCCCCGGACCGCCTACGCGCTGTTCGACACGGAGCTACGCCGCGTCTGGATCAAGCGCATCGAGTACGACATCGACCGCGAAGCGCAACGCATACGGGCGGTTGGGCTCCCCGAGATGCTCGCCGATCGGCTGTATCTCGGCGTCTGAGCAACCGCGGCGAACGGAGGACGGACGCCCCCGGAGGGGCCCGTCACTTGCGCAGGTACGCGAGCTCGTCGGGGAGCGTGTCGACGCCGGACTCGCCCAACCCGTACTGGAAGAGGACGCCGATGTCGCGGAGCGGTCGCTCGTCGCCGAGGAAGACGAAGCGCTTCTCGTCGGGGTGCGAGCCGACCGTGACGAGCAGCTCGAGGATCGAGGCGGCGTTGCAGCGGTGCTTGCCGACCTCCATCTCCACCGGCGTGCCGTAACGGTTGACGATCTCGACGATCAGCGCCGCGGGACGCGCGTGCAGAACGAGATCGTCCGTGAGCTCGACGTGGAGCTCCTGTGCATTGGTGTAGCGCGGGAGGAGCTCGTGAGCGAGGTCGCGTCCGCACGTCATCGAGCGGTCCGCCCACGTGAGCAGCTCGTTGAGGAGGATCGCTTGCACGTCGGCGCGGTCGATCAACCGCGCGATGCGCTCCTTCGCCGCCTCGCTGCGGATGTCGTCCTCGTGCCGCTCGTAGAAATGCGTCAGGTAGGTGGTCGCCTCCAGGAGGTGGAGCGCGGTGGAGACGAAGCCGCGTAGCTGCGGCAGCCGCTCGTCCTCGGCCTCGAGGACCGTGTTCTTGATGTACGTGTCGTAGGCGGACTGGAGGTTGTGGACCATCGCCTCGTACACGCGGGCGCGCTCTTCGGTGCACACGTCGCTCAGGAAGCGCGCGCGCACGGCGGCGTCCTCGATCGGGTGGATCCGCAGGCGAGCGAGCACCTGGTGCGTTTGTAGGTACTTCGACGAGACCTCGGCGATCTTCTGCCGCTCGTCGTGGATCTCGCCGAGATCGAGGTTGCGCGGCAAGCGCTGTCGTGCGAGGACCGGCGCGAAGCTCTCCTCCGGCCAGGCGGACGACGTGACCGAGACGCCCAGGTCGTAGGCTTCGTCGAACAACGCGCGCAGCATCGTGCGGATCGCTTCGCGGAGGAAACGCTCCACACGCTCGACCGAGGCCTGGAGCGCCGCCGAGCCCTGCGCGTCGAAGTGGCGGAGCACGCCGTAGGAGTCGAGCCTGCCCGACAGGTGGGTGACGCTGTACCCGGCCGATGCGAAGCCGCGGAGCGACGCGACCAGCTCGCCGAAGAAGCAGAACGTGCGGTTCAGACGCGCGCCGAAGTCGTCGAGGTAGGACTCGAGCGTGTCGGCGGCCATGACGAGCTGGAAGTAGTGCCGCTTGTTCCAGGGCTGGTCGGCACGCGTGAGCAACGTGTTGCCGAGCCGAAACACCTCCTCGGAGTGGCTCGCCAGCATCTCCGTGAAGTCGCGCTCTTCGACGAGCTCCTCGAGTGAGAGTTCGGGCATCGGGCTGCGCGCCGCAACCTCGGAAGGGCGGCGCATCAAGCTAGCAGACGGGTCGAAGAAAGTGCAGGCGCGACGCTGTCCCGGGGGGCTCAAGAACGGCTCGCGCGGGGGACGATCAGGGACTCGTCCGAGCGGTGGGCGCCGCCGTCCGAGCGCCACCGTCCCCATCCCCGCGGAACCCAGGAGTCGTGCCATTTCTGCCGAGCGTTGCCTCGAAACCTACCTCCGGGAGATCAACGAGGTCCCGCTCCTGAACCGCGAGGAGGAGTGCGCGCTGGGCCGTCGGATCCAGTGTGGGGACATCGGTGCACGCGAGCACATGATCCGCGCGAACCTGCGGCTCGTCGTGTCCATCGCGAAGAAGTACATGGACCGTGGCCTGTCCCTCCAGGACCTGATCATGGAGGGCAACATCGGCCTGATGAAGGCGGCCGAGAAGTTCGATCCCGAGGCGGGGTGCCGCTTCTCGACGTACGCGACGTGGTGGATCAAGCAGGCGATCCGGCGCGCGCTCACGAACACGGTCGCTTCGGTGCGGGTGCCGGGCTACATGGCCGAGCTGGTCTCGAAGTGGCGCTCGGTCAGCCAGGAGCTCACGTTCAAGCTGGGTCGGATCCCGAACATCGAAGAGGTTGCGAACGAGATCGGCATCCCCCAGGAGAGCTGGCCGATCCTCAAGAAGACGATCCAGTCGACCGGCATCGGCCCGCAGCTCTCGCTCGATGCGCTCGGGACACACCGGGACTCCGTCGAGGACGGGCGGATCGAGAACCCCGAGGACCAGATCCTCAATCGGGACCTGCTGGCTAGACTGGAGCACCTCCTCGAAGCGATCGACGAGCGCGAGGCGACGATCCTGCGCCTGCGCTACGGCTTGGGCAGCGGCGTCGAGTCGGAGCCGATGACGCTGAAGGAGATCGGCAAGATCGTCGGGTTGACGCGCGAGCGCGTGCGTCAGATCGAACGCGACGCGCTGCGCAAGCTCTACAAGGTCATGAGCGGCGATTAGCCGCAAGTCAGAGGTACGAAGACGGCCCGATGACGGGCTCTCAGCTCTCCGCTCCGGCGCGCTTCGAGGCCTCCGCCGGGACCCCGCTGTACGTGCATCTGCCGTACTGCGAGACGAAGTGCCCCTATTGCGACTTCTTCTCGCTCGAGGCGGCCGGCGAGGACCACGCGGCGACCGTGGCGACGATGCTCCGTGAGGCGGAGCGCCGCGCTGCGGCGCTCCCGAGCACCGTCTTCCTCGGCGGCGGCACGCCGTCGCTGCTGAGCGAGGAGCTGCTGGCGCGGCTGCTCGACGGCCTCGAGGGGATCACCGGATTCCGCCGCTCGGCCGCGGAGGTCACTGCCGAGTGCAACCCGGAGAGCCTCACGCGGGAGAAGGCGGCGTGCCTGCTCGAGCTCGGCGTCACCCGCCTCTCGATCGGGTTCCAGAGCCTGGACGACGAAGCGCTGCGCTTCCTCGGGCGCGTCCACGATGCCGACCAGTGCTTGCGCGCGTGGGAGGCCGCCCGCGCGGCCGGGGCGCGACGGATGAGCGTCGACCTGATCTACGGGCTTCCGGGCCAGAGCGCGGTGAGCTGGGAGCGCACGCTCCGGCGCGTGCTCGCGCTCGGCCCAGAGCACCTGTCGGCCTACAACCTGACCCTCGAGCCGGGCACTCCGTTCGGTCGCGAGGCCGCCGCGGGGCGTCTTCGGAATCTGCCCGACGAGCTCGAGCTGGAGCTCTTCTGGCTGACGCGGCGCGTCGCGGCCGAGCACGGTCTCGAGGCCTACGAGATCTCGAACTTCGCGCGTCCCGGCGCGGCCTGCCGGCACAACCTGAACTACTGGGAGAACGGGACTTACGTCGGTATCGGACCCTCGGCCGCGAGCAAGGTCGGCCACCGGCGAAGCGGCAATCCGCGCTCGCTCGCGCGCTGGACCGAGCAGGTGGACGCGGCCGAGTCGGCGCCCGAGCTCGGCTGGAGCGAGACGCTCGAGCCGCTGCACCGCCTGGCGGAGACGTGGTGGCTCGGTCTGCGCACGACGAGCGGCGTCGATCCGGCCCGCGCCCGCCGGACGGCCGGATTCGAGACGGCGCACGACCCCGCGGTCGCGCTCGCCGAGGCTCTGGGTCGCGAGCGGGTACTGGAGCTCGACGAAGGCCGCTGGCGTCTGACCGACGCGGGGCTGCCCCTCGCGGACGCGGTGGGCGCGCGCTTCCTCGCGCTCGGAACGTGATCGCGCAGCCCCCGACTCGGGCGGCGCGCTCGTCCTGCCGAAAGAAGGAGGACGATGAGCGAGCGCGCGAGCCGGCCGCCCCGACGCACCAGCAAGACGACGAGCTTGTTCCTGCGCGGCCTGGCGACGCTGCTGCCGGCCGTGCTCACGATCTTCGTCTTCGTGACGTTGGTCAACTTCGTGAAGACGTACGTCGTCGGACCGATCAACGACGTCATCTACTGGGGCCTCGAGGGCAACGCGCTGGGCTGGAAGGTCTTGCGCGACCTCGACGTCGAGCCATACGACCCGAAGTTCGTGCAGATCGACGCGCTTCCCGCGGAGCTGCGCTTCAAGGGCGAGAACGAGGGCTTCCGCAGCCCCGACTTCCTCGCCGCCGTGCGCCACTACCGGGAGGCGCGCGAGTCGTTCTTCCGCGACCTCGACGCGTTGGCGATCCAGCGTGGCACGAAGGAGGGGCAGGAGGGCCTGCGCGACGCGGTCGAGGATCGGGTGCACCCGCTCGTCGGCCTGGGCATGTCCGTGCTCCTCGTGCTCTGGATCGGCTGGCTCGTCGGCGGATTTCTCGGACGGCGCGCCTTCGCGCGGGTCGAGTCGGGCCTCGTCGCGATTCCCGGCGTCCGCTCCGTCTACCCGTACTCCAAACGCTTCGTCGAGTTCTTCTTCTCCGATCGCGACCTCGAGCTCGACACGGTCGTCGCGATCCCGTACCCGAGCGAGCACCTGTGGTCCCTCGCGTTCGTCACGAGCCGCTCGATGCGCTCGCTCCGCGCCCACACGGGTGACGACCTGGTGACGGTTTTCGTACCCTCCTCGCCCATGCCCATGACCGGCTACACGATCCACGTCGCCGCATCGCGGCTGGTCCCGTTGCCGATCAGCGTGGACGACGCGCTGCGCGTCACGGTGTCCGGAGGTGTGCTGATACCGTCGAGCGAATACGCCGGCGACGTGCCGGCGAGCCTGCGTGCCGCCGCGTCCGCGCGCGCCGCGCAGTCCTCCGACGAGGAGCGGCTTCCTCTCCGGGCGCTCGATCGCCCCGAGAGAGAAGCCTCATGAACCCACTCGCGCCGTCCAGACACTTCGCCGATCGTCTCGACGCCGCCGTCCGCGCCAAGGGCACGCCCTGTCTGCTCGGCCTCGACCCGCACCTCGAGCTCCTGCCCGAGCCGTTCGCGATCGCGGCGGATCCGCGCGCCGACCGTGCCGCGCGCGCGCGAGCTGTGGGCGACTTCCTCGTCGAGCTCGTCGCGCTGTCCGCCGACCGCGTGGCTGCGGTGAAGCCGCAGTCTGCGTTCTTCGAGCAGCTCGGCGCCGACGGCGCGGTCGCGTGGGAGCGCGTCGTGCGCGCGGCGCACGAGCACGGCTTGCTCGTCGTCGGCGACGTGAAGCGGGGCGACATCGGCAGCACGTCCGCGGCGTACGCGAAGGCGTTCCTCGAGGGCGAGGGAGATCCGAGCGAGCCGCACCTGTGCGACGCGATCACGGTGAACCCGATGCTCGGCGGCGACGCGATGAAGCCGTTCCTCGACGCATGCGCGCGCGTCGGCAAAGGCATCTACGTGCTCGTGCGAACGTCCAACCCCGGCAGCGCGGACTTCCAGACGCCGGGCGACCCCAATCTGAGCGATCGGCTGGCGAGCGCGGTCGCGCGCTGGGGCGCGCCGCTCGTCGGAGCGAGCGGCTTGTCGTCGGTCGGCGCGGTGATCGGCGCGACGCATCCTTCCGAGCTGGCGGCGTTCCGCCGGCTGCTGCCGCACACGCCGTTCCTCGTGCCCGGCTTCGGCGCGCAGGGTGCACGGGCACAGGACGTCGTCGGCGCGTTCGTCGGCGATCCCGCCGCGGCGCGCGGCGCGCTGATCGCCGCGTCGCGAAGCGTTTCGTTCGCGCACCGGCGGCCCGAGCTCGCAGGCCGCTCCTGGCAGGACGCCGCGTCCACAGCGCTCGACGAGATGATCGCGTCGATCCGGAGCGCGCTGAGCGGCGCCTGATCGCGACGGAGGGTGCGTGCACGTCACGCTGGAACACGTCTCGCTCGACGCGCTGCCGCTGCCCGCGTTCGCGCGCGCCGTGCTGAGCGACCGGCCCCGGCCGCGCGGTCTCGACATCGTCGTGCCGGCGCGGATCGGGGACGTGCCGCGGCCGGCGGAGCGTTTCGACGCCGACGAGCGCGAGCGCCTCGCCGCGGCGCTCGAAGTGCGCATCGCGACGCTCGAGCCGCACGTGCACGTCCTCGACTCCGTGCGCCGACTCGCGCTGCCGCACACGAGCGTCGTCGTGTGCTCGTCCGCGCCCGCGTTGCTCGGGGGACCTCTGCGCACGCTGTGGTCCGCGCTCCACGCGACCCAGCTCGCGCGCGAGCTCGAGCGCGTGTGGTCGCAGCCGGTCGTCCCGCTGCTGTGGAATCGCGCGGACGCGCACGACGTCGACGCGGTGCAACCCGCGTGGATCCTCAACGCGAACCTCGACTGGGTGCGCGTCGGTCTCCCGAGCATGTCGCCGCCGTGGCGTCGGTACGGGGATCTCGTGCTCCACGACGACGCGCACCGGTTGTCGGCGCTGCGCCAGCTCTTGCGCCACACCATCACGGCGAGCGCGCACCGCGACGCGGCCGTCGACGAGTTCCTGCCGCGCGCGGGCGCGAGCTTGGCGCGCTCGTTCACGCGCACGATGCTCGAGCTGCTCGGGCCGCTCGGCGTCGTCGTCGTCGAGCCGGCGTGGTTGCGCGAGGACCTGTCGCGCGCGTTGGCGCACCTCGTCGCGGTCGAGCGCGGCGGACCCGCGGCGAGCTTGCGCGCGGGCCGCGAAGCGGTGCGCGCCGCGGGACACGCGTGGGACGAACCGCTCGAACGCGTCGCGCTGGTCGAGCACGGCGGTCCGGGCGGCGCGCGCGCGCTGCGCGCGGGGGGCGACGGGTTGCGCTACGACGACGAGCCTGGCTCGCGCACGGGCGCGGAGCTCGCCGCCGAGATCGTCGACGCTCCCGGCGCATGGTCGGCAGGGAGCGCGCTCGAGAGCGCGGTGATCGACGCGACGCTCCCGGTTGCGGCGCACGTCGGCGGCTGGAACGCGCTCGCTCGCCACGCCGCGACGGCACCGCTGCGCGCGCGCGCGGGCCTGCCCGCGACGCCGTTCGTGCCGCGGCTGGGCGCGACGTTCGTGACGCGCGAGTGCCGCACGTCGCTCGAGCGGCTCGACCTCGGCGTCGAGGACGTGCTGCGCGCGCGCGGTGCGCACAGCGCGAGCGAGGACGAGAACGTGCCGCCGGTCGTCGCGGAGCTGCGTGCGATCGCGCAGCGCGCGGCGGACGAGCTGCGCGAGCGACGCCACGCCTTGGCGCACGTCGACCGCGGCCTCGCGCTGCAACTGCGGCGCACGGCGGACGAGGTGAGCGCGCTCGTCGAACGAATCTGCGCACGCGCCGAGCGCGTGCACGCGAACCGCGCGGGCAAGGGCCGCCGCCATCTGCGCCGCGTCACGCAGGTGCTCTACCCGCGCGAGCTCCCGCAGGAGGCGACGTGGACGACGCTGCAGATCGTCGCGCGCCTCGGCCGCGGCTGGATCGAGGAGCTGGTGGGGGAGCTCGACCCGCTGCCGAGCGAGCACCTGCTGGTGCACGTCGACGACGACGCGCCGGCGCCCCGTGAGTCGGCCCCGTGAGCCGGCGGCCCACCGGAGTCCTCGGCCCACGGAGTCGTCGGCCCGACGGAGTCGTCGACGGAGCGCAACCGAACGGCGCCGCACGAGGTCCCAGGGGCGGGAGGTCGGGGGTGGCGGTGGGGGAGGCGGCGGGACTGGATCGATCACGACCCGACCCCCCGCTCCCGACTCTCGGCCCGCTACAATCCGCGCCCCACCATGCGCAGGATCGCGATCGTCAACCAGAAGGGCGGGGTCGGCAAGACGACGACGGCCGTGAACCTCGGCGCCGCGCTCGCCCGCGCCGGCCGCCGCGTGGTGGTCGTCGATCTCGACCCGCAGGCGAACCTGACGATGCACCTGGGGCTCGAGCCGCGCACCGGGGAGCCCTCGATCTACAGTCTCCTGTGCGGCGAGCACGAGCTCGCCGACGTCGTGCGCCCGACGAAGACCGCGGGGCTCGCGGTCGCGCCGTCCAACATCGACCTCTCGGGCGCCGAGCTCGAGCTCGCCGCCCGCCTCGGGCGCGAGACGCTCCTGCGCGACGCCGTCGATCGCTGGGTCGGCGCCGCGGGCCAGACCGAGCCGGCCGACTATCTACTGATCGACTGCCCCCCGAGTTTGGGTCTACTGGCGATCAACGGACTGGTCGCCGCACACGAGGTGTTCATCGCCCTCCAGACCGAGTTCTTCGCGCTGCAGGGCATGAGCAAGCTCGTCGAGATCACGAACCTGATCCGGCGCAGCCTGAACCCGAAGCTCGAGATCACCGGGATCGTCCCGTGCCTCTACGACAGCCGCCTGCGGCTCGCCCGCGAGGTGCTCGCCGAGATCCGCCAGTTCTTCCCCGAAACGGTCTTCCGGCGCTGCGTGGGGACGAACATCAAGCTGGCCGAGGCGCCGAGCTACGGGAGCACGATCTTCGAGTACGCCCCCGAGTCGAGCGGAGCGCGCGACTACGCGTTGCTCGCCGAGGAAGTGCTCGCCCAGGAACCGCGGGCCGACGCCGAGGCGCCGCTGCCGGAGCACGAGCTCGAGCCCGCCCGCCGACCGCCGGCCCCGCGCGCCAGGCCGTCCCAGCCCGCCGAGGCGCCCCGCTCGGTGCAGAGCGCCACGTCCGCCCAGGCGCCCCGAACCGACCGGCCCGGCCGGCGGGAGGCCGACGCCGCCGAGTCGCCCGCCATGGCCGAGCTCCCCGAGCTCCCCCCGGAGGCGTTCCGGCTCCCGACCGAGGCCGGCCCCGGCTGACGCGCTCGGAACGAGGTCGCAAGCCCATGGAGCGGATCTACCTCGACCACAACGCGACGACGCCGCTGCGGGCCGAGGCCCGCGCGGTCTGGCTGCGCGTCCAGGACGAGCTGACGGGCAACCCCTCGAGCCTGCACGCAGGCGGTCGCCGCGCGCGCCACTGGATCGACGAGGCGCGCGAGCGCGTCGCCGCGGCCCTGGGCGTGGGCGAGGACGAGGTCGTGTTCACGTCGGGCGCGACCGAGGCGAACAACCTGGCGCTGCTCGGCGGCGTGCGCGGCGCGGGGCCCGGAGCGCGGCTGGTGACGAGCGCCATCGAGCACTCGTCGGTGCTCGCGGTCGCCGACGCGCTCGAGCGCGAGGGTCACCCGGTCGAGCGCGTGGGCGTCGACGCACACGCGCGGCTGGACGTCGAGGCGCTCGTGGAGCACGCGCGCGGCGCGGCGTGGCTCGCGGTGCAGGCGGCGAACGGCGAGGTGGGAACGGTGGTTCCGCTCGCGCACGTCGGCGCGCGCCTGCGCGCGCTCGGCGACGCACGGCCGCGCCTGCACGTGGACGCGGTGCAGGCACTCGGGCGCGTGGCAGTCGATCTCGACGCGTGGGGCGCCGACACGGCTGCGTTCTCGGCGCACAAGGTCGGCGGGCCCGTCGGCGTCGGCGTGCTCGTGCGGCGGGCGCGGGCCGCGCTGCGACCGGTCCTGTTCGGCGGCGAGCAGGAAGCGGGTCTGCGGCCGGGGACGGAGGACGCGGCGGGCATCGTCGCCGCGTCGGTCGCGATCGAGCTCGCCGTCGCCGAGCGCGAGCGCTACCGCGCGCACACCGGTGCGCTCGTCCGCGCGCTGTGGGACGCGCTGCGCGTCGAGGTGCCCGACGCGCGACTGCTCGGTCCGCCGCTGACCGCGCCCGACCGTTTGCCGAACACGTTGGGCATCGCGCTGGCGGGCTGCGACGGGCGGGTGCTCGTGACGCGGCTCGATCTCGAGGGTCTCGCGGTGAGCGCAGGGAGCGCGTGCGCGAGCGGTTCGCTCGAGCCGTCGCACGTTCTGCTCGCGATGGGGATGGACGCGGAGGCGGCGCGCGCGGGGTTGCGCGTGTCCGTCGGTCGCGACACGACGCGCGCGCAGTGCGACCGCGCTGTGGACATCCTGCGAATAGCTGCGGGCGTGTCGCACGCAACATGAGTCCCGGCCACCGCATCGTGCACAGGGCGTAGGAGTTTCCTAATAAGGCGTTGACCGTTTGGAGAACGTGGTCTGTAATTCGGGCGCGCCAGGGGTGACCCGGGCGCCGAACGCAGCACGTCGCAGACGACCGGTGGAGCCGGTCGCGCCGCCCGAGCGGGCCGGTGTGTCCCTCCCCTGCGCGTCGAGCTTCGGAACGTCGCTCTCCGCGTCGTCGTGCTGCGGTCGTGGTGTGCAAACACGCGTTTCCGCGCTCCCGGTCTGTCCGCACTGAATCATCCAGAGGATCATCCAGAGGATCATCCAGAAGACCATCCAGAGGGCTGGACACGGTGGAACGGAGAATCCCGGTCTCAGGAGACTCAGGAAGCGGATGGGCCGACAGCGGCCGCGCGGGATCATCAGGACCGACAACGGCGCATTGGGCTGCGCTCCCTGGGGGGAACAGAGGGAATGCAAGACTCTGGCACGCAACGAGATCCGCTCGATCCCGGCGACGACCACCGAACGGGTGACCACCGATCGGGCGTCCACCGAACGAGCAACCACCGTGCGGACGTCGTCGCGGGCGTCGTCGTCGAACAGCGCGGCGACCTCGACGCGCTCTGGCACGACCTCCAGGAGGCGTTGCTCCAGCACGTCCAGCGGCCGCAGTTCGAGACCTGGTTCCGCCGCGCCGCGGTCGTGCACCTCGACTCGGAGAGCCTGTGCCTCGCCGTCCAGAACGGTTTCGCGCGCGACTGGCTCGACAGCTACTACCGCGAGCACCTCGAGCGTGCCGTCGAGAGCGTGCTCGGCGCTCCGCGCACCATCGAGATCCGCGTCGATGCGGAGCTGACGGTCGCGCGCCGTCCGCGCGAGGCCGCGCACGCGCCGGCCGAGGGAGGCTCGAACGGCCACGCGGCGGCGCACGCCGGCAACGGACACGCCGTGCCGTCGCCGGCCGGCGCGACTGCGAAGGACGCCGCGCCCACGAAGCCGCCGCACGTCGTCGCCGGCTTGCTCGGCGCGAGCGACGTCGTCCTCAGCCCGAACTACCGCTTCGACAACTTCGTCGTCGGCCCGTGCAACCGGTTCGCGCACGCGGCGGCGGTCGGCGTCTCGGAGAAGCCCGGCACGACGTACAACCCGTTCTTCCTGCACGGCAACGTCGGCCTCGGCAAGACGCACCTGTTGCAGTCGCTCTGCCACGCGCTGCTCGAGCGCGATCCGAGCACCAACATCCTGTATCTGTCGTGCGAGACGTTCGTCAACCACTTCATCAGCGCGCTCGAGAACGGCGATCTGCAGAAGTTCCGCACCAAATACCGGAACGTCGACGTGCTGGTGGTGGACGACATCCACGTGCTCGCGAACAAGGAGCGGACGCAGGAAGAGTTCTTCCACACGTTCAACACGCTCTACAACGCGGGCAAGCAGATCGTGCTGTCGTCCGACAGCCCGCCGAAGGACATCCCCACGCTGCAGGGGCGCCTGGTCTCGCGGTTCAAGTGGGGTCTCGTCACCGAGATCGAGCCGCCGTGCTACGAGACGCGGATGGCGATCCTGAAGCGCAAGAGCCGCGACCGCGGTCACGAGCTGCCGGACGACGTCGCGCGCCTGCTCGCCGAGCACATCGACTCCAACATCCGCGAGCTCGAGGGGGCGGTGACGAAGGTCCTCGGGTACGCCAGCCTCGCCAACCGGCCGGTGACGGTCGAGCTCGCCCGCCAGTGCCTGCGCGAGGTGTTCGTCGAGCGGGGCGGCCAGCCCTCGACCGAGGACATCCTGCGCGTCGTCACCGAGCACTTCGGCGTGAAGCAGTCCGACCTGCAGTCCCGCAAGCGCACGAACGCGATCGCGTTCCCGCGCCAGGTCGGCATGTACCTGGCCCGCAAGGTCACCCGTCTGTCGCTCGAGGAGATCGGCGGCTTCTTCGGCGGTCGCGACCACTCGACCGTCCTATATGGCGTGCAGAAGATCGAGAAGCTCGTCAGCGAGGACCCCTCGATCCGCGACCTAGCCGCCGAGCTGGTCGGGAAGCTGCGCCAAAGCTCCTGAGCCCCGGGCTCCTCACGCCCGAGCCCTCACGCCCGAGCCTCCTCACGCCCGTCGACCCGGCTCCTGGTGAGCCCCACGGCGCCTCGCGTCCCCTCCCGTGCCCCTCCCCGTCGATGTGCCCCCGGCGCCCGCTGGCGCGCCTGCGCGCGCGTGTACACCGCGTGCCGGTTCGGCTAGATTGTCCGCTCCCCCCGCGCTCCTGCCGTGCCTGGTCGGCCGTGGCGTCGAGGGGGCGCCTCGCGGCACGCGCCGAGCGCCTCGAACACCCTGTGGACGAACCGCGGATGGACGGGGGATGGACCGGGTGCAACCGTGTGCTCGATCCACCGCGCTCCACAGCGAGCGCGCGGCGTCGCTGCTCGGTATCGCCATGCTGTTCACAACCCCGCCGTTCTCCACAGCTCGATCCACCGCTCCCCACCAGCCGGCGCGGTCTGCACCGCGGCGCGAAGTCTTGTCGCCGCGTGCGTTTACGTCGTTCGTGATGCTGCTCGTCCACAGCGACGGCCGGCCCTTATTAAGGAGAAGATCTCTTTTCTTCTCTTCTTCTCTACTCAGAAGCGGATCCACGACAGCGGCATGAAGGTCCTCTGCAAGCGTGAACACCTGCGTGACGGTCTCGCCGTCGTCAACGGCGTCATCCCGGTCAAGAGCACGCGCCCCGCGATCGAGAACGTGTACGTGCGCGCCACCGACGATGCGCTCCACCTCGTCGGCACCGACCTCGAGGTCGCGGTGCGTTACCGCATCGCCGCGGACGAGGACGACGACGTCGACCTGAAAGTGAGCGAGACGGGCATCGCGCTCGTACCCGCTCGCGTCGCTTCCGAGTTCGTGCGCGACCTGTCGGGCGAGACGGTCACGCTCGAGACGAAGGGCGACCACTGCATCATCACGAGCGGCGCGGACCGCTGCGAGCTCGTCACCGTCGACCCCGAAGAGTTCCCCGAGGTGCCGACGTTCGACGAGGCGGGCGCGATGCGCGTGCAGGGCGGCCAGTTCACGCAGCTCGTCGCGCGCACGGCGTTCGCGGCGGCGCGCGAGCCGGGCCGGTACGCGATGCACGGCATCCTCACGCTCGTCGAGGATGGAGCGCTGCGCATGGTCGCGACCGACGGCCGACGGCTCGCCGTCGCGAGCTTCCCGATCGAGGGCGACGGCGCCGCGGCGCTCGAGTTCACGCCCACCACACCGGGGCCGGTGACCATGCGGATCGTGCTGAAGGGCCGGGGCGTGTCGACCGCGCTGGGCGGTGAGGCGGACCTCGTCCGGCCGCTCGCGGCGGCCGCCGGGGCGTCGGCGCTC
>CAZGTQ010000223.1:0-9516 GCA_964528575.1 uncultured Planctomycetaceae bacterium | reverse complement strand
TTCCGGACGACCCGGTGAAGGACTTGGAGAAGGACCTGAAGTCCGACGACTTCGCCGTGCGGCTCGCCGCGGTCGAGTCGCTCGCGTCGGGCGAGCACGAGGACGCCGAGAAGCTGCTCGTGCGCGCGCTCGGCGACGACGACTGGGAGATCGTCCAGCGCGCGGCGGCGGCGCTCGGAACGGTCGGCACGCCCAAGCGCGCGCTCGATCCGCTCGTCGGCCTCGCGCTCGATGGGCCGGTGCGGCGCGTGCGGCGGGTCGCGGCCGAGTCGCTCGAGCGCCTCGCGCCCGCCGAGGCGTTCGACGAGCTCTCGAAGAAGGCGCCGAGCGGGGACCAGGGCGTCGCCGCGTGCGCCGCGATGGCGATCGTCGCGCGCGGGCTCGAGACGCGCGAGGGGAGCCGCGCGCTCGAGAAGGCGCTGAAGAGCAAAGAGGACCGACACCGCGCCGTCGCCGCCAAGGCGCTCGTCGTCGCGACCGAAGCGAGCGAGGCGCGCGGGGAGCTGCTGGCCGAGCTGCTCGCGCACGAGGACCTCGGCGTGCGCGCGGCGGCGCTCGAGGGGATCGCGATGCGGCCGCAGACCGACGACCTCGCAACGCTGCTCGGACAACTCGGGACGCCGCAGTTGAACGACGTGCTCGCGCGGCGCGCGCGCGCGGCGGTGCTCGCGCTCGTGCATTCCGTCGAGCCGACCGAGCGCAGCGCGCTGCTCGGCGAGGTCGCCGGGCGTCTCGCTGCGCTGCGCGACGCGGGCGCGGCGGCGCAGATCGCGCGCCTCGTCGGCGAGCTCGCCGAGCCGCGGCCGACGACGCCGATCGACGTCGATCCGGAGGCGTCGGAGTCGGATTCGGAATCGGAGCCCGTCCCGGGGCCGATCGCGCCCGCCGACGCGCTCCCGCACCTCGCGAAGGCGCTCGCGCACGGCGAGGAGGACGTGCGCGCGGCTGCGCTGCGCTCGCTCCAACGGCTCGGCACCGCCGACGCGGTCGCGAAGGCGATGCCGGTCGGCGTGAGCGATTCCAGCGCGCGCGTGCGGCTCGCGGCGGTGCTCGTCGTCGCGCGCGCGGGCGACGTGACGGACGACGCGACGCGCGAATGGATGCAAGTGCGCGCGAGCGAGGACCGCGACGCGCGCGTGCGCGAGGAGGCGGCGACCGCGCTCGGCGTCGACGGGCTCGAGCGCGCGACCGCGACGCTCGTCCAGTGCCTCGGCGATTCCGACTGGGGCGTCTCCGTGTGCGCGGCGGTCTCGCTCGGCAAGATCGCGGAGCCGGGCGGCGTCGAGCCGCTGCAGCGCTTGTACGCGTCGAGCGACGACTGGCGGCGGCGCGGCGGCGCGGTCGCGGGGCTCGGCCGCATCAGCCAGAAGAGCGCGGTCCCGTCGCTGATCGACGCGCTCGGCGACGCGGAGCCGCTCGTCGCGCGCACGGCGTACGAGTACTTGCTCGAGATCGCGGGCCGGCGGATGGAGCGCGACGCCGCGGTGTGGAAGGCGTGGTGGGCGGAGAACGAGAAGCGCGTGACGCTCGTCGATCCCATCGAGGCGACGGAGCGGCGCAAGCGCTACGGCTACGTCCGCACTGCGGCGGAGCTGTACAAGGGTCTCGACGTGATCGTGCTGCAGAGCGACGGCGACCACATCCAGGAGGTGCTGTCCGATCTCGAGCTCGAGCACAGGCTCACCCAGCCGTCGAAGGTGCGCGAGGCGGAGACGCACAACCGCGGCGTGTTCGTGTCGAACTGCACCGGCCAGATCGGCGAGGACGACGTCGCGCGCCTGCAGTGGTTCGTGCGCGCAGGCGGCTACCTCTTCGGCTCGTGCTGGGCGGTCGAGGAGACGATCGCGCGCGTCTACCCCGGCGTGGTGCGGCGCCTGCCGACGCTGTCCGAGGTGCTCGACAACGTGCGCGCGAGCGCGGCGCAGCCCGACAGCCGCTACCTGCGCGGCGTGTTCGACGGCGACGTCGAGCCGATCTACGCGCTCCAGGGCGCGTACCTCGTCGACGTGCTCGCGCCCGAGCGCGTCGAGGTGCTGATCGACAGCCCCGAGTGCGCGCAGCGCTGGGGCGGCGGCAACTTGTGCGCGTGGTTCACCGTCGGCCACGGCGTCATCCTCGATTCGGTCAACCATTTCGACGTGCAGGGGCTCGAGCTCGCGAATTCGCTCAGGAAGCCCGAAGAGCGGATGGCGTACGCCGTCGACCACATGGGCCTGACGTACGAGAAGCTGCGCGAGACGCGCGAAGCGAAGTACTGGAAGAGCAAGACCGACGCGGCGCAGGAGGTGCGCGACCTGTCGGTGTTCCGCCTCGTGTCGAACTTCGTGCGCGACAAGCGCATCTCCGGGGACTGAGCGGGGGACCGATGAGCACGACCATGCTGCGCACCGGCTGTCCGCTCGATTGTCCCGACGCGTGCACGCTCGACGTCGAGGTCGCGGGCGGCCGCATCGCGCGCATCGACGCGCCGCCCGCGGGCGCGAGCCGAGCGAATCCGTACACCGCCGGTTTCATCTGCGGCAAGGTCCGCGACATGGCGGCGCACGTGTACGGCGACGATCGGATCTTGTCGCCCGCCGTGCGGCGCGGGCCGAAGGGGAGCGGCACGTTCGAGCCGGTCGAGTGGGACGAGGCGCTCGCGCTCGTCGCCGAGAAGCTGCTCGCCGCGCGCGACGAGCACGGAGGCGCGTCGATTCTGCCCTTGTGCTACGGCGGCTCGAACGGCTGGCTCAGCCAGGACGCGACCGACGCGCGGCTCTTCCGCCGGCTCGGCGCATCGGTGCTCTTGCGCACGGTCTGCGCGGCGCCGACGAGCGCTGCGGCGAACGGCCTGTATGGCGCCATGCGCGGCGTCGCGCTCGAGGACTACGTCGAGTCGCGGCTGATCGTGCTGTGGGGCGTCAACCCGAGCGCGAGCGGCATCCACCTCGTCCCGGTCCTGAAGCAGGCGCAGGAGCGCGGAGCGAAGCTCGTCGTCGTCGACCCGCGCCGCACGCCGCTCGCCAAGCGTGCGGACCTGCACCTGGCGCCGCGGCCGGGGACGGACGTCGTGCTCGCGCTCGGCGCGATCCGCGCGCTGTTCGAGAGCGGCCGCGCGGACGAGGCGTTCCTCGCGCGCCACGCGACGGGCGCGGACGAGCTGCGCGCTCGCGCCGCGCGCTGGACGCCTGCGGCGGTCGAGCGCGCGAGTGGCGTCGCAGCCACCGATCTCGCGCGCTTCGTCGACCTGTACGCGGAAACCTCGCCCGCGGTCGTGCGCTGCGGCTGGGGTCTCGAGCGCAACCGCAACGGCGGCTCGGCGGCGGCGGCGGTGCTCGCGCTCCCGGCGGTCGCGGGCAAGTTCGCCGAGCGCGGCGGCGGCTACACGCTCTCGAACGGCGGAGCCTGGAAGCCGTCGCGCGGGCGCATCGCGGAGCCTGCCGACCCAGGCGCGCCGCGCGTGAACATGAATCGCGTCGGGCGCGTGCTCGCCGAGACGGGTGCGGACGCGATCCGCGTGCTCTTCGTCTACAACGCGAACCCGCTCGCGACGCTGCCCGACCAGGAGCGCGTGCGCGCGGGCCTCGAGCGCGAGGACCTGTTCACGGTCGTCTTCGACCAGGTGCTGACGGACACGGCGCGCTACGCGGACGTGATCCTGCCCGCGACGACGTTCCTGGAGCACGACGAGCTGCGCGCGGGCTACGGAGCGTCGGCGTTGCACCGCATCCGTCCGGTGATCGAGCCCGTCGGCGCGTCGCGCTCGAACCTGGACGTGTTCGCGGAGCTGTGCCGCCGCACGGGCGTCGCGCGCGCGGGCGAGGCCGAGGATGCGGACGGCGTCGCGGCGGCGGCGATCGCGGGCATGCCGGACGCGGAGCGGGTCACGCGCGCCCTCGCCGACGAGGGCGTCGCGCAGCCCGCGCTCGAGCGCCCGGTGCAATTCGTCGACGTCTTCCCGCGCACGCCCGACAGCAAGGTCCACCTCGTGCCGGCGGCGCTCGATCGCGAGGCGCCGGGCGGGCTCTACGCGTACCGCGACGACCCGGCGACGAAGCGCTTCCCGCTCGCGCTGATCTCGCCCGCCGACGCGCGCACGGTCTCGTCGACGTTCGCGCAGCTCATCGCCGGCGACGTGCCGCTGCGGATGCACCCGCGCGACGCGCAGCCCCGCGCCCTCGCCGATGGAGCGACGGTCCGCGTCCACAACGAGCTCGGCGAGGTCGTGTGCCGTCTCGCGCTCGACGAGGACCTGCTCCCGGGCGTCGTGTCGATGCCGAAGGGGCTGTGGGCGCGCCACACGCACAACGGCCGCACGAGCAACGCGCTGTGCCCCGACTCGCTGACCGACCTCGGCGGCGGCGCGTGCTTCAACGACGCCCGCGTCGAGGTGGAGGAGTGGCGCGGCAGTATCGAAGGCAATGCGCGTGGGAGCTCTACGTCACCGGCTTCCGTTGGCGAACACGCAGCCCCGTGACCTGCTGGAGGAACGCGCGCTTACGCTTTCCAAGCGACGTTTGCCGGCGATACGTGTATTCGAAGGCGCTCTCGGCGCCCCTCTTACGTTGCCGCCGTGTGGAAGCTGAGGAGTGCCCACTCCTCGACGCTCCTCCGGATGCACATGTCTCTCACCAGCCCAGGAGAATCAACCGAGGTTGCCTCGTTTTGCGCCTGCGTTCCTCGCGATCGTTGCCCTGCCGTGCGTGTGATGACCTCTAGAGGGTCCAGCCAGCCGGCGGATGAGCTCGCGTACCGTCGCTGATGCTGGCTGCGCTCGAATGAGAAGGCGACTCGGTATCACCCTCGTGGCACTTGCGGCGGTCGTTGTCGCCGTGGCGCTCCTGCAGCGAGAACGGAGCCGCGAGCCGACGACGCCGCTCGTTCGGGAGGGCAACTCCGCCGCGCCGTCGACGCTCCACGTGGGCGAGTGGCCGGAGGCCCTTGCGAGCACGCGTTCGTCGGTCGCCGCCGAGCGCAGCGCCCTGGTGAGGTTCGTGAACGAGTCGACTGGGCAGGCGCTCGACGGCGACGGCGAGGTCCTGCTGGCCGACGAGCGAGGCGCGCTGCGGCGATCTCCGATCGTCGGCGGAGCGACGGCGGCGCCCCACGGGCTCCCACAGGACGAGCGCCTGCTCGTGCTCGGGGTCGACATCGATGGTGAGACGTACACGTACCTCGACCTCGACGCGTCGTGGGAGGATCTCGTGAGCCGCTCGCCCGTGCCGGTCTCGCGGGGGATTCCGGTCCCGGCGCGCCTCTTCGTCGGAAAGGAAGGCGAGCTGACGTCGGCCGTGCGGATCGGAACGCCGAAGAGCGGGACGGTCCGCATCGGCGGAGCGATCTACCGGGACCTGGACGCGACCGTGCGCTCGCCCATCGCTCTTCCTCATCGGGACGGAGGCGGGCTCGTCGAGCTCGTCGGCTCGTCCGCCTGGGGGCGCGTTCAGGTCCCTGCGCCGCCGCCACCCGCGGCTCCCGCCCAGTTCGCCCGAATCGAGCTCCAGCGGACGTTGGAGCTCGCGGTCGTCCTTCACGCTCCCGAGCCTCTCGAAGGACTCACGCTGACGTTCGTTCGCGAGATCGATGCGCTCGAAGGATCAGAGACCACCAAGGGAACGCTCGCCCTGGGCATCCAGCGCCAGGACTGGATTCGAGGTCCGTCCGACTGGCTGATCGAGCGTTCGTTCGCGGACGTTCTCGCCGGGAGCTACACGCCGACGTTCCTCCAGATGCCGGCGGAGCGAGGTCTGACGCTCGCGCCGCCTCGCGTCGCGGTCGGATTCGACCTGCCTCGGCGCATCGAGCTGTGGATCGACGGGGGTGAGCCGGCGGTGCGAGTGCATGGCCGGGTGCACCTTCGATTCCCGATTCCGATCGCGGAGGTCCGCTCGCTCGCGGGGCAGGTCGACGTGACGCTGCGCGCCCTCGAGCCGCAGCAGATCCTCACGGGACAACCGGCCGTGCTGCGAGTGCCGCTCCGGACAGCGGCTGCCAGCGCGTTCGACGAGCGGACCATCGTTCTGGCGCGGGACGAGGGGCTGGCGGCGGGCGAGTACGAGCTCGGTGTCCGGCCATTGGGTTTCGTGCATCGACTCGTCCTCGGCGCCCACACGCCGCTCGTGCTGGTCGACGTGCCCGGGCTCGGTCGCGTGGAGCTGCGCGACGGCGACCGTGCGGCCGACGCGTCCGGGTCGTCCGGGCCCTTCCCGCGCGTCACGCCGAAAGGACACCAGCCACCACCGACCGAGCCGCCGCTGGTCGAGGCGCTCGAAGAGGCGCCGGGGAAGCGAGCGTACTTGCTCGCGTACGGTGACTACGCTCTGTCGAACGTGTGGAACGCGTTCATCGGTCCCGAGGAATTCGAAGTCGACGGTCCCGAAACGACGGTCACTTTTCGGCGGGAGCCGACGTACTCGCGCCTGCTCGCGTGGGAGCTAGCGGGTCAGCGCGTCGAGCTTCCCCTTGCCGCTATGGGAGGGGTGACCGTGCTGGACGAAGGGACTCCGCTCCCCGCTGCCCTCGTCACGGCCGATGGATACACCCTCGAGAAGGGGACGATGTCCGCGCTACGCGTGTCGATCGAGCGGCCGGGAATCTACGATGTCGAGTATCGGCTCGTGCTGCCGGGGGGCCGGAAGGTGACGAAACGCGTGGAGTCGCTCGCGTTCGGCGCCGAGGAGCTTGCGCCGGTCGTCCTCGTGCTCGACGAGTGAGCCCACCACGGGAAGTGCCAGGGAGCGGGGGGACGTGACACGATCGGGCTCGCTGACCGTTTCCGTTGCCGAGCTCCCGCCGCTCGTGCACGCGCTCGACGAATGACGAGCGGCGCTCCGAGGCCGTGCTATCGTGCGGCCGCGGCGTGGAAATGTCGGCCGCCGCGTCTCGCACGCAACGGTCATGAGAGCCCTGGCCTGCTTCGCGCTCTTGGCGCTCGTTTCGGCCGCCTGGGCGACCGGTCCCGGCTCCGACGTGGTCGAGCTCACCGGCGCGTTCCGCCTGCCCGACGGGAGCCCGGCCCCCGGCGTGCGCGTCGAGATCGACGTCGAACGCAGCCGGCCCGCCTTCGGCGAGTCGGGGAGCGCGGCCTCGTCGTCCGATCCCGACGGGCGCTTCCGCTTGCGCTTCGAACGTCAGGGCGCAGGTGTCGTGCTGCGCGCGACGCTCGCGGGTTGGGCGGACGAGACGCTGAGCTGGTCCTGGGTCCCCGGCCGGCCGACCGACCTCGGCGAGGTCGAGCTGCGCGGGGCCGGCGGCGTCGCGGGTCGCGTGCTCGACGCGGCGGGCGATCCGGTGGCGTCCGGATGGACCGTCGTCGCGTACGCGCCCGTTCCGCCCGAGCCCAATCCGCAGCAGTGCGTCTCCGTGCTGCGCGCGCGTCCCGGCGCGAGCGCTGGCTCGTTCCGGATCGACGGTCTGCCCGAGGCGCCGTGCTTGCTCGAGCTGCGGCCGGACGACGGCGGCGACGCCGCGCGCGTCCTCGTCCCCGTGCGCGCCGGGACGGACGCTCCCGTGACCATCCATCACGACGGCGACGCCAGCGATGCGCGCGTGCGCGTTTCGCTCTCGGCGCGGCCGCTGTTCGGAGCGATCCCGAGCCTCGAGAGCATCACGCTGTCGGCGCCCGAGGTCGCGCCGCGGCATCCGGTCCCGAGCGAGACGCGCGCGAACGGCATCGAGTTCGACGGTCTCCCGCCGGGGTCGTACACGCTGCGGATTTCCGATCCGCGCTTCTCGACGGTCGAGGAGTCGGACCTCGTACCTGGCGGGCCCGAGAAGAGCATCTTGCTCGCCGGCAACAGCGCGATCGATCTGCGTGTCGCCGATGCCGTGACGGGGGCCGAGCTCGACCGCGCACACGTGCGGCTGCACGTGGTGACCTCGCCCTTCCGCGCGGCGCAGCAATGGTCGCAAGTCTGGGACGCGCGCACCTACGACGGCTTTCGAGGCGTGGAGAGCCGAGCGTTCGACCTGTGTGCCCCGGGCCGCTCGCTTCCCGCGGACGGCGTCTTCCGGGGGCTGTTCGCGGGCGAGGTCGTCGTCGAGGTCGGCGCGCCGGACCGCGCGCCGGCCTACCGCCCGCTGACGCTCGCGCCGGACGAGGTCGCGACCGTGCTCGTCACGCTCGTCGCGGGCGGCGTCGTCTCCGGCCGCGTGACGCGCTCCGACGGCGCGCCGCTGCGCGAGGAAACGACCGTCGAGCTCTACCGCCCCGGCGACGAGCGCCGCGACCCGATCGGCTGGACGTACGGGGGGCCGCGGATGGACCTCTGGCCGTTCGGACTCGGCTGGGAGCGCGCCAGCGCCGCGATCGACGCCAACGGCACCTTTCGCGTGGAGCACGTCGAGCCGGGGACGTACACGGTGCGGGCGCGGGACCACGTCGTCGACCGCGACCTCCCTGAGGCGCGCTTCGTCGAGGCCGTCGTCGAGGGCGTCGAGGTGATCGACCGCGGCGAGGCGCGCGTCGTGCTCGTGCTCCCGTTCGACCGATGAAGCTCGTCGAGCTGGCACGCGCCCACGCTCCGCGCCGCGAGGCGGTCGAGCGGCTCGTCGGCGCGGGTCTCGCGACCGTCGAGGATGCGCGCGCGCTCGCGCGGGACGAGCGAGCCGATGTGGCGAGGCGTGCCGACGCGTGCGAGGCGCTCGCCGGCGCGTTCCTGAGCGGCGCGCTCGATCGGACGCGCGCCGTGCCGGCGCTCGTGCGCGCGTTGGTCGCGCGCCAGCGCGACGTGCGGGTCGCGGCCGCGCTCGCGCTCCAGGTCGTCGGGGAAGCTCATGGCGCGACAGCGCTCCGCGACCGAGCACTCGACCGCGCGGAGGACGAGCGGGTGCGCACGATCGCGGTGCAGCACGTTGCGCGCGCCGCCGACGAGAATCTGCGCGCGGAGCTCGAGCGGATCATGCTCGACGCGCGCGAGCCGCTCGACGTGCGCAGCGCGGCGATCGAGCACCTGCGCCCGCGGCCGGGCGAGCACGAGCGCGCGCTGTGCGCGCGGCTGCTCGACGATCCCGAGGCGCGCGTGCGCTTCTGGGCCGCGCACCGGCTGCACGCGTGGCCGACGCGCGAGCTCGAGCCGCTGCGCGGGACGCTCGAGCGCGTCGCCGCGCGGGACGAGGCCGTGGGCGATCCGCTCTGCGGCTGGCCGGTCGGTCGCGAAGCGCTCGCGGCGCTCGGGCGGCTGCATCGCGCGCTGCTGACGGGCGAGCACGAAGACGGCGGCGGGTTCGAGCCGCGCGCGCGCCTGTGGCTCGTCAGCGCGGGCGGCGAGTACGGCGATTTCGACGGAACGCGACCCGTGCTCGATGTCGACGGAGCGTGGCTCGCGGAGCGCATCGAAGCCGCGTGGCCCGGCGCGCGGATCGGCGGGCTCGAGCCGGCGCCCGAGACGTACCGCGTGCACGGGCTCGTGAGCGTCGAGCAGAGCGACGCGTTCTTCGCCCTTCACCGCGACGGCTACGCGCTCGTGCTCGTCGCCGGGGTGGAAGGAGCGACGGCGCTCGGCCGGTGGTATCGGAGCGAGGTGCAGGCGGAGCACA
>CAZGTQ010000222.1:0-2008 GCA_964528575.1 uncultured Planctomycetaceae bacterium | reverse complement strand
GGGCGCGGCCGCTCGGGCCGCGCCCGCGGGCGCCGTGGGGCGGGCTCTCGGCTCAGCGCGCGACGATCTCGGCGGCGCGCTCGCCGAGCGTGACGACGAGCTCGCGCTCACCCCCGTTGCGCCAGACGACGACGCGCACGCGGGTGCCCGGCTCGATCGACGCGATGAGCGTCCTGAGCTGGTTGTGGTCGCTCACGTCGTCGGCGCCGACGCGCAGGACGAGGTCGCCCGGCTCGAAGCCGGAGGTGTGGGCCGGCGTGCCCTCGAAGACGCTGGTGATCACGACGCGGCTGTCGCCGTCGTAGCCGACCGCGCGGGCCGCCGGCTCGACGAGGTCGCGCAAGTCCACGCCGAGCCAACCGCGGCGCACGCGCCCGCGCTCGACGAGGCTCTGCGACACGTCCTCGATCATGTGCGCGGGGATCGCGAACCCGAGGCCGACGTTGCCGCCGAAGGCCGTGCCCATCGCCGTGTTCACGCCGACGACCTCGCCGTCGAGGTTGACGAGCGGGCCGCCGCTGTTGCCGGGGTTGATCGCGGCGTCGGTCTGGAGGAAGTCCTCGTAGGTCGCGACGCCCAGGCCCGTGCGGCCCTTGCCGCTGATCACGCCGACCGTGACCGTGTGGCCGAGCCCGAGCGGGTTGCCCAGCGCCAGCACCCATTCGCCGATCTCGGGCTCGCGCTCGGCGAGCGGGGCGAAGACGAAGGAGCTGCCGTCGAGCCGCAGCACGGCGAGGTCGGTGTCGACGTCGACGCCGATGACGGTCGCGTCGACCGAGCGGCCGTCCGCCAGGACGGCCCGCACCTCCTCGGCGCCGCGGACGACGTGCGCGTTCGTGATCGCGAGCCCGTCGGAGCGCAGGACCACGCCCGATCCCTGGCTCCTCTGCGCGAGACCGCGCCGCGTGCGCTCGTAGCACTGGACGCTGATGACCGCTTCCCCGACTTCGCGGGCGACCTCCTGGAAGCTGACCGAGAGGGCCTGCGTCGTCGCCATCGGGTCCGGCGGGGCGATCCGGCCGAAGCCGAATCCGGCGACCAGGGTGCCGAGCGCGAGCGCGAGCGGGAGCGGGCGATTCGTACGCATGCGGATCGTTCCTTGGCTGGGGGCCGGCACGCCGCGTCTGCGGCGTCATCGGTCTTTCGGGCCTCCGGCTTACAAATTCCACGGTCGATTTGTAAGCACCCGCGCCGGTTGTCGTCGTGGGCAGGCTCCGACCCGCGCTTACGCTCCTGCAACCAGGATTGGCTCCGGGTGTCGCGGCGTCGGTGACATAAGATGACGGCTGTCCGGGCGTTCGTGCCGCCGCCGCTCTTTCGGCTGGCGCCCTTCCCCGGAATGCATCAGACCTCCGTTTCCACCGAGACTCGAGGCCCTCGAACCCATGAAGAAGCTCTTTCTGTCCCTCGCCGCCCTGGGGCTCGCCGCCGGCGTCCCCGCGGCCCAAGACTGCCCGGCGTCCAGCCAGGCCAGCGCCAGCGCGAAGACGGCCCCGGCGGCCGTGGTCGTGAGCACCGGCGCATGTTCGACCACGAAGGCGACTCCGGCGTCGGCCGAGGTCTGCTGCGACGCGCGCGCCGAGCTCGCGGTCGCCAAGGCCAAGCTCGCCGCTCTGCGCGACGAGCTGACGCAGGCCCGCGCCCGTCTCGCGTCCTACGAGGGCGGCGGCGAGCGCTCCTCGGCGAAGAAGGTCGTCCTGGGCGGCGGCGACTGCTCCTCGAAGGCTGCGGCGACGGTCGCGGCGGTGAAGGACGGCGAGTGCTCGTCCAAGGCGGCCCAGACGGTCGCGACGGCCGGCGATTGCTCGGCGTCGAAGGCTCTGGCGACGGTTGCGGCGGCGAAGGACGGCGAGTGCTCGTCCAAGGCGGCTCAGACGGTCGCGACGGCCGGCGATTGCTCGGCGTCGAAGGCTGCGGCGACGGTCGCGGCGGTGAAGGACGGCGAGTGCTCTTCCAAGGCGGCTCAGACGGTCGCGACGGCCGGCGATTGCTCGGCGTCGAAGGCCGC
>CAZGTQ010000221.1:0-10469 GCA_964528575.1 uncultured Planctomycetaceae bacterium | reverse complement strand
GCCACCCCCGCCCCGCCGGCGCGCGCGCGAGCGCTCGATCCGGCGCCGAGCGCGGCCTCGAGCGCCGCGCGCGCCTCGTCGCGCGCCACCGGGCCGAGTCCGAACGGCGCGAGCTCCCAGCTCGCGAGCGGTTCGACCGGCAGGCCGCTCGGATCGGCGCACAGGCAGGCTGCCGCGAGCTCGGCTGCGAAGCGCGCGCGCTCGGCCGCGCCCGCGCCCGGCCGCGCGCCCGGGTGCACGCCGCGCTCCGCGAGCTGCGCGTCGCTCGCGGCGCGCCGCGCGGCGAGCGACGCGCGCCGCCGCTCCATGCGCCGCGCGGCGCGCTCGACGTCGAGCCACGACGCGCCGTCCGCGCGTCCGGCGTCCTCGGCGCCCTCGAAGATCTCGATCGCGGCCTCGTGCGGGTCGACGGGACACAAGAGGCCGTGGCAGCCGGCGCGCACCGCGCGCGCGTGCGTCCGCTCGAGGACGCGCACCGCGCCCATGTTCATGCCGTCGGAGAGCGCGGCGCCGTCGAAGCCCAGCGCCGCGAGCCGCTCCGCCGTCGCGCGGCGCGAGAGCGTCGTGGGAAGGCCGCGCTCGCCGGTGAGCGCGGGCACGTCGAGGTGCGCCACCATCACGCTGTCGGGCCGCTCCAGCGCGCCCGCGGCGAACGCGCGCGCGTACGGCACGAGCTCGGTCGCCTCGAGCTCCGCCGCGCTGCGCTCGACGCGCGGGAGCACGAGGTGCGAGTCGAGGTCGGTGTCCCCGTGGCCCGGCCAGTGCTTGAGGCACGCGCCCGCGCCGCCCAGGTGCAGGCCGGCGGTGAAGCGCAGCGCGCGCTCCGCGACCGCGCCCGGCTCGTCGCCGAAGCTGCGCACGGCGATGATCGGGTTGTCCGCGCGCGTGTTCACGTCGACGACGGGGCCGAGCACGAGCTCGACGCCGCGCGCGCGCGCCTCGTGCCCGCACAGCGCGCCCGCGGACGCGATCCAGTCGATGCCGGCCGGTGCGCCGCCGGCGTCGGCCGCGGCGAGCGCGAGCGCCGGCGGCAGCCGCGTCGCGTCGTCGAAGTGCAGACCCGCGCCCTCCTCGAGGTCGCAGCAGAGGAACGGCCGCGCGAGCCCGAGGGCGTCGCAGCGCGCGCGGAGCTCGACGATCTCGTCCGCCAGGCCCGCGAGCGTGCGGCCGTCGCCCAGCGCGCGCCCGTAGACGATCAGCCCGGCGGGCGGGTAGCGCGCGAGGAAACGCTCGTCCGGCCGCCGGCCGCCGACGCGGTGCTCGGGCACGATCGTCGCGCCGATCGCCCGCCGGCGCGCCGCGACGTCGGCGTCCGCTCCCGCGCCGCTCACGCCGCTCCCTCCGCTTCCGCCGCTTCCTCCGCGCCCGCGAACCGACTGATCTTGCCGAGGATCGCCGGCACGCGCGCGCCGGTTGCGGCGCGCGCGTCGAGCGCCTCGCCGCGCACGCACGCTGCCGCGAGCAGCGCGAATCCGACCGCCTCGCGCGCGTCGGCGTCGACGCCGTGCTCGTCGCTCGCCGACACGGGCGCCGGCACGCGCTCGGCGAGCGCGCGCACGAGCGCCCGGTTGCGCGCTCCCCCGCCCGCGACGACGAGCGCGCGCGGCGGCGCGGGCGCGAAGCGCTCGAGCGCGTCGGCGACGCTCGCCGCGACGAACGCCGCCGCGCTCGCGCAGAGGTCGGCCGGCGCGAGCGCCGCGGCGCGCGCGCACAACGCGTCGACCCACGCCGCGCCGAACGTGTCGCGCCCCGTGCTCTTGGGCGGCGGCGCCGCGAGGAACGGGTGCGCGGCGAGCCACGCGACCGTCGCCTCGTCCACGCGCCCCGCGAGCGCCGCCGCTCCGTCCGCGTCGAACGGCGCGTCGAGCACGCGCCGCGCGAGGCCGTCGAGCAGGCTCCCGCACGGGCCGACGTCGAACGCGCTCTCGAGCCCGCGCTCCGAGAGCAGCGTCAGGTTCGCCATGCCGCCGAGATTGAGCACCGCCGCCGGCCGCGGGAGCGCGGGGTAGAGCGCTGCGTCGACGAGCGCGACGAGCGGCGCTCCCTCGCCCCCCGCCGCGACGTCCGCCTGGCGAAAGTCGCTGACCACGGTGCAGCCCGCCGCGCGCGCGACGAAGTCGCCGTCGCCGAGCTGGAGCGTCGCCGGGCCGCTCGGCTCGCGGCCGTCGTGGTGCCACACGGTCTGGCCGTGCGAGCCGACCAGCTCGAGGCCGCGCTCGACGCCGCGCTCGACGTCTGCGCGGCGCCGCGCGACGCGCGCCGCGGCCGCACCGAACGCGCGGCCGAGGTCGCGGTGCAGCAGCGCCGCCGCGCCCAGGCCGCACGGCGAGCCGTCGAGCACCGCGCGCACGCGCGCTCCGAGCTCGGCCGGGAACGGCTCGGTCGCGAACGCGAGGACGTGCGGAGCGCGCGCGGGAGCGGACGCGGGCGCCGGCCGCACGAGCGCGACGTCGATCCCGTCGGCCGAGGTGCCCGAGAGCACGCCGGCGACGAGCGCCTCGCCGGCGGCGAGCCGGCGCGCGAGCCGATCGAGGGGCGCCACCGCGGCGAGTATGGCAGAGGGCTCGGCCGCCTGTCAGGATGCGCGCCATGCCGCCGAGCGAGCGCGAGAGGATCCTGGTCGTCGACGACGACGCCGACATCCGCGTGGCGCTCGAGATGCTGCTCCAGTACGAGGGCTTCGACGTCTGGACGGCGAAGGACGGCAAGGACGCGCTCGCGCGCCTCGACCGCTCCGGGAACGAGGGCCAGAGCGCCGCGCTCGTCCTCTCGGACGTGAAGATGCCCGACATGGACGGGCTCGAGCTCCTCGAGCGCATCCAGAAGCGGCCCGCTCCGCCGCCGGTGGTCATGATCTCCGGTCACGCCGACGTGGCGATGGCGGTCGACGCCGTGAAACGCGGCGCGGCGGACTTCCTCGAGAAGCCGCTCGACCAGAACCGCGTGATGGTCAGCATCCGCTCGGCGCTGCGGCAGCGCGAGCTCGCCGAGGAGAACACGGGGCTGCGGCGGCAGCTCGGCGAGCGCTGGCAACTGATCGGCGAGAGCGAGCCGATGCGGCGCCTGCGCGAGCAGGTCGCGCAGGCGGCGCCGGCGGAGGCGTCGGTCCTGATCACGGGCGAGAACGGCACGGGCAAGGAGGTCGTCGCGCGCAACCTCCACCTCGCCGGACGGCGCGCGTCGCGCCCGTTCGTGGCGGTCAACTGCGCCGCGATTCCGCACGAGCTGATCGAGTCCGAGCTCTTCGGGCACGAGAAGGGCAGCTTCACGGGCGCGCACGAGCGGCGCATCGGGCACTTCGAGGCGGCGCACACCGGGACGCTGTTCCTCGACGAGATCGGCGACATGCCGCTCGCGGCGCAGGCGAAGGTGCTGCGCGCGCTCGAGACGCAGGAGGTCACGCGCGTCGGCGGCAACGCGTCGATCCGCGTCGACATCCGCATCGTCGCGGCGACGAACGCGGACCTCGCGCGCGCGGTCGAGGAGAAGGCGTTCCGGGTGGACCTGTTCTACCGGCTCAACGTCGTGCCGCTGCGCGTGCCGCCGCTGCGCGAGCGGCGCGAGGACGTCCCCGCGCTCGCCGCGCACTTCCTCCAGCAGATCGCGCAACGCGCCGGCCGCACGCCGCTCGCGCTCGAGCCCGCTGCGCTCGAGCTCCTGAAGAGCCTCGACTACCCCGGCAACGTGCGCCAGTTGCGCAACCTGCTCGAGGGCGCGCACGTGTTCGCGAACGGCGCGAGCATCGGCGCCCGCGAGATCGAGCAGATCCTCGCGAACGGACCCGCGCTGGCGGCGCCGCCGGCGAACGCGACGCTGCCGCCGGACGCGGATCCGTTCCACGCGCCCACGTTCGAGGAGTTCAAGAACAAGAGCGAGGCGCTCTTCATCCGGCGCAAGCTCGAAGAGAACAGCGGCAACGTGAAGCGCACCGCCGAGAACCTCGGCATGCAGCGCAGCCACCTCTACAAGAAGCTCGACCGCTACGGGCTGCGCGACTGATTCCGAGCCGGCGCGCTACGGGATCCGCAGCACCGTGCCGACCTTCAGGCTGTCGGCGCTCGGGAGCACGTCGCGGTTCGCCTCGAAGATCTCGGTCCAGCGCGTGCCGGTGCCGTAGTGGCGCTTCGAGATCACCCACAGGGACTCGCCGTCGCGGACCTCGTGCGTGCGCGCGACCGGCGCGCTCGCGGCGCGCGAGGCAGCGGGCTCGGCGGCGGGACGCGCGCCCGCGTCGTAGCCGAGGTCGTGCACCGGGACGAGGACGGCGGTGCCGGCGCGCGGCGTCTCGCGGCCCTCGTTGCTCGCGCGGAGCTGGTTGACGAAGCGCGCGCTGCCGTAGGCGAGCTGGCTGAGCCCGGTCCACGTGTCGCCCTCGCTCCACGCGTAGATGCGGTAGTCGGGGTGCGCCGTCGGCTCGAGCCGCGGATCGTCGCGCACGATGCGCGGCGGCGCGCCCGAAGCGCGTTCGCCCGCCGGGCGGCCCTGGGTCGTGGTCGGCGTCGTGGTCGGCTGCGCTGCCGTCTCCCGCGCGGCGGTCTCCTTCGACACGGCCGACCCCTTCGATACGGTCGAGGAGAGCAGCGCCGGGTCGCTCGCGGTCGGTCGCGCGCGGCCGGAGGCGGCGAGCGTCGAGCCGCCCGGCGCCGCGGGGTTCGCGCTCTTCAGCGTGGTCGCCGGGCCGCCCGGCGCCGAGCGCCCGCTCTCGCGCGCGGCGGGCCCGCCGTCGACGGGCGCGGTCGCGTCCGTGCGCCACGAGAACGTCTCGGCGGCGGCGGGATCGGACGCCGGCGGCGTCTGGGCGACGCGCGCGTCGCGCTCGCTCGGGCGCTCGCTCGCGAGCGAGGCGGCGTCGGCGTCGGCGTCGCGCGCGCCGCTCTCGTCGAGCCGCGCGCGCGCGGCCTCGAGCGGACCGCGCGCGGCGATCTCGCCAGCCGCCGCGACGTCGGAGGGCGCGTTGAGCGACACCCCCAGGACGATCGCGACCAGGAAGAGGACGGTGAGGACGACCAGCTTTTCGAAGTTGCCCATCAGCAGTGAGGCTCGTCGAGCCCGGTTCGCTCGAGGTCGGTGCCCTCGAGCACGGGTTGCCCGTCGGAGGCGCGGCGGTAGGACCGGTCCGGGCGCGCTCGCCCGGTGAATGCGGGGTTATCCGGCGCGCGGAGACGAGTCAACGGATTTCGATCGTTTCGCACAAAATGCGGGGGTCGCGCGCGACACGTACACCGCATGCAGGTGCCCTCGATCGGCTCGAGCAGCGCGCCGACAGCGCGTCGACAGTGCGCCGGCAGCTCCCCAGCCGGGCGCAGGATCGCTGCAGAGCCTGAGCCGCATCGCCGGCCGCGGCCTTGCTCGCGGCGCGCATCATGCGACAACATCCGCCCGCGAGGCTCGCGGGTTTCGCACTTCCCGCGATCGGGAGAGAGAGACGACGAGCGCGCCCTGATGAAGTCGGGCTGGTACGACATCGGTGTCGTGGGAGCGGGTCCGGCGGGCGCGGCGGGCGCGCTCGCGGCGGCCCGCCGTGGCGCTCGCGTCGTCGTGTTCGAGGCCGAGGCCGGACCCCAGGACGCGGCGTGCGGCGACGCGCTGCTGCCCGAGGGCGCGGACGTGCTCGGCGCGCTCGACCTGTTCGAGGCGCGCGCCGCGGGCCGGCCGTTCGCGTTCGTGCGCTTCGTGCTCCCGCGCGGCGCGCCGCTCGACGAGCGGCTGCCGCGGCCGGGGCTCGCGGTCCCGCGCGTCGCGCTGCAGACCTCGCTCGACCGCGCGCTGGGCCGCCAGCGCCGCGTGACGCGCGTGTGGGAGCGCGCGAGCGTCGAGCCGCTCGTCGAGGGCTACCGCCTGACGAGCGCGCAGGGCAACCAGTACGCGCGCGCGCTGCTCGTCGCGGACGGCGCGAGCGGCACGACGGCGCCGTGGCTGCGCGGGACGCGCGTCGCGGGCGCGGCGCCGCTCGGCGTGCGCGCGCGCTTCCGCGCCGACGGACCGGTCGCCGGCTTGGAAGTGCACGTCGGCGCGCGCTCGACGGTGCTCCTGACGCCGCTCGCCGACGGCGTCGTCACGGTGAGCTGCGTGCTGGCCGCGACGCCGCGCGAGGAAGGGCGGCCCGACCTCCTGCTCGAGGCCGCGCTCGTCGAGCACCCGCGCGCGCGCGAGCGCCTCGGCGTCTTCGTGGTCGACGCCCAGGCGCGCAGGCTGCCCGAGTCGGCGCCGCGCCGTGTCGCCAAGGACGGCGTGTTCCTCGTCGGGGACGCGGCGGGCCCCGCGCGACCGTGGATCGGGACCGGGATGACGACCGCGCTGCGCAGCGGGATCCTCGCCGCGGAGGCCGCGCGGCGACTGGCGAGCGGGGAGCGGGCCGGCGAGCCCGAGCGTGCGTACGCTCGCGCGATGCGCGCGGAGCACGCACGGCACGGCGGGATCGCGCGGCTGCTGTTCCGCCTGCCGCGCCGGCCGTGGCTGCTCGGCGCCGCCGCGTCGGTCGCGCGCCTCGCGCCGGGGCTCGTCGGCGCGGGCGGCGCGGAGCGCGCCGGCTCGGCCGAGCCGTGGTACGCGCACTGACGCGCCCCGCGACGATCCGCGCGCTGACGCGCCCGCTACGATCCGCGCGCTGAAGCCCGATATGAGGGGCTCGGCGCGCGGTCGACGCGTGCCGCTGCCTTGAGCGACGGGGAGCGAGCGGCTATCTTCGCTCGCAACGCGCCCAGTGTGCAGCGGCGTGCGAAACGCCGCCGAGCGGCCCCATCCGCATGTCCACCACCGATCCGTCCAACCACCCGTCCCGAGCGCGCCGAGCGCGCCGGCTGCTCCCGCTCGTCACCCTCACGGCGCTCGTCGCCGCGGTCGCGCTCCCGCTCGCCGGCGGCTGCGCGTCGACCTCCGCGGCGAGCGAGGCCGAGGGCGACGCCCTGCGGATCACGCTGCGCGACTACAGGGTGGGGCAGCGCTTCGAGATCGTGAGCCGCTCCCACACCGACCCCGTCGCGCAGTACTCGCGCCGCGTGGACGATCCCGCGCGCAAGGTCGAGGAGGACGTCGTCGTCGCCAAGACGATCGAGCACCTGGCGAGCCAGGGCTTCGAGGAGTTCGCGCAGGTCGGTCCGGCGCCGAGGGCCGGCGGCTTCACCAAGGCGTTCGAGATCGAGGGACCGGGCGGGACGATGCACTTCGTCGTCGGCCCCGGCTCCACGGCCGAGCAGCAGCGCGCGATGGCGACGATGGCGCGCGACTTCATCCAGCTCTACAGCGCGATCCCCGCGTTCCAGACCGTCGACAACCCCGACGGCGCGCGGCTGTTCGAGGCGGGCGACCGACGCTGAGGATGGCGCGCCCCTCCGAATCCCCGACGGGACCCGCGCCCGGGGATCGGAGTCCCGGCGCGACGCTTGCGGCCGTCGCGGTCGTGCCTGCGCGCATCGGCTCGGTGCGCCTGCCGCGCAAGATGCTGCTGCGCGAGACCGGACGGTTCCTGTTCGAGCACACGGTGCGCAACGTCGAGCGCGCCGACTTCATCCGCTCGGTCTGGCTCGCCACCGACAGCGACGAGGTCGTCCGCGCGGCCGCCGAGGTCGGCGTGCGCGCCCTCCTGACGTCCGCGAGCCACCCCAGCGGCACCGACCGGGTGCGCGAGGCCGTCGCGCTGCTGCGCGCGAGCGACGGGCTCGCGCCCGACGTCGTGATCAACGTCCAGGGGGACGAGCCGGAGATCGCGCCCGCGGACCTCGATCGCCTCGTCGCCGCGTTCCAGGATCCCGCCGTCGAGATCGCGACGCTGTGGGCACCGATCGAGTCGGACGCGGAGCACGCGAGCCCGAACATCGTCAAGCTCGTCTGCGACGACGCGGGGCGCGCGCTCTACTTCTCGCGCGCGCCGATCCCCGCCGCCGCCGCTCACGGCGAGCCCGCCTGCGCGCCGCGGCGCCACGTCGGCGTGTACGCGTTCCGCCCCGACGCGCTCGAGCGCTTCTGCGCGCTGCCGCCGAGCCCGCTCGAGCGCACCGAGCGGCTCGAGCAGCTCCGCTGGCTCGAGAGCGGCGGCCGCGTCCACGCTCTGCGCGCCGAGCACGCGCCGCCGGGCATCGACACGCGAGACGACTACCGCGCGTTCGTTCGCCGCTGCGAGCAACGACAAGACCCTTCCCATCCCGACCCCGCGAGGACCGCATGACCAAGCACATCTTCATCACCGGCGGCGTCGTGAGCAGCCTCGGCAAGGGGCTCACGTCCGCCGCGATCGGGATGATCCTCGAGCAGCGCGGGCTGAAGGTCTCGCTGCAGAAGCTCGATCCGTACATCAACGTCGACCCGGGCACGATGAGCCCGTTCCAACACGGCGAGGTGTACGTGACCGACGACGGCGCGGAGACCGACCTCGACCTCGGTCACTACGAGCGGTTCACGCACGCGAAGCTGACCAAGAGCAGCAACTTCACGACGGGCAAGATCTACCGCTCGGTCATCCGCAAGGAGCGGCGCGGCGACTACCTCGGCCGCACGGTGCAGGTGATCCCGCACATCACCGACGCGATCAGGGAGGCGATCCACGAGGGCGTCAGTGGCGACGACGTCGACGTCGCGATCACCGAGATCGGCGGCACGGTCGGCGACATCGAGAGCCTGCCGTTCCTCGAGGCGATCCGTCAGTTCGGCCTCGAGCGGCCGCGCGGGGACACGCTCTACGTGCACATCACGCTGCTCCCCTACCTGCGCGCCTCGGGCGAGCTCAAGACCAAGCCGACGCAGCAGTCGGTCGGCAAGCTGCGCGAGATCGGCATTCAGCCCGACGTGCTGATCTGCCGCACCGAGAAGCCGATGACCGAGGACATGGCGCGCAAGATCAGCCTGTTCTGCAACGTCCGCCGCGAGGCGGTGGTCGAGGAGCGCGACGTCGACTTCTCGATCTACGAGGTGCCGACCGATCTGGTCGCCGCGGGCGCCGATCGGATCGTGCTCGAGCACCTCGGGCTCCCCTACGAGGGCCCGACCGACCTCGACGACTGGCGTGCGATGCTCGAGCGGATCCGCAACACGACGCGCTCGTGCGAGATCGCCGTCGTCGGCAAGTACATCGAGCTGCACGACGCGTACAAGTCGATCTACGAATCGCTCGCGCACGCCGGCATCGCCAACGACTGCGCCGTGCGCGTGCGCAAGGTGCGCGCCGAGGACGTGCTCGACGTCGGCCTGCACCTGCTCGATGGCGTCGACGGCGTGCTCGTGCCCGGCGGCTTCGGCGAGCGCGGCCTCGAGGGCAAGGTCGCCGCGATCCGCTGGGCGCGCGAGCGGGGCGTGCCGTTCTTCGGCATCTGCCTGGGCATGCAGTGCGCGGTGATCGAGTACGCGCGCAACGTGCTCGGGCTGGCGGGCGCGCACACGCTCGAGCACTCGCCGCTCGCCGAGGATCCGGTGATCTGTCTCATGTCGGACCAGGCGGACGTCACCGACAAGGGCGGGACGATGCGGCTCGGCGCCTACGCGTGCCGCATCGAGCCGGACACGCTCGCGGAGCGGCTCTACGGCACGCGCGAGATCAGCGAACGCCACCGCCACCGGTTCGAGTTCAACAACGAGTACCGCGAGCGCCTGCGCGAAGCCGGCATGGTCGCGAGCGGGGTCCATCCGCCGCGCGACCTCGTCGAGATCGTCGAGATCCCCGCGCACCCGTTCTTCATCGGCGTGCAGTTCCACCCCGAGTTCAAGAGCCGCCCGCTCGACGCCCATCCGGTGTTCCGCGGCTTCGTCGCAGCCGCCCTGGCGCGCACCTCCGCCCGAGACCGCGACGGCGAGCGCGAGGGCAGCGCGGATCCATACGCCGCGCGCGAGGAGCTGCGGGTGTGAGCGGGCGCCCACCGGACCGCCCGCGGACCGCCGAGGACCTCGCGCCGCCGGGGGGCGACTTCCGCCTGTTCCTCGCGCGCATGGGGATCCAGGGCATGCTCGGGCTCGGGATCCTCGAGAACCCGCTGACCGGCCAGTCGCGCGTCGACCTCGCGCAGGCGCGGATGGTGATCGCGGACCTCGCGATGCTCGCGGACAAGACGCGCGGCAACCTCGGCGAGGAGGAGCGGGACGCGCTCGAGAAGGTGCTCGCGGAGCTGCGCGGGCATTACGACCGCGTCGCAGCCGAGCACGGCGACGCGGGTTGACGCGACACCCCCGCGACAACCCCCGGCGCGGAAGCGCCAACGCGGCGGCGCAGCTACGCCTGGTCGGGGCGGCGCGGCCGGCCCTGGGGCGCGCGGTTCTGCGTCATCTCGGTCGCCGCGTCGAGCGGGTGCGCGCGGGGCGCGGCGGGCGGGGTCGCGCCGAAGGGCGCGTCGACCGCCGCGAGTTGCTGCGCCGTCGCGAGCGCGCCGGCGCGGCCCTCCTTGCGCAGCATGCTCTCGAGCAGGAGCGTGCGCACGTTCATGCGCGTGACGCGGCCGAGCTCGGGCACGCCCGTGTCGCGGAAGCTGAACGTCGCCTCCTCGCTC
>CAZGTQ010000220.1:0-10788 GCA_964528575.1 uncultured Planctomycetaceae bacterium | reverse complement strand
CTGAGGTCGGCGACGCGGACGCCTCGTGCCAAGCGGAAGGGCGCGCTCACGACTCGCTCCGAGCTGCGTGGTCGCGGGTCATGCTTCGGCTCCCAGGCGCAGGAGCAGCGCGACGACCGCGTCGTGGCCGCGCCGGCGGGCGATGCGCAGCGGCGTATAGCCGCCGACGTTCACGGCCAGGCTCGCGCCGGCCCCATGTAGGAGCTCGACCTCGGGCGCATGCCCCGCGAACGCCGCCCAGAACAACGGGGTCGCGCGCCGCCTGTCGCGCGCGCCGACGCGAGCGCCGCTCTCGATGAGCAGCCGCGCGACGTTGGTGGCGCCGGCGCGACACGCATGGTGCAGGGCGGTCCAGCCGTCGACGTCTTTCGCGCGCACGTTCGCCGACGATCCGATCAGGGCGCGCGCCGGCGCGACCCGATCGTGGCGAGCGGCGAGATGGAGCGGAGTCAACCCTCCGCTCGTCCGCGCGTTCACTGCGACACCTCGCGCGAGGAGCGCGTGGAGCATCCGCTCGCTCTCCGGGTCGTCGGGATCGGCCCAGACGCAATGGTGGATCGCGTTCCATCCGTCGTGCTCCGCCTGGTGCGGGTTGGCTCCGGCGGACAGGAGGAAGTCCGCGCAGTCCCAACGGAGCTCCTGGATCGCGTGCAGCAGCGGCGTGCGACCCGCTGCGTCGCGCCCCTCGAGGTCGACGTCGCCCGCGAGCAGCGTCGACACGCGCCCCAGGTCGCCCGCGTCGATCGCGCGGTGCAGCTCGCGCGCGAGCGCCTCCTCCTCCGGGAGGACGCGCTCGCGCGCCGCGCGCTCGAGCGCCGCTCCCTCGTCGGCGAAGCGCTCGACTTCGTCCTGCGATACTCCTGCGACCGCGGCGATGCTCCAGCCCCCGTCGCGGACGAGAGACGCGTACCACGCCTCGGTGCGTTCCTCGCGCGCTACATACACCATGAGGCTCCCGCGGCCGTTGCTCGAGGTGTTGCCGCTCATCCAGACGTACGCGACCGACGACCCGCCTTGCGCAACCCGCCGCCCGAGGTTCTCGGAGCTCCGCTGCAGGCGATGGGGGCGTTTCGACCCGGGGCCGCGGGCTTCGACGAACCGTTCGGCGTATCCGTTCCACGCGTAGCGCGTCCAGCTCTGGACGCGATTTGGATGGAACGGCGGAAACGTCAGCTCCGCACGCCGGTGCTCTTCGATACGCGACGCGAAGGGCCCGCACTCGTACGGCACGGAGCGGTGCCCCGAGAACTCCAGCCACTTGCGGTCGAACCAATTGTCGATGCGCACGACGACCGCCTCCTCGACGCGCCGGTCGCGCAGCACGCCTGCGACGATCGCGCGTACGCGCTCGACGTAGCCGGCGTCGTCACCGTCCCGCTCCTCGATCAGCGGCCTCATGGGGCGAGAGCTTACCTCAGGCGCCGAGAGCGCGCCGGTGGAGCCGGATCACGAGCTCCTCGGCCGCGCGCTCGTCCGGCTCGTCCGGCAGGGCGGATGCCGCGAGCCGAGCGTCGAGCGACGCGACCAGCTCGCCGGCCAGCGCGAGCAGCTCCTCGTACGTGAGCGCTCCGTCGCGGATCGCGAGCAGTCGCTCCGCGTCCGGCCGGCGCACGACGAGCGTCCCGCGCTCGAGCACCTCGGCGCCCATCGTCGCGAGCCGCACCAGGTGCAGCGCGTGCTTGGTGTCGTAGCCGTGGCGGTCCTCGAGCGCGGCGCGCTCGGGGTTGCGCGTCTCGCGCCACGCGCGGTAGTGGTTCCAGTGCTTCTGCGCCGCGTCGTACGCCTTGCGCGCATCGTCGTCGGGGAAGCGCGCCCGGCCGCCGCCCTCCGTCGCGCCGTAGTCCGCGGGCCGCGGCGCGCGCTCGGGCGGATCGACGATCCAGCGGTGGTGGCGCTCCATGCGCTTCAGTTGGTCGAGCGCGTAGCCCATGAATCGCCGGCCGGCGTGCTTCGACAGGAACAGGTCGCGCGCGGCGAGCAACTCGCGCCCCGCCTCGTTGGCGAAGAGCACGTCGCCGGGATCGACGTAGAGCGTCTCGAGGACGTTCGGATTGCCCTGGAGCGCGAGCCGCACGAACTTCGCGAGCGCGTATGTCACGTGGTCGCGATTCTCGCTCTCGTGCTGCTCGAACGCGCTCAACCCGATGAGGTAACGCTCGGGCGGGATGCACACGCCGCGCGTGTCGGTGTCGCTGCCCTCGCGGGCGAGCCCGTGCGCGCGCGAGCCGGCGAGCACGCGCAGGACGAGACCGTCCTCCCAGAAGTCACCCACGGCCGAGCTCCATCCGCGCGCGCACGACGTACGCGTCGAGCGCGTCGAGCGACGTCGGCTCCTCCGGCAGCGTGCACGCGGCGTGCGCGTCGGCGAGCTTCGCTCGCAGCGCGTCGAGCACCGCGCGGTGTGCCTCGGCCTCGCGCGGCGCGAGCGCGCCCAGCTCGCGGCCCGCACGCTTGCGCTCGATCAGCTCGGCGATCGACGGGAGGCCGTGCTCATCGCTCAGCACGCCGAGGTTCGCCTCGATGCGTCCGGCGCGCAGGACGTGGATCCCGCTCAGCAGCACACGGTAGCAGTAGAGCAGCCGCTTGACGGTCGCGTCGCCGCCGTCGAGCAGCGCGAGCTGGTTCTTCACGAAGCCGTCGTAGTGGTGGAACAGCGTGCGCGTGACGCAGCCCCGCGCGATCGCGCGCAGCTCGTCGAGCCAGGCCCCGCCGTGCACGACGAGCGGTGAGAAGACCTGCTCGAGCACGTAGCCGTTGCGCCGCGTCATGAGCCGTGCGAACTTCCGGACGTCGTGCGCGACCCAGTCGAGCTCTAGCCCGTCGCGCGTCTCGAGCACCGACACGGTCTCCTCGATCGCGCGCAGGCCGAGCACGCTCTCGAGCGGCGCGACGAACGCGCCGCGCAGGTCCCAGTCGCTGTCGGACGACTCGAAGCCGTACAGGTGCGCGCCGCTCACCGTCGCGAACAACGGCGCCGGCCCGCGCGCGACGAGGCCGCGCAGCCAGGGGAGTCGCTCGTCGAAGCTCATCCGGGTCGCGCACTCTACCGCCCGCACCGGCCGCTGGCGCCTCCGTGAGATGAAGGTCAGGTTCAGCCATGAAGCTCGGCGTCCTCCCGCTGCTCGCTCTCGCTCGCTTCGCCGGCGCCGTTCGCCCAGGGCTCCGTCTGGGTGGTCGACAAGGCCGGCGGTTCGGGCTCGTCGTTCACGCAGATCCAGCCCGCCGTCGAAGCGGCCGCAACCGGCGACGTCGTGCTCGTGCGCGCGGTGCCGGGCCAGACCTCCTCGTCGGGAGCGCACGTCTACGGCGGCGCCCTCCGGGGTGACGGCGGGTGCTTCACGTTCGGCTGTCCGACCGCGTCGGGCGGCGACGGTCTTTGCCGACGGTGTCGGCCGGCGGCGATCCCGAAGCGGTCGAGCTCGAGTGCGCGCTCGCCGGCGGCTCGGCGCTGCACCTGCTCGACGCTCCTTTCTGAGCGCGAGCCCCGCGCGCGCTAGCCGTGCGCGGCGTCGAGCGCGTTCGCGCTCGGCTCCGCGTCCCGTCCGGCGGCGTCGAGCGCCTCGCGCACCGTCGCGAAGCTCTCCAGGCCCGCGCGCTCGAGCGCGGCGCGCGTGCCGCCGCTCGCGCCGGCGAGCAGCACGCGTACGGCGCGGCCGCGCAGCCGATCGACCGCCGAGCGCAGGTTGAAGAGCCCCGTTGCGTCGATCGTCGGCACGCGCTCGAGGTCGATCACGAGGACGCGCAGGTCGGGCGCCATGCGGCGCAGCGTCGCCGTCGCCTTGTGCGCGGCGCCGAAGAAGAGCGGGCCCGCGATCTCGTAGACCCCGACGCCCGGCGGGAGGTGCTCGTGCTCGGCCCGGTCGCCCGGGGTGACGAGGCGCACCGACGTGATCTCGACCATGCGGCGCATGAACAGGACCGCCGCGAGCACGAGCCCGACCGCGACCGCGACCGTCATGTCGAAGGCGACGGTGAGCACGAGACACGTGACGAGGACGAACGCGTCGCCGCGCGGCGCCTCGCGCAGGACGCGGACGACGTGGCGGGCCTCGCTCATGTTCCACGCGACCATCAGCAGCAGCGCGGCGAGCGCCGCCATCGGCAGGTGCCCGAGGACCGGCGCGAGCAGCAGCATGGCGCCGAGGACGAAGAGCGCGTGGAAGACCGCGGCGAGCGGCGTGCGCGCGCCGCTGCGGATGTTCGTCGCCGTGCGCGCGAGCGCTCCCGTCGCGGGGATGCCGCCGAAGAACGGCGCGACGAGGTTGCCGATGCCCAGCCCCAAGAGCTCGCCGTCCGGATCGTGCTGCGTCCCCGTCACGCCGTCCGCGACGACGGCGGACAGCAGCGACTCGATCGCCGCGAGCATCGCGATCGTCGCCGCCGCCGGAAGGAGCGCGACGACGAGGTCGAGCGAGAGCCCGCCGTCGAGCGACGTCCACGGCAGGCCGAACGACGGCAGCTCGCGCGGGATCCCCGCCGGCTGCTCCGGCGTGCCGAAACGCGACGCGAGCGTCGCGACCTCGAAGCCGGGGACGAGCCGTGCGAGCGCGTAGGCGGCTCCGCCGCCGACGAGGAGCGCGACGAGCGGTGCGGGCACGCGGCTGCGGGTGCGCCGCCACGCCACGAGGATCGCGAGCGTCGCCGCGCCGATCGCCGCGTCCGGCCAGTGCACGGCCGGCAGCGCGCGCGCGAGCGCGACCGTGCGCTCGGCGAAGTGCGCGTCGGCGCCGACGTCGAGCTCGAGGTCGAAGAAGCCCGGGATCTGCAGCGTCGCGATCACGATCGCGATGCCCGCGGTGAAGCCGATCGTGACGGGGTAGGGGACGAACTGGATCAGCCGGCCGAGCCGCAGGAGCGCGAGCACGACGAGCATCGCGCCGGCGAGCAGCGTCGCGACCGCGAGCCCGCCGAGCCCGTAGCGCGCCGCGATCGGCGCGAGGATGACGACGAACGCCGCGGTCGGCCCGCTCACCTGGTGCGTGCTCCCGCCGAGCAGCGCGATCAGCCCGCCGGCGACGATCGCGGTCGCGAGCCCGGCCTCGGGCGGCGCGCCGGACGCGATCGCGAGCGCCATCGAGAGCGGCAGCGCGACGACGCCGACCACCGCGCCCGCGAACAGGTCGGCGCGCAGCCAGCCGGGCGCGCGCGCCGCCCACGCGTCGCGCAGCGCGCCGGCGACTCGGAGCGGCGAGACGGTCTCGGTGCGCATGGCTCGCTCGCTCAGCGCGCGGGCAGGAAGAGCCGCGCGCCCGGCTCGAGCGCCACGGCGTCGAGGTGGCCGGAGACGCGCTCGCCGGGGACGAGCGCGTGGACGTGGCTCGCGCGCCCGTGGTGCGTCAGGACGCCGGCCGAGCCGTCGGCGAAGAAGCCGACGAGCACGACGGCGACGTCCGCGCCGCTCCAACGCCACGGAGCGGGTCCGCCGGGATTGGCGATCGGGCACGAGCCGTCGACCACGTGCAGGCGCGCCTCGGGCGCGCGCCCTTCGACCCGGAACGGGAACGGCTCGCTCGCGTCGAAGCCGCGCTCGAGCGCGAGTGCGCGCACCGCCGCCTCGAGCGCGTCGAAGTCCGCGGCGGCCCCGAGCGCGTGCTCGCTCCACGCCTCGACGTCGGCTGCGACGAGCAACGTCGCACGCTCGCCCGCTCGCGGCGCGCGCGCGACGCCGGCGCCGCCCGCGACCTCGGCGACGTGGATCGCGCCGCCGTCGACGGTGATCTCGCCCGCGAGCCCTTCGACCGCGCCGACCGCGACCGTGCGCGGTCCGACGACGTCGTCGAGCGCGACGCGGCCCTCGGTGCGGCCGTCGCGCATCACGTCGCGCAGCGCGCCCCAGCGGTGCACGGTTGGCCCGGCCGGCGCGGCGGCGCACGAGACGAGCGGGATCAGGAGCGCGAGGAAGGGCGAGAATCGCATGACGCGGAAGGCTACAGCGGCGGGGTCGCGCGGCGATCGACAATTCTTTGCCGCGCTGGCCATCCCCGTGGCGTCTTTCGGACGACCTGCCGACACTCTTCACGGAGCCCGCCATGACCGCGTCCGACACGCTCTCCGCCGACACGCTCCTGCGCCACGAGCCTTTCGTCCGCGCCGTCGTCCGCGCGCTCGTCGCCGACGAGGCGCGCGTCCAGGACGTCGTCCAGGAGACCTGGCTCACCGCCCTGCGCCGGCCGCCGCGCGCCGCGGGGTCGCTGCGCGCCTGGCTCGGCCGCGTCGCCGGCAACCTGGCGCGCGACGCGCAGCGCGGAACGGCCCGCCGGCGCGCGCGCGAGGCGGCGGTCGCCCGGTCCGTGTCGGTCGAGCCGGTCGAAGCGACGCACGGGCGGCTGGCGGCGCAGCGCGAGGTCGTCGACGCGGTGCTCGCGCTACGCGAGCCGTACCGCTCGGTCGTGCGCCTGCGCACCTGGCAGGGGCTGGAGCGAGCGAGGTCGCCGCCCGGCTGGGGCGGAGCGCGGGGACGGTGCGCTCGCAGCTCGGCCGCGCGCCGCAGCAGCGGAGCGCCCGGCGCGCAGGTCCCGACGGGCCTGAGTTGCCGCAGGACAAGTCGCGGCCTGAGCGAGCAGCAGGAGCGCTCGGGGCTGACGCAGCAGGCGAGAGCCCGCGCGTGGCGGCATGGCCGCTGAAGCGCTGGGCGCGCGCTGGCGGCGCGCGCGCACAAGACCCTCCCCGTTCGGGCGCTTCAGACCCGACGGGCGGCGCGAGCGAAGCCCCTCGAGCCCGCGGCCGGGAATGCAGGCGAGCTCTCTACGGCTGCTCCGGCGCCAGGACCACCCGAGCGTCGGTGACCTTGCCGCGGACCACTGTGACCCTCTGCTCCCGGGGCTCGTATCCTTCTGCCTCCAGCGCAATCGTGTACTCCCCTTCCGGAAGAGGGGGCCACACGTTCGTCGGAAGCTCGGCCACCGAGGGCACCTGCTCTCGTGAGTTCTGGAAGGTCCCGCTCGTCGGGTCCGTCACCAGGAAGACTGCGTCGATACGGTGGCCACGGGAGTCGCGCAACTGACAGCTCGCCGAGCTTACAGGCCTCCCCGACGAATCGACGATTCGGATCGTGATCCTCCCTCCAAGCAGGAGGCTCGCGAGGTAACGCGTTGTCTCGTGCGCCCGGACCTCGACGTCGATCTGCGCGGGGACGAGCAGCGATGAACTCAGGCTCCGGTGCTCGTCAGCGATTTCTAGCATGTAAGGGCCGACCGGGAGGTCCTCGACGAGGAACTCCCCGTTCGAGCTGGATCCGCTCCACTTCCGAACCAGCTCTCCTTCGCGAAAGAAGCTCAGAGCCGCTCGCCGGATCGGCTTCGACGCTTCGTCGGCGACCGTCACCGCCACCTTTCCCACGTCCCTCGTTCGAAGAGGCACCTCGACATCGATCACCTCTCCGCGCCGCGGGGTGGTGAACGCTGCCTCCGCGGCCCAGTACCCCTCCGCAGTCACGACCGCCGTG
This sequence comes from uncultured Planctomycetaceae bacterium, assembly GCA_964528575.1. Taxonomy (GTDB): domain Bacteria; phylum Planctomycetota; class UBA1135; order UBA1135; genus CAZGTQ01. The sequence continues at coordinate 3,344 of CAZGTQ010000220.1, read as the reverse complement.
AAATCGGTCTCCGGGGGCACGAGGACTACCAGGATGCCTTCGAGCCCCGTTCCGCCTACGCTCCAGGAAGACTCGCCCGACTGAAGCTCGATCCCCGCTCGGGCCACCGGAGAGCCCGCGCTCGATGCGCGCAGGAACACGGCGGGCGTGTCGACGATGAACTGGATTCCTTGGTCCGGCACGACGACCTCCAGGCTCCTGTCGAGGCCCGGAAGCGCGGCGACGGGGAACCCGAGGAGGGGCGAGTGGAAGTCGAGGACGTGCGGGCCCGGCTCGAGGCCACTGATTCGGAAGCGGCCCTCGGCATCGGTATCGCCTTGGGCCCACATGCGCCTGAGGCGTCCTTCCACCCAGCCCATCGCCTCCCAGCCTCCGCTCACGTGCATGCTCCCGGCCACCCGCGGCCCGACGAGGACCCTGTACGGCGGCGGCCGGCTCCAGATCACGATTCCCGAGAGGGAGACGCCAGGATCGAGCACGACGTCGCCGAGGTCCACCACGCCGTGCGGGGGGAGGAACGTCACTTCTTGATGCATCGGACGCGACTCGGCGGACACGATCAGCAGGCCTTCGCCCGGCGTGTGGACGGGCAGCGCGAAGGTGCCGTCCGCCGCCGTCCGCGCTTCGCTGTCCGCCACCCAGTCGTCCGCGCTCGCCGCGCCCCTCGTCAGCGTCGCGACCTTCGCGCCCTCGATCGGTTGGAACCGCTCGTCCACGACGCGTCCCCGGATGCCGGGAGCGGCGTGGAGCTCAAACTCGATCGCGACCCTCGCCTTCATGTACCCGCTCACCTCGTCCCGTTCGAAGTCTCCGAGGCCGAGCAGCCTCGGGCCCCACGAGCGATCGCCCGCTTCCGCCCGTACGGACACGAGCCCGCCCGCGCGGAGATGCTCTCCGAGCTTGGTGACGTCGAGCTGGAAGCTCCCGGCAGCGGACTCTTCCTCGATGTCCGCGGAGTCTTCGGCCAACAGACGCCCGTGGGGGCCGACGATCAACCGAACGGGATCGGTCCAGTTCGCCACTCGGGCCTCGAGAACGTACGGCGTGCCGATGGGTTCGATCTCCAGCGGCCGAGCAGCCGGATCGCCGTGCGGTGCGACGGCGCCGACGGAATCCCGCTCGGTAAGCGGAGCCGGCGCGAAGCTCCCGGTGTCCTCGTCGCGCGACTGCATGGGAATCGCGCCGTTCACACGCGGCCCCGGATCGCTGGCGAGGACAATCCAGGAGAGCGATGCGCCGACAGCCAACGCAACCGCGAGGAGACGAACCGCCGTGTTCGGCCTCATCCCTACTCGCAATTGTGGCCGTCGGGCTTCCACTGCCGCCGCGCAGCGGTCTCGGTGCCCCATGACAAGCACAGGACCGCGATCACACCGCCGCCGATCGACGGTAGGAGTGCCTTCGGGCCGAGGAAAGAGTGCGCGATCTGCAGGCTCATCTCATGTTCCCTTCGCGAATGGAGTGAGCCGGTTGCAGTAGCCACCCACGCAAGAAGTGAACCCGCACACGGCATTGCGAGAGAATAACTCCGATGGGAAAGAACCGTGTGCAGGACTGTTGTTGCGGAGGGAGCGAGTTTCGGTGTTCAATGGGAGAGGGCCAGTGGGGCTTGTAGGGGAATTCTACAAGTTCGTTGCTGACGCGCAGCCACTCCTACGACGAGGATCCCGGCCTGATGTTCGAGCGAGGCCGTCTGTCGGCTCGGCAACGGCTGCTGCTCGACGTCGGCGAGGTCGCCTTCGAGAGGCTGGGGGCGGTCATGTCGGGCGAGATGCCGAGCGGCCTGAGCGAGCGCCAGCGTGACGCGTGGGACCTCGTCTCGATCCTCCGGTCGACGTTCGAGGGCGGCTGGCGCGTGCTCACCGAGCACGACGCGAAGCGGGCGGAGGAGCTCGGCCTGGGAAGCACCGTCGGCGAGCTCGCCGGTCACACGTACCTCCTGCGCACCGCCCTCTCCGGCGACCACGACGACCTCGTCGCGTTCACCGCCATCGGCGAGGACGAGACCGGCATCTCGATCGCGTGGCGCGTCCTGCGCTCCTGGCCGGTCGAGCAGCCGCCGCCCGAGCGTTGAGCGCGCCTACAGCCGCGGGTCGACCGGCTCGCTCTCGAGCGCGAGGACGCCGAAGACGCACTCGTGCACGCGGTAGAGCGGCTCGCGCTCGACGAAGCGGTGCAGCGCCTCGAGGCCGAGCGCGAGCTCGCGCAGCGCGAGCGAGCGCTTGGCCGCGAGCCCGCGCTTGCGCAGCCGCTCGAGGTTCTCCGGCGCGGTGTACTCCGGCCCGTAGATGATCCGCAGGTACTCGCGGCCGCGGCACTTGAGCGCGGGTTGCACGAGGCCCTTCTTGCTGCGCACGATCCACTCGAGCGGCTTCACGACCATGCCCTCGCCGCCGCGGCCGGTGAGCTCCTCCCACCACGCGACGCCGGCCGCCTCGCTCTGCTCGTCCGTCAGGTCGACCTCGCGCGTCGCGGTGCGGTGCAGGAAGCCGCCCGACGCGTCGCACAGCGCGCCGAGCGTCTCCATGTGCCAGCGATGGTCGCGGTCGGTGTGCACGCCGCCCTCGCTCGCGAGCAGATGGAACGGCGCGAGGCGCAGGTCGGAAACGTCCTCGACGCGCCAGCAGTAGCGCCGGTACGCGTCGACGTAGAGCTCGGCCGCGCGCGCGCGCTCCGCATAGCGCGCAGCCAGCTCCGCGACGTCGGCGCCGCGCTCCGCCGCCGCGCGCAGCGCGGCGAGCGCCGCGGCGAGCCCGGCCGACGACGCCGCTCCGACCGCGGCGTACTGCGAGCGCAAGAGCTCCTCTGCCTTCGCCGACCACGGCAAGAGCTCCGCGTCGAGGCAGACCCAGTCGGTCGCGAGCGCGTCCCACAGCGCCGACTCGTCGAGCGCCGCGCGTACGCGCGCGAGGAACGCGCGCTCGACGTCGTCCTCGCGGAAGAACGGCCGGCCCGGGCGCGTGTACACGATGCCGTCGCGCTCGTCGTGCGTGCCGAAGCGCCGGCGCGCGACGTCGACGGCGCGGCACACGACGACGATCGCGCGCGAGCCCATGTGCTTCTCCAGGCACATGACGCGCGGCACGCCGCGCGAGCGGAAGTGCGCGAACGCCTCGCGCGGGTGCTCGAGGTGATCGCCCGCGGCGCACGTCTCCGACGGCGACATCGTCGGCGGCAGGTAGATCAGCCAGTGCGGGTCGGCGGCGAAGCGGCTCATCACCTCGAGCGCGGCGGCGGCGTTCTCCTCGCGCACGGTGACGGTGCCGCGCACGCGCGTCGTCAGGATGCGCTTGCCGAGCACGTCGCGCGCGTCGAGCAGGTCGTCGGTGCGTCGCTCGTCCGCC
>CAZGTQ010000219.1:0-2496 GCA_964528575.1 uncultured Planctomycetaceae bacterium | reverse complement strand
TCGAGCGGGACATCGTCGCCGGCGAGCGCCCCGAGCTGCGCGTCGACCTCCATTTCGAATGACACGCGGGACGAAGCGAGGACGAGCGCTCGCGCTCGGGACAGCAGCGGCGCTGGTCGCGCTGGGGGTGGCGCTCGTGCTCGCCCGGCGGGCCGAGCCCCCGGATGCCCTGGAATCGCCAGCGCCCCGCGGCGTCGGTCCCGATGCCGGTGCGGCGTTCGGCGCGACAGAGCTCACCGAACTCGCCACCAGTGCGACGCCGCGCGACGAGCGTCGCGATGCCGTGAGCGCGCGGAGCGAGCTGCGCGGCTTCGTGCGCTGGCGCGACGGCGCTTCCGCGACAGGCGCGCATGTCGTCGCGTTTCCGCGCCGTGCCGACGGCTTCCGCTACGCCGCGACCGTGCCGGTCGCGACGCGGACTGGCGCGGACGGGGGCTTCGTGCTCGCGAAGCTGACGCGCGTGCGGTACGACGTCGAGGCGCGCGCGATCGCTTCGGACGGCGCGTCATGGTCCGCGCGCAAGGACTTCGTCGCGGCGGGTGACGAGCTCGTGCTCGAGCTCGGCCCGGGGCACGTACTCCGCGGCTACGTCGTCGACGAGCTGGGCGATCCGGTCCCGGTGTTCCGGGTCGAGGCGACGGCGCGCGGGCCGCTCGAAGGGAGCGCGCGCATCGCGAGGGAGCTCGAGGAGCCGAGCGGCATGTTCGAGCTCGCGGGACTGCACGCGGGCCGCTGGAGCTTCGTCGCGGAGGCCGCGGGCTACGGGCGAGGCGCGCCGATCGAGCGCAACGTGCCGGGCGCCGGCGGCGTCGTGACGCTCGTCATCCCGTGCCCGGCGGCGATCACCGGGCAAGTCGTCGACGTGAACGGCGACGGGATCGAGGGAGCGCTCGTCGAGGCCTTCGACGCGGGCGCTCCGTTGCGGCGACCCGGGCCAGCCGCGTCGACGACGTCGGCGGCGAACGGCTCGTTCGCCGTGCGCTGGGTTCCCGAGGGGCCGCATCGCGTGCGCGCGACCGCCCACGGCCACGTGCCGTCGGACGACGTGCTCGTCGAATGCGTTCGCGGGCGCTCGCTCGCCGATCTCGTGCTCGTGCTCGGCGATACCGGCGCGATCGAAGGACGCGCGCTGCGCCGCGATGGCGAGCCGGCACGCGGGCAGGTCGTTCGCGTGGTCGGTTCCGTCGGCGGCGCACCTCCCATCGCGGCCGTGACGGTGTCGCCGGACGGCTCGTTCGGCGTGGAAGCGCTCGCTCCCGACCGGTACGCCCTGCTGCTCGACCCGCGCGCGCCCGACGTGGAGGCGCTCGGCCCGGATGCGGATCCGCACGACGCGCGGGGGCTGGTCGAGCGAGCCGAGGTCGCGGTGCGCGCCGGGGAGACGGCGCGCGTCGAGATCGGGCGCGGAGGGCGCGTGCGGCTGGCCGGGCGGGTCGTCGCAGACGCCCAGCCGCTGCGCGACGGTGCCGTGTTCATGCGACGAGCGGACTGGACCTTCGACACGGTTGCGGAGCTCGACGAGAGCGGCGAGTACGTCGTCGAGCTCGACGGACCAGGCGATTTCGTGCTGGAGGTGGTGGGCGCCGAGGGAGACGCCACGATCGTCGAACGCGCGTTGCGCGTGCCCGCCGTCGCGCTCCATCGCTACGACGTCGTCGTCGAGACCGGCGCCGTCGCGGGCAGCGTCCACGATCCCTCGGGGCGGCCGCTCGCGGACGTACCGATCTTCGTGCGGGCCTCGGTCCCCGCGTCGGGCGGGGCCGACGGGGTGTGGACCGGGCCGGACGGGCGTTGGACGACGTCGCGCCTCGCCGCGGGTCCGTACGAGGTGTGCGCGGGAGGCGGCGACGACGCATCGAGGAGCGAGCTCCCGCTCGTTCGACGCACGGCCGTCGTTCGTCCCGGCGAGACGACGCGCGGGATCGATTTCGTGATCGGGGAGTCGATCCGCCTGAGGGGCCGCGTCGTCGACGCGACCGGAGCGCCGTGCGGCGGAGCGTGGGTGTATGTGCGCAGCGCGGCGGGCGCCGAGGACGCGGCGGAGGCGGATGCCGGCGGACGCTTCGCGATCGATGGGCTGGCGGCCGGGACGTACGAACTGCGCGCCACGTGGCGCGACTGCGCGGCGCGGCGCGGGCGATCGGTCGGGCTCGACCACGGGGAAGCGGCCGAGGTCGAGCTCATCGTCGAGCGCGGAGGCTGGCTCGTCGCACGCGCGTTCGACGCGACCCGAGTGCCGCTGGCCGCGCTGATCGCGCTCGTCGACCCCCAGGGCCAGACGAGCCGCCGGGCCTTGCCGTCGTCCTTCGAGCGCTTCGGACCGCTCGCGCCCGGAGCGTACGTCGTGCGCGCTACCGACGCGGCGGGAGCGATCGTCGAGCGGGACGTGACGGTGGACGCGGGTGCGGAGACGGTGGTGGAGGTGACGTTCGAATGAGCGCGCGTGCGCTCGCATGGGCGGCGGCGGGCGTCGCGCTCTTGCTCGCGCTCGGCGTG
>CAZGTQ010000218.1:0-24411 GCA_964528575.1 uncultured Planctomycetaceae bacterium | reverse complement strand
CGCCCGACGCGCCCGCGGGCAAGCGCACCTCGAGCTCGAGGCGCCGCTCCTCGCGCGACGTCGCCTCGGCCGGGCCTGCGTGCTCGAGGAGCCGCGCGTCGAGCTCCCATCCGGCGGGCAGCGCGCCGCCCGCGCCGAGCCACACGATCATCGGCTCGCCCTCGTTGCTCCACGAGACGGACGGGCCGGGCCGGAACGCGAGGTGGACGCGCGCCACGGGCCGCCGCGCGCCGCCCTCGTCCGGGGACGTGTCGAAGGCGACCGCGCTCTCGACCGCGAGCGCGCCGAGCGGCGCTCGATGAATGCGCGCCTCGGGATCGGGCTCGCTCTCGCCGCCCTCGTCTGCGGGCACGAAGTCGCCACCGCGGCCGACGATCTCGGCTCCGCTGAGCGGCGCCGCGAGCGCGACCGGCGTCTCGCCGCGCGCCTCGATGTCGCGCTGCGCGGTCTCGATCCAGTCGTAGAACGGATACGGCTTGTCGAGCCGCGGCCCGACCTGCTGGATGCGCCGGCGCCACACGTATTGGTTGGGGTCGAGCGCGAGAGCGCGCGTCCACGCGTCGATCGCGCCCTGGAAGTCGCCCGGCTCGCGCAGCTCCGAGTCGTGGCGCATGCGCAGCGCGACGCCGAGCCGGAACCCGGTCGCGGCGTCGCCCGGCTCGCTCGCGACGCGCTCGCGCAACGCGTCGATCGCGCTCCCCCACGTGTCCGGCGGCCGCCACAGCAGCGCCGAGAGCGCGCGCCAGATCCTGCGGTCCTCGGGCGCACCCAGGCGCACCTCGGCCAGCTCGTTCGCGATCGGCAGACGCCCCGGCGCGCGCGCGGGCGGCGGGAAGTCGGCGACGAGGAACTCGGCCTCGAACGCGTCGTAGGAGCGGCCGCTCCAGCGCAGCGTCCCGTGCTCGTCGATCCCGCGGTGCAGCGGCACCGCCGTCGCGCCGGTCACGTTGAACGGGTCCCACAGGATCGGCCAATCGATGCCGTGCCACTGCGCGAACAGGCGCGCGCGGTCGGGATGCTGCTCCTGGACGACGCCGAGCACGACGAGCTCGCCCGCCTCGCGCGCCGTACGTGTTTGCTCGTGCCAGACCGGCACGGTGCGACGGCAGCCCGCTCACCAGGACGCGAAGTCGATCAGCAGGATCTTCTTCCCGCGGAACTGGCTCAGGCCGAGCGTGCGCCCGCCGTCGATCGTCGGCAGGCGCAGCTCCGGGTGCTTCTCGCCGACGACCAGGTCCTGCGGCGCGAGCGCGAGCGCGAGGACGGCGGCGAGGGCGAGCACGGCGCTCAGCTCCTCGCGCTCGGCTCGACCGCGAAGCCCGCGAAGCCACGCGGCTCGCTGCGGTGGGCGTCGACGCGGGTGACGCGCGCCGCGGGCGGGCCGTCGTGGGCCCAGGAGACGAACGACTCGACTCGGTCCGCCGGGCCCTCGACCCACGCTTCGACGCGGCCGTCCGCCAGGTTGCGCACCCAGCCGGCGAGGCCGAGCTCCTGCGCTCGCTCGCGCGTGAACCAGCGGAACGCGACCCCCTGGACGCGACCGCTGACCCAGACGTGGCGCGCGTCGGTCGGCACGGGGTCAGCGCTCGCCGAGCGGGAGCACGACGCTGCAGCTCGGGAACAGCCGCACCGTCTCCTCGGTCCAGCGGAAGCCGGACGGGATGACGGCGAAGTGCGCCTCGAGCGTGCCGCGCGCGGGCAGCGGCTCCGCACGGCGTTGGGGGAAGGTGGCGAACGGCCCCTCGGCGGCGACCGCGAGCTCGCCCGCGCTCCCGTCGAACGTCACGTGGATCGGCACGCGGCTGCGCGGCGGCGTGAACAGCACGCCGGAGGCGAAGTAGCACTCGGCGAGATCCTGCCCGCTGCGCCGGTGGATCGAGGCGGTGACCTCGCACGGACGCCAGCGGTCGGTCTCGTTGACCACGACCGAGTCGACGGCGCCGGTCGAACCCAGCCCGCCGCCGCCGTCGGCGAAGAAACCGCTGCGCTCGAGCGCTTCGGCGCGGAAGCCGTCCTGCCAGGCGCGCACCCAGGCGGCGAGGTCGCCGCGCAGCGCTCCCACCTCGACGAACTCGTTGTTCAGGTTCTCGGTGTGCGTCTCGAGACCGACGCTCGCGAGGAGGTGGCGCAGTTCCTCGGGCGTGTAGAACTCGAACGGGTAATCCGACTCGGCCACGCTCTGGAAGAGCTCGAGACCGCGCGGCGAGAGGATGTTCTGGAACTGGAGCAGCGCGCGGCCGTTCGGCTTGAGCACGCGGCGCACCTCGCGCAGGTAGCGGTAGGCGCTGCGCTTGTCGACGTGGATCAGGCAGAGGAGCGAGTAGACGAAGTCGACGCTCTCGTCCGCGACCCCGTTCAGGTTCGCGCCGTCCCCGTGCAGCGCGCGCGCGTTGGGCGCGCTCGCGAGGTACTCCCCCGCCTGCGCGACCATCTCGGCCGACACGTCGATGCCGATCGCCTCCCGGCAGTAGCGCGCGACCGGGCGCAGGAGCCGACCGATGCCGCAGCCGATCTCCAGCACGACGGCGTCGGGATGCACGTAGGGGAGCAGCATGCGCGCCTCGACCTCGCCGGAGCGCGCGAACGCGTCCAGGTCGGCGCTCTCGGGCTGCAACACGGCCTCGTCGCCCCAGATCGCGTACAAGGCGTCGCGCTTGGCGCGGGTGTCCCAGTAGCTCTGGGCGAAGCGCTGGCGCTCGGTCGAGGGGGCGGGGTCGCTCACGGTGACTCTCGCTGGGGGGGCGGAACGGGGACCATCACCCCGAAAGGCTGCCATGCGGGCCGGCGTCTGGCAACCCGGGCGCGGGGGCGCCGGGGTCGCCCCGGCGGCGGCGCATGTTGAGCAGCTCGACGAACACCGAGAACGCCATCGCGAAGTAGATGTAGCCGCGCGGCAAGTGCAGGTCGAAGCTCTCCGCGACGAGCGCGACACCGACGAGGAGGAGGAACGAGAGCGCGAGCATCTTGACCGTCGGGTGGCGATGGATGAAGCCGGCGATGCCCTTCGCTGTGAACAGCATGACCCCGATCGCGATCACGATCGCCGTGATCATCACGCCGACGTCCTCGACCATCCCGACCGCGGTGATGACCGAGTCGAGCGAGAACACGAGGTCGAGCAGCAGGATCTGGGCGATGACGCCGCGGAAGGACGCGCTCCCGGCGACGACCTTCTCGTCGCCGCCCTCCGTCGCGTGGTGGATCTCGCGCGTCGCTTTCGCGAGCAGGAACAGCCCGCCGCCCAGCAGGATCAGGTCGCGCCCGGAGATCGCCTCCCCGGCGACCACGAACAGGTCCGCGGAGAGCCCCATCACCCAACTGATCGACAGGAGCAGGACGACCCGGCCTGCCAGCGCGAGGAGCAGGCCGATCGTGCGCGCCCGGGCCTGCTGGTGGAGCGGCAGGCGGGCGGCGAGGATCGAGATGAAGACGATGTTGTCGACGCCCAGGACGATCTCGAGCGCGGTGAGCGTGCCGAGCGCGATCCAGGCGTCGGGGTTGGTGATCCAGTCCAAGCGTGTGCTCCGGGGGAACGCTCCGAGGATGCTGGGGGATGCTCCGCGAAACGGCGCGCGCGCGGATCATCCGATTTCCCGCGCTCCGACTGCAACCGCTGCGGCCCACCAGCGTCCTTTTTTCGAGTCCACTGTCGAGGCCGCGCGCCGCGGCCCGTCGTCCCTTCCCGGACCGTCCCCCTGGGCGAACAGGAGCTCTCCATGCCCACCGCCACACGACCCTGGTTCACGAGCCGCACGCTCGCCTTCCTGCGCGACCTCGCCAAGAACAACGACCGCGACTGGTTCGCGGCGAACAAGGAGCGCTACGAGGAGCACGTGCTCGACCCTGCGCTGCGCTTCATCGCGGACTTCGGGCCGCGTCTCGAGCGCATCGGCCCGCGTTTCGTAGCGGACCCGCGGCGCTCGGGCGGCTCGCTCTTCCGCATCCACCGCGACACGCGCTTCTCGAAGGACAAGAGCCCGTACAAGACCTCGATCGGCATCCGCTTCGGCCACGAGGTCGGGCGCGACGTCCACGCGCCGTGCTTCTATCTGCACGTCGAGCCGAAGGCGTCGTTCGCCGGAATGGGGATCTGGAAGCCGGACGGGCCGGCGCTCGCGCGCGTGCGCGACGCGATCGTCGCCGACCCGGACGGCTGGAAGCGCGTCGCACACGGCAAGAAGCTCGGCGGCCGGCTCCAGCAGGGCGGCGAGGTGCTCGCGCGCCCGCCGCGGGGCTACGACCCCGACCATCCGCACGTCGACGACCTGCGGCGCAAGGACTTCACGCTGCACGCGCTGCTCCCCGACGAGGACGTGGTGAGCGCTCAGCTCGCCACGCAGGCCGCGCGCGTGTTCCAGGCGGGCGCGCCGTTCGTGCGCTTCCTGTGCGAGGCGACCGACGTGGCGTTCTGATATGGAGGCGCGCACCCCGGCCACGCAGCCGAGGCGTGAGAGCCCGCCAGCTCTACGACGGGACGACGACGAGGCCCGGGGCTCAGGTCGGCGCCGCGGCCTCTTCGCCGGTCGGCTGGCGGGCGCTCTCGGCCTCGCTCTCGCGCTGCAAGGCCTGGGCGCGGCGGACGACCTCGCTCAGCGACTTGTTCGCGCGCGAGCCCTCCGCCTCGGCGTCGAGCTGTCGGGCGAGCTCGCCGAGGTACTGGTCCGCGGGCGTGCCACGGGGAAGCTGCGCCTCGACCTGATCGCCCTCGAGCGAGTCGATGACCTGCTTGATCGTGATCGACTCGAGCTCGCGCGCGGGCAGGTAGGCGGTCTCGCTGCGCTCGCCCGTCGCGACGAACAGGCGCCGCGCGATCATCGCGTCGAACACTTCCTCGACCGAGCGCTCGGGCACGCCGAGCTCCTCGGCGATCGAGATCCGCGAGCGCGGAGGATCGCCGCGGACGAACGTCTCGGCCACCCGCAGGGCCGCGCGCAGCGCGAGCGCTTCCCGGAACGCGTGGTCGGCGGGCCGCAGACGCTTGATGCGCCGGTACGCGGGCTCGTTCTGATGCGCGTACGCGACCTCCGCGCCGAACATCATCGTGACCCACGAGAAGTAGACCCAGACGAGGAAGATCGGGATCGCGGCGAAGCTCGAGTAGATCGCGTTGTAGTTCGCCATCCCGATCTGGAACTTCACGTGGGCGACCTGCGCGATCTGCCAGAGCGTGCCGCCGACGAGCCCTCCGACGAGGGACGAGACGATGCGCGTGCGCGTGTTCGGCAGCACGAGATAGACGAACGCGAAGCCGATCCAGATCGCGAGCAGCGGCGCGAGACGGACGAGCAGCTCGAACGCGCCCTCGACGAGCCAGCCCTCGCGCACGCTGGCGAACATCGCGTTGTCCTGCGCCGCGGTCGTCACGCCGAGCGCGAAGACGACGAGCATCGGCGTCACCACGGCCATCGAGAGGTAGTCGGCGAGCTTGCGCACGAACGTGCGCGGCTTCTGGACGCCCCAGATGTCGTTCAGCGAGTGCTCGACCGTTCCGAGCATCTTGAGCACCGCCGCGATCAGGATGATCAGCGTCGCGAAGCCCAGGCTCTTGAAGTCGGTCTGCGCGACGAGCTCGAGCACGTTCCCCGCCGCGCTGCGCAGGTTCGACGCGACGTCGATCCCCGGCTCGCCCGGCGGTCCGAAGTTGTCGTCGAGGAACGGAACGATGAAGTCGTCCTTCAGCCGCTCGTACGCGCCGACGCCCTTGGCGACGGAGAACGAGAGCGCGAGCATCGGCACGAGCGAGAGGACCGTGATGTAGGTCAGCGCCGAGGCGCGGAACATGCAGCGGTCGACGACGAACCCGTGCACGGCGAGGTAGCCGATGCGCGCGAAACGGTAGAGCGTGCGCTGCGGCCACCCCAGCTCGTCGACCCGCGAGGCCCACACGTCCTCGGCGAAGAACGCGTGGACGCGCGACAGCCCCGCCCCGACCGAGGACCGCCCCTGGGGCTCGTAGTTGACTCCGGCTCGCTTCAACATGCTCGCAACGACCCGCTCGGCGGGCCCGCGTAGCTCATCATCGACCAGCGCCCGCGCAAGCTCGCCCCCCCGCCTTTTGAGCGCTTTCGCGCAGGGTGCGCCAGCGCCCGCCCGAGGAGCGCGAGCGCGCAGCCCTCGCGGCCGGCCGTGCGGTCGCGCTCGGTGTCCCGGGGGCTGATCTCGATCGTGGACACCGCCACGGGGCCGCGTGCCCTGCGAGCGGCCTTTGCTTGCCCGCCAGGGCGGATTTCGGGGTTGGCACGAGGCTTGAAGCGGCCGCTCCTCGGAGGCACGCCATGTTCACTCGAATCCTTCTCTGGATCCTCGGCGCGGAGTGGAGCGTCGGCTACGCGGGCATGTTCGTGACCAAGCTCCTGCACGGCCAGGCGAGCGACGACGCGCTCTTCCGCGCGTTCTCCCGGTTGTGGCTCGTCGGCGGCGTCGGGTTCGTGACGATCGCGCTCGGCGCCCTGGTCGCCTGGGCCTGGAGCGAGCGCAGCGCGAGCTGATCTCCGGCGGGCGGCGGGACCCCCCGGGCAGCCCCGAGCGCCGCTCCGCGCGGGACTTCACGGCGGCGGGACATAGAATCGTCGGGCCATGGCGGTCCGCAACCGCGCCTACACGATCCTCGTCGGACTGATCGCGACCATCCTGCTCGGGTGGGTCCTCTACGTGGGCGCGAGCATCCTGCAGCCGCTCGTGATCGCCCTGTTCCTGGCGAGCATGCTGCAGCCGGTCGTGCGACAGCTCGCCAAGGCGCACATCCCGCCGGCGCTGACCGTCCTCACGATCGTCGTCCTGCTCGCGTTCGGGCTCTTCCGGCTGGGTGTGCTGCTCCAGGAGAACGTGCGCGCTTTCGTCGGCCAGCCGCTGCCGCGGCCGGTGCCGATGCGGCCCTACGTGCCGCGGCCGATCGTGCCGGAGCCGGAGTGGGCGCAGCCCGACCCGGTCGAAGCGGTCGATCCCGGCGAGGACGTCGCTGCGGGCGAGCTCGTCGCTCCGGGCGAGCTCGGCGATCCCGATCCGCAGGAGCTCGACGGCCCGGACGAGGTCGCGGACCCGGCCGAGCGCGCGCAGGACGAGCTCGCGTCCGGCGAGCCCGGCGCGTACGACGAGACCGGCGAGCTCGTCGGCGCGGACGAGCAGGACGAGCAGGACGAGCCGCCCGACGAGCGGATCGAGGACCCGCTCGACCCGATCCGCGAGTCGATCCCGGGCGCGGGCGAGCCGACGATCGAGGGCGGCTGGGACGACGTCGTCGAACGGATCGAGACCCGGTTGCGCGCGACGGAGCTGCCGCGGCCGTTCGTGCGCTCGCTCGTGACGTCGCTGCGCGAGATCGACATCGCGTCGCTGGCGACCGAGGTGCTCGGCAGCAGCTTGGGGTTCGCGAAGGGCCTGTTCCTGGTCCTGCTCTACATGGTCTTCATCTTCGCGGAGCAGGCGGTCTTCCGGCGCAAGATCCTGTCGGTCGCGGGACCGCGGCGCGCCGACGCGGCGGCGGTGCTCGACACGATCGGCCGCGGGATCCAGCGCTACCTCGGCGTGAAGACGCTCGCGTCGGTGCTGACGGGCGCGCTGTGCTATCTCATGCTCGTGTGGCAGGGCGTCGACTACGCGCTGCTGTTCGGGATCATCACGTTCCTGCTGAACTACATCCCGACGTTCGGCAGCATCATCGCCGGCGTGCTGCCGGCGACGTACGCACTCGCGAACGGCCACTGGGGTACGGCCGTCGTGATCGCGGTCACCTACCTCGCGGTCAACCTCACGATCGGCAGCTTCCTCGAGCCGAAGGTGCTGGGCCGCGAGCTCAACCTGTCCCCTCTCGTCATCATCATCTCCGTCGTCGTGTGGGCCGGCCTGTGGGGCGTCGTCGGGACGTTCCTCGCGGTGCCGATCACGTCCGCCCTACAGATCGTGCTCGCGAGCTGGGACACCACGCGCCCGATCGCGGTGCTGCTCTCGAGCGGCCCGCCGCGCGAGCACAGCCCCGGGCTGAGCCCGCCCCCGCGGCGGCGACGACGTCGCAAGGCCGGCTGACGCCGGTCAGGAAGTCCCTCACCCATGCGCTCGCTCTTGCTCGCCGCGCTCGCGGCTCTCGGCTCCTCCTCCGCTCCCGCCGCCCAGGACCCCGCGCCGGACGACGTGCTCGTCTTCCGCAGCCGCGGGACCGTCGAGCTGCTCCCCGACGCGCGCGACGCGAGCCTGCGGCGCCTGGTCGAGCTCCTGCCGCGCGCGCTCGACGCCCACACGTCCGAGCCCGGGCCCGCGGGCCTCGCTCAGGCGCTGCTGTCGGCGCTGCACCTGCCGCTCGAGTTGCGCGTCGGGTTCGACGCCGCCGCCGAGATGCCGGTCTCGTTCGCGCTGACCGTCGAGCCCGAGAGCGCGGCGGCAGCGGACGCGCTCGCGGTCCGGCTCGCGCGCGAGATCGAGAGCGCGTTCGGAGAGGGCGAGCCGCGCTCCGCGACGCTGCGCACGCTCGAGACGCCGCAGGGCGCGCTCCACTACGGCACGATCGGCGGGAGCGAGCGCTGGCTCGTCGCGCTCGCGTTCGGGCGCGAGCCCCTCGCCCCCGAGCCGTTCGCGGCCGCCGACTCGGCGCTCGGCGCCGGCGTGCGGGCCGTGGCGCACATCGAGGTCGACCTGGAGCCGATCGGCGCGCTGATCGCAGCGTCGGACGAGGATCTGGGCGGCATGCTCGAGCTCTTCGGGCTCGGCGGCGAGCGGCCGTTGTCGGTCGAGGCGACGCTCGGCTACGACGCGCAGGGGCTGCGCGCGATGCTGCGCATGCGCAACCAGGGCGCGCGGATGGCCGGACAGGGAGCGACGCGGATCACGCTCGACCCGGCGACTCTCGCGGTCGTCCCGAGCGACGCGACGTACGCGCGAGTCTGGAGCAGCGATCCGCAGGTGATCCTCGACATGTTCTCGCTCGCCGCGCAGATGGAGCAGGCGGCCGAGGATCCGCTCGAACAGATCGAGGCGATGCTCGGCGTCGACCTCGAGCGCGACGTCTTCGCGCACCTCGGCACGACCGGCGGCTACTACGCGTCGACGACGACGGGCGGCGGCGGCCTGGGCTCGCTCGTCGCGTTCCACGCGGTGAAGGACGGCGCGAGCCTGCGCGCGTCGGCGGAGACGATCGCGGCACACGTCTCCGAGCTCGTCGGCGAGGAGCTGCCGTTCGCGTTCCGCGCGGCACGGACCGCGGGGCCCGAGCCGGTGGAGTACGCGATCCTCGCCGTGCCGGGGCTGCCGATCCCGCTCGAACCGTGCCTGGCGCTGCAGGGCGGCTGGCTCGTCGCCGCGGTCTCGCCAGCCGCGCTCGAGGCCGCGCTCGCCCAGATGGCGGGCGCGTACGCGGGCGACCTGCGCGACAACCCGCGGCTGAGCGGCGCGGTGAGCGCGGCCGAGCTCGAAGGCCTCGTGCAGCTCGAGTTCCTCGACGCGCCGCGCCTGCTCGAGCGCGGCTACACGTGGACGACGCTCGGCGCGTCGATGATGGCAAACCTCGTGCGCTCGAATGAGCCGGGAGCGCCGGATCCCGGGCGGCTCCTGCCGACGTTCCGCGAGCTCGCGCAGGGCGCGCGGCCGTGGATCTCGCTCTCGCGCCTCGAGGGCGACGACCTCGTGACGCAGGTGCGCGCGGACCGCTCGTGGTGGGCGAACGGGACGGCGATGCTCGGCTCGCCCAACGGCGCGGCGGGGCTCGTGTTCGGCGTCGGCATGGCGGCGTCGTTCGCGCTGCCGATGCTGCTCTTCTCGCGCTCGCCCGCCCAGGACTGGGACGAGGAGTCGTGGGAGCTCGCGCCGGAGGAGCTCGTCGAGTTCGAGCTGGCCGAGGTCAAGTGGGCGCTCGACGAGTTCGCGATCGCGAACGGCGGGAGCTACCCCGACTCGCTCGACGTGCTCACGATGCCCGACGAGAACGGCTACGCGTACTTGGGGTCTCCGTTCGATCCGTGGGGCTACGAGTGGGGCTACGCGCCGCCGACGGAGGACCAGCCGAACGCACGTCTGTGGTCCTACGGCGCCGACGGCGTCGAGGGCGGCGAGGGCGCCGACGCGGACGTGCACTGGAGCGAGTGACGCGCGAGGCGGGGCCGCGCGGCGGCTGGACGCCCGCGCGGCTCCCGCTTACCGTCTCCGGTCCGCTCCGGCGGCCCCGCCCATGACGTTTCGCTTCCAGAGCGAGTCGGTGATCCGCTGGTCGGACGTCGACCGCGCCGGCGTGCTCAACAACGCCGTCTATCTGACGCTGCTCGAAGAGGCGCGCTTCGCGTACTTCGCCGAGCTCGGCCTGCTCGAGGGCGACGACTTCCCGTTCCTGCTCGGCGAGACGTGCGTGCGCTTCCTGCGCCCCGGCCGCGCGGGCATGCGCGTCGTGATCCGCGCGCGCACGCTGCGCATCGGGACGAAGAGCCTCGAGATGGCGTACGAGATCGAGCACGGCGGCGAGCCGCTCGCGAGCGCCGTCGCGACGCTCGTGTGGGTCGACCGCGCGGGGACGAGCTGCGCGGTGCCCGCCGCGGCGCGCGCCGCGATCGCCACGTTCGAAGACCTGTCCGACGAGCACGCCGGCGCACCGCGCCGCTCGCACTCCGCCTCGCCATGACCGACACGATCGACGCCCCCTCCCGCTCGCTCCACGCCCTGCGCCCGATCCCGTACATGGGCGTGATCTGGGTCGTCGCCGAGGCGATGAAGCTCGGGTTTCGCAACGGCGATCCCGACTGGTGCAACCTCGGCCAGGGCCAACCCGAGGTCGGCGAGCTGCCGGGCGCGCCGCCGCGCTACGACACGATCCGCTTGCGGCCGCAGGACCACGCGTACGGTCCGATCGGCGGCACGGACGAGCTCAAGGAAGCGGTCGCGGCGCACTACAACCGGCTCTACCGCACGCGCGGCGGCTCGCAGTACAGCGCGAAGAACGTCAGCGTCGCAGCGGGCGGCCGGCTCGCTCTCACGCGCGTGTTCGCGGCGCTCGCGGACGGCCGCCTCGGCTATCAGGTGCCCGACTACACCGCGTACGAGGACATGATCGGCTACCACCGGCATCGCGTGACGCCGGTGCTCTTGCCGACGAGCGCCGAGCACGGGTTCGGGCTCCCGGCCGACGCGTTCGACGCCGCGGTGCGCGCGCAGGAGCTCGACGCGTACGTCGTCAGCAACCCCTGCAACCCGACCGGGCGCGTGATCGCGGGCGACGAGCTCGCGGCGTACGTGCGCACGGCGCGCGAGCGCGACTGCACGCTCGTGCTCGACGAGTTCTACTCGCACTTCGTGTACACGCCCGACGGCCAGCCGGGCGCGGGCCCGGTGTCGGCCGCCGCGTACGTCGAGGACGTCGAGCGCGACCCCGTGCTCCTGATCGACGGGCTGACGAAGTGCTTCCGCTATCCCGGCTGGCGCGTGGGCTGGGTCGTCGGCCCGAGCGCGATGATCGAGACGATCGACCGCGCGGCGAGCGCGATCGACGGCGGGCCGAGCCAGCCGATCCAGCGCGCGGCGGCCTGTGTGCTCGAGCCCGCGCGCGCCGACGCGGAGACGAGCGCGCTGCGCGAGGCGTTCGCGAAGAAGCGCAACCTGATGCTCGAGCGCCTCGAACGGCTCGGCATCCGCGCGTGCCCGATCACCGAGGGCACGTTCTACACGTGGGCGTCGATCGCGGATCTGCCGGCGCCGTTCGACGACGCGGACGTGCTCTTCCGCCGCGCGCTCGAGCGCAAGGTGATGACGGTGCCGGGCCGGTTCTTCGACGTGAACCCGGGCAAGGAGCGGCCGGGTCCGTCGCCGTTCGCGCAGTGGGTGCGCTTCTCGTTCGGGCCGCCCGAGGACAACGTGCGGATGGGGCTCGACCGGCTCGAGGAGCTGATCGCGGGCGGCGGATGAGCGAGCTCGACGGCGCGCGCGTGCGCGACCTGATGGTCGCGACGCCGATCACCGTGCCGGCGGACGCGCCGGCGCGGGAGGCGTTGCGCGCGATGGGCGAGCGCGGCGTCGGATCGGTGCTCGTCGTCGAGGGCGAGCGCGTCGTCGGGATCTTCACCGAGCGCGACAACCTGCGGCTGGCGGCGCGCGACGGCGGCTGGCTCGACGGGCCGGTGTCGGCGGTGATGACGGGCGAGCCGCTGACGATCGAGGCGGAGAGGCCGTGGAGCGACGCGCTCGACCGCATGAGCGAGCGGCGCATCCGCCATCTGCCGGTCGTCGCGGACGGCGCGCTCGTCGGCGTGCTCTCGATGCGCGACCTCGGCAGCCACCGCACGGGCGTGCTGCAGGCGCTGGTGCGCGAGCGCACGGGCGCTCTCGACGCGCAGAACGCCCTGCTGCGCCAGCGCGACGAGGAGCGCACGATGCACCTGCAGATCGCGGCGCGCATCCAGCGCCGGCTGCTCCCCGCCGCGGTCCCGCGCTTCGAGCCGTACCGTTTCGCGGTCTGCTACGAGCCGCACCACGAGGTCGGCGGCGACTACTACGACTTCGCGCAGCTCGACGACGACAACGTCGCGTTCCTGATCGCGGACGTGTCCGGCCACGGCATCCCCGCGGCGCTCTGCACGGTGATGGCGAAGACGATCTGGGCGACGGAGGCGGCACGCCTGCGCTCCCCCGCCGCGGTGCTCGCGCGGATGAACGAGCACCTGTCGGGCCTGCTCGACGAGGAGTTCATCACGATGATCGCGGGCCGCATCGACCGCGCCGCGAAGAAGCTCGTCTGGGCGCGCGCGGGCCACCCGCAGCCGCTCTTCTACGAGCGCGCGTCGAACGCGGTCCGCGAGCTCGAGGCCGAGGGCGTCCTGCTCGGCGTGATGCGCGACGCGACGTTCACCGACGAGAGCGTGCCCCTGCGCCCGGGCGACCGCGTGCTGCTCTACACCGACGGCCTCTCCGAGGCCCGCGACGCCAGCGGCACGCTCTTCGGCACGCACGGCCTCGCCGCCGCCCTGCGCGAGCACGCCGCCCTCGACGCGGAGCCGCTGCTCGAAGCCCTGCTCGAAACCGCCCGCCGCCACGGCCGCGGCGACTTCGACGACGACACGACCGCACTCGCCGTCGCCGTCGACTGACGCCCCCACACCGCCGCGACACCGCGATACCGAGTCGCACACCTTGTTGTCGCTCGGCAACAACAAGGTGCCGCACACCGTCGGCGAGCGACGCAGGCGGCTGAGGAGCGCGGCTCGTTCGCCTACGGAGGATCGAGCGCGTCGAGCTCCTTGCGAGCCGACGCGAGCTCGCGCTTCATCGTGAAGCTCTCCGAGCGGATCGACTCGAGGAGCGCCCGGGCGTCGGCGGCGAGCTCGGCCCGCGAGCGCTCTCCGGGTCGGTCGTCCGGCCAATGCACTTGCGCGAGTCCGAGGCACCGGCGAGCCAGCGAGAGGCGCGCGTAGTCCGCGTACAGCGTCGCGGGGAAGCGAGCGACGAGTTCCTCCAGCTCCTGGGCCGCGCCTTCGATCTCCGCGAGCCGGCCGTAGTCGTACAGCGCCTCGACCGCGCGCATCTTGCCCACGGCCTCGACGACGGCGGCTGCCGAGTCCGGGGGCTCAAGGACGCGGACGATGATCGTCTCGCTCTCGACCCGAGCGTCCATGTGGAGCGAGCAGACGGCCGTGACGTGGTGCTCGCCCGGCATGCCGAAGACGGGCTCCATCGGCGGCTCGCCCTGTTCCCGCGGGCTGCGCTGCCGGTACATGAGCAACGCGGGAAGGACGCGCCGCTCACCCGGATCGAGCACCTCGGGCGGAACGAACCAGTCGGGCGACCCGCACACCACGCCCCGCCCGAGTCGCGCGAAATGGGACCGCTCGGCTCCCGACGGATCCCGGATCAGGAGACGGTAAGCGAGTCCTTCGTGGGAGCCGTACACCAGCTCGTCCCCGAACGGGATCGGATCGTTCCCCTCGTTCACGAAGACGGCATCGAGCTCGAGAGCGCCGTACAGCGCGAGCGTCTCCTCGGCGCGCAGCTCGAGAACCGGCAGCCGTCGATCGCCCGTCGCCGGCGGCTCGGGCACGGCACCGCTCGCCACGGCGGCGCTCACGAGGCTCAGCAGCAGGACCCGCTTCATCAGAGCTCCGTCGACCCTAGCGCCCCGGAACGAGCGGGCTACCGGCCAAACCGGGCACCGGGTCGAGCAGGAACGGTCAGCTCGATCCGTGCTGTCGCTCTCGCGTTGCTCGAACGGGCTACGCCAGGATCTCGTTCACCACGCGGCCGGCGACGTCGGTCAGCCGGAAGTCGCGGCCCTGGAAGCGGTACGTCAGCTGCGTGTGGTCGACGCCGAGGCAGTGGAGCATCGTCGCCTGCACGTCGTTCACGTGGACCGGGTCCTCGACCGTGGCCCAGCCCCATTCGTCGGTGGTGCCGAGCGTCACGCCGCCCTGGATGCCGCCGCCCGCGAGCCACAGGCAGCCGAGGCGGTTGTTGTGGTCGCGGCCGTACGACTTGCGGGAGAATCGACCCTCGCAGTACGGCGTGCGGCCGAACTCGCCGGCGAAGACGACGAGCGTGTCCTCGAGCAGGCCGCGCTGCTCCAGGTCGTCGAGGAGCGCAGCGGTCGGCTTGTCCGTCTCTTCGCACTTGCGCTCCATCACGTTCGGCAGACCGCCGTGGTGGTCCCAGCCGCGGTCGAGGAGCTGCACGAAGCGCACGCCGCGCTCGACCAGGCGCCGCGCGAGCAGACAGTTGTTCGCATAGCCGGGCTTCTCGGGGTCGACGCCGTAGCGCTCGAGCACGTCCGCCGGCTCGCTCGACAGGTCCGTCAGCTCCGGCACCGAGAGCTGCATCCGCGCCGCCTTCTCGTACGACCAGATCCGCGTCCACACGTCCGGGTCGCCCGTCGCGGCCGCCTCGAGCTCGTTCAGCTCGCGCAGGCCGCGGTACACGCTGTCGCGCGAATCCTGCTCGACGCCCGGCGGGTTCTCGACGAAGAGCACCGGATCGCCGGCGCTGCGGAACTGCACGCCCTGATAGCGACCCGGCAGGAAGCCGCTCCCCCACATGCGCGCGTTTACCGCGCTCGCGTCGCCGCGGCCCGACGTCATCACGACGAACTCGGGCAGGTCCTTGCTCTCCGAGCCGAGGCCGTACGCGAGCCACGCGCCCATCGACGGACGCCCGAGCAGCGGCGTCCCCGTGAAGAAGCACAGCGTCGCGCGCTCGTGCACGACGCTGTCGGTCTGCATCGAGCGGATGAGCGCGAGCTTGTCCGCGTGGCGCGCCAGGTTCGGCACGTACTGCGACATCCACATGCCGCACTCGCCGTGCTGCGCGAACTCCGCGGCCGAGCCGACGACCGGATACGCGCCCTGGCGACTCGTCACCGTCGTCACCTGGCCCGTCTCGAGCAGCGACTTCGGCAGGTCCTCGCCGTGCCGCTCGCGCAGGAGCGGCTTGTCGTCGAACAGCTCGAACTGCGACAGCCCGCCGAGCATGTACAGCACGATCACCCGTTTCGCCTTGGGCGCGTACGTCGGGAAGAGCGGCAGACCGTCGCCGAGCAGGCCCCGCAGCGCGAAACCGCCGAGGCCGAAGAGGGAGCCGTGCAACAGCGCGCGCCGAGAGAGCTCGAGATGGTCCATCGCGTCAGCGTCCGTGGATCGTCGCGTCCAGGTTGAGCAGCACGCTCGCGACCGACGTCCAGGCCGCGAGCTCCTTCACGTCGGCGTCCTGCGCGAGCTCCGTCGCGCCGACCGAGACGTACTCCTTCGCCGCCTCCTCGTCGTCCGCCCAGTGCGCGCGCTGCTCGGCGAGGATGCGCGCGAGGATCGCGAGCTCCTTCTCGCTCGGCAGCCGCGACGTGCACAGCCGGAACCCGAACGCGAGCCGCGTGCCGACGTCCGCGCCGCCCTCGCCGATCATGCGCGTCGCGAGCGCGCGCGCCGCCTCGACGTACACCGGATCGTTCAGGAGCACGAACGACTGCAGCGGCGTGTTCGTCTCGACGCGCTCCGACGTGCACGTCGAGCGTGCCGGCGCGTCGAAGATCGCGAACGACGGATAGAGGATGCCGCGCTTCCAGAACACGTAGAGCCCGCGCCGGTAGAGCTTGTCGCCCTCGTCCTGACGATAGCGGTCGCCCGAGTACCCGCCGACGGTCGCCCACAGGCCCTCGGGCTGGTACGGCTTCACGCTCTCGCCGCCGATCTCCTCGACGAGCAGGCCGGACACGAAGAGCGCGTTGTCGCGGATCGCCTCTGCGCTGAGCCGCTTGCGCGGCGCGCGCGCCAGCCAGCGGTTGCCGGGGTCGCGCTCGAGCCGCTCCGGCGTCGCGGCCGCCGACTGGCGGTACGTCGCGGACGTGACGATCGCGCGGTGCAGCGCCTTCACGTCCCACCCGCTCGCGACGAACTCCGTCGCGAGCCAATCGAGCAGCTCCGGATGGCTCGGCAGGTCGCCGCGCGTGCCGAAGTCGTTCGTCGTCGCGACGATCCCCGTCCCGAAGTGCTGCGCCCAGATCCGGTTGACCGCGACGCGCGCCGTCAGCGGATTCTCGCCCGACACGAGCCAGCGCGCGAGCGCGAGCCGGTTCGCCGGCGCGTCGGCCGGGAGCGGCGGGAGCACCGCCGGCACGCCCGGCTCGACGCGCTCGCCCTTCGCGTCGTACTCCCCGCGCATCAGCACGTGCGTCTCGCGCGGCTCCTCGTCGTCGAGCACCATCGACGTCGGCAGCTCTGCCTCGATCCGCAACTGCTCCATGCGCAGCGCGTCGTACTCGTCGTACTGCGCGCGCGCAGCGGACGACACGTAGCGGCGGAACCACTCGCGCAGCACGACGCGCCGCGCCTGCGCCGGATCCGGCTCGTCGTCCGGCTCGTCCGGCTCGTCCGTCTCGTCCGTCTCGTCGGCGTCGACGCCCTGCGCGCCGCCGAAGCCGCCCGAGCCCGCGGGGGCGGCCGGCGGGTCGTCGCCCGCCGCCTGCAGCGCGGCGCGCTGCGCCGCCGCCTCGCGCACGAGCGCGCGCTCGGCCGCGTACGAGAGCACGTCGCGCCCGAGCGGCTGCGTGCGCAGGGTGAGCGAGCCGCCGCGCTCGCCGCCGACGAGCTTGATCACGACCTCGTTCTCGCCCGCGCGCAGCGCGACGTCGAAGTGCTCGTAGTCCGGCCGGCGCCGCGCGCGCTCCTCGTCGTCGTCCTCGAACCCGCCGCCGAACGAGCGCCGCCGCACGGGCTTGGTCGCCGCGCGCTCGAACACGACTTCGCCGTTGCACCAGACGCGCAAGGCGTCGGAGCCCTCGTACAGGAACCGCACGTCGCGCGCACGGTCGGCGTCGAACGAACGGTGCAGGTACCACGCCGACGACGCGCCGCTCACGCGCATGCGGCCGCCGTCGCGCCAGTCGAGCTTCTCCTCCCACGCGAGCTTGCCGTCGCCGCGCCGCCGGCGGCCGCCGAAATCGCCGCCCTCCGGCGGCGCCGGATCGAAATCGCCCGGATCGAAGTCGGCCGGATCGAAGTTGTCGGGGTCGAAGCCGTCCTCGTCGCCGTCCTCGTCGTCGCCCTCGCCCTGGGGCGCGTTCGGCTTCCCGCGCTTCTCCCGCTCCAGCGCGGGCGGCGCCGGCGGCCCGACGAATTCCTCGGCCGGCTTCGCGCCGTCGCCGCCGCGCCCGCGCTCCTCGCGCTCGAGCTCGACCTTCTCGTACTTCGCCTCGAGATCGACGCCGCCGACGATCCCCTGCTCGGGCGCGAACGCGGTCGCGAGCGCCTCCTCGGACGTCTTGCCGGGGAACGGCCCGACCGCGTGCCACGCGCTCGGCACGACGGGCACGCGCCGGCGCAGGATGCGCTCGTCCTCGGTGTACGACAGCCGGAAGCGGCCGATCGTGTTGCGGTAGAAGAAGCCGAAGCGCTGCCCGAACTCGAAGCGCAGGATCGACGTGTCGACGAGCTCGAGCGGCTCGCTCGGCACGAAGACCGCCTCGTGCGCTTGCTTCACCTCGTCGCCGACGAGCGACCAGCCGCTGCGCTCGCCGCCGTCGACCGCCTTGTCCGCGTCGACCGAGCGATCGGGCGCGACGTCGTCCTCGCCGCGCAGGAAACGCACCTTCTCGCCCTGGTCGCCCTGCAACACGGACGTGAGCTGGACCTCGAGCTCGCTGAGCACGAACGTGCCCTTCTCCGAGCGACCCGAGCCGCCTGCGGGGAAACGCTCGTCCGGCAGCACCTCGAGCCGCAACCCGGTGATCTTGCGGCGTCCCGGCTGCGTGACGAAGTGGTAGACGTCCTGCGCCGGGCTCGGCCCGTTCGCGACGATCGAGCCGTCGTCCTGGAGCTCGAGGTGCGCGCCGCCGAGCGAAACGAGCCCGACCGGCTCGAGCGTCGTCCACTCGACGTCCGGTCCGAGCTGCTCGAGCATCTCGCGCTTCCACGCGGCTTCCTCGGCGTCGTAGTCCGCGTGGTCGCCGGTGAGCACCGCGTCGAGCGCCTCGATCTTCTCCTCGAGCTCGTCGAGCTTCGCGCCCTGCTCCTCGTCGGGCACGACCATGACCGGTCGGCTGTTGCCGCCGCCGCGCCCGACGTCGTCCTCCGACACGTTGTTGAAGTACGCGTAGAGCCGGTAGTAGTCCTTCTGCGACAGCGGGTCGTACTTGTGGTCGTGGCACTGCGCGCACGCGAGCGTGAGCCCGAGCCACACCGTCGCCGTCGTGTCGACGCGGTCGGCGACGTACGCGTTGCGGTACTCGTCCTCGGCGACGCCCGGCTTCGTGAAGATCGGGTGGTTGCGGTGGAAGCCGGTCGCGAGCCGCTGGCTGCGCGTCGCGTCCGGGAGCAGGTCCCCCGCGAGCTGCTCGACGGTGAGCTCGTCGAACGGCTTGTTCGCGTTGAACGATTCGATCACCCACGCGCGCCACGTCCACATGTCGCGCCCGCCGTCGTAGCCGTCGCCGTTCGAGTCCGCGTAGCGCGCGAGGTCGAGCCAGTCCTGCGCCTGGCGCTCGCCGTAGCGCGGCGACGCGAGCAAGCGCTCGACCGCGCGCTCGTACGCTCCCTCCTCGGCGTCGGCGAGGAACGCGTCGATCTCGGCAGGCGTCGGCGGCAGGCCGGTCAGATCGAAGCTCGACCGCCGCAGGAGCGCGGAGCGGTCGGCCTCGGGCGAAGGCTCCAGCCCCTCGCGCAGCATCGCGCCGAGCACGAACCGATCGATCTCGTTGCGCGGCCACGACGCGTGCTGCGCGCCGGCGGCGAACGCGGGCGGCTCGTGCCGCACCGGCGGCTCGAACGCCCAGTGGCGCGACCACTGCGCGCCTTGCTCGATCCAGCTGCGGATCGTGTCGAGCTCGCTCTCGTCGAGGGCGTCCTGCGCCGACGCGGGCGGCATCGGATCGTCCGCGTCGCGCAAGCGCGCCCACAGCTCGCTCTGGTCCGGCGCGCCCGGCACGACCGCCGCATGGCCGCCGCGGTCGCCGAACAGGCCCTGCTCCGTGTCCAGGCGCAGATCGGCCTCGCGCGTCGCGTCGTCCGGACCGTGGCAGCCGAAGCAGCTCTCCGCCAGGATCGGACGGACCTGGCGGGCGAAGTCGACGGCGTCCTCGACGGCGTCCTCGACGGGGGTAGCGCCGGCAGGCGCGGCGCAGAGCACGAACGCCAGGGGGAGGATCCGCTTCACACCCAAACGTTAATACAACAGGGGCGAACGCGCCTCGGTCCACAGGTCACAGGTAGGGCGTGAAGAGCTTGGCGGTCGAGTCCCGCAGCCGCATCCAGAGGGGCCGGGCGGCCAGCGCCTGCTCCGTGATCGGCCGCGCCCCCGCCAGGGCCTCGTCGAAGTGGCGCCGCAGCGCGTCGAGGCAGCCCCGGTCGAAGATCTCGAGCTGGAGCTCGAAGTTCAGTCGCAGGCTGCGCGGGTCGAGGTTGGCCGAGCCGACCAGGGCATAGCAATCGTCGATCAGGACGAGCTTGGTGTGCGCGAACGGCGGCGCCTGGAAGCTGACGCGCACGCCCTTGCGCAGGAGCAAGGGGAGCTGCGTGCACGAAGCCCAGTGCACGACGCGCAGGTTGTTGTCGCTCGGGAGCACGACGTCGACCGCGACGCCGCGCAACGCTGCGGCGTTGAGCGCGCCGACGAGCTCGCGGTACGGGAGGAAGTACGGGTTCATGATCCGCACGCTCTCGCGCGCCCCGTTGACCGCGCCGAGCAGGATCCAGATGAGCTGCTCGAAGTCCTCGTTCGGACCGTCCGTGATCCCGCGGCACATCGCGTCGCCGGCCGGGTCGGGGAACGCCAGCGGGACGTCCGGCAACCGGTCGTCCGTCGTGAAGCACCAGTCTTCGAGGAACGAGCCCTCGAGCTGCTCGACGACCGGCCCCTCGACGCGGAAGTGGACGTCCTGGACGCGCATCCGCGCGCCCGGTCGCTGGACCAGGTGGCGGTCGCCGATGTTCATGCCGCCGGTGAAGCCGACGCGGTGGTCGACGACGAGGATCTTGCGGTGGTTGCGCAGGTTGAAGTGCACGTTGTCGAGCGCGAGCGGCAGGAAGCGCGCGACGCGCACCCCGCGGCGGCGCAGGAGCGTGCTCGCGCGCGGCGCCGTGTACAGGTCGCCGACGCCGTCGAGCAGCACACGCACGTCGACGCCGCGCGCGGCGGACCGTGTGAGCGCGTCGATGAACGCGCGGCCGGTCACGTCGGTCTCGAACAGGTACGTCGCCAGCCACACGCTCGTCTGCGCGTCCTCGATCGCCGCGAGCATGGCCGGGAACGCCTCCTCGCCGTGGAACAGCGGCGTGACGCGATTGCCGTCGAGCAGCGGCCGGCGCGTCACCGCCTCCGAGACCGCCGCGATCTCCGCCGCGCCCTCGCCGAGCCGCTTGCGCACCTCGGCGACGGACACCGCGCCGTGGTCGGGCGCGGCGGCGCGCTCCCAGCGCGCTCCCAGCTCGCGGCCGCGCGTGCGGATGCGGTTGACGCCGAGCGCCGCGTACGCGAGGGCGCCGAGGACGGGGTACGCGACGCACACGAAGACCCAGCCGAGGGCGGCGTGCGGATCGCGCTTGTTCAGAAGCGCGTGCCCCGCCGCGTAGAGCGAGACGCCGACCGCCGCCGCGATGAGGAGCCCGTGCAGCAGCCACCCTTCGAGCATCGACGGCGTTCTACCACGCACGATTCACGGTTTCCTGCAACCTGGGGCGCGCGCCGGCGGTAGATGCCCGGCCGCCCGATGAGCTCCTGCCGCCCCGAGCCCGCCGCCTGCGACCTCGACCGCCGCCTCGAGGCGGAGATCCCGGCGCTGCGTCGCTTCGCGCGGCGCCTCGTCGGGCGCGCGGACGAGGCGGAGGACCTCGTCCAGGAAGTGCTGCACCGCGCGCTGCGCTACCGGCACGCATTCGACCCGCGCGGCTCGCTCCCCGGCTGGTTGCGGCGCACGGCGCTGCGCGCGCTCGTCGACGAGCGCGCCCGCCGCGGCCGCGAGCCGGCGAGCGGAGCGGCGCTCGACGAGCTCCCCGACGCGGCGGCCGAGCGGGCGGCGCGGCGCGGCGAGCTGGGCGAGGAGCTCGAGCGCTTGCTCGCGCGCCTCGCGCCGGTCGAGCGCGACGTCCTGCTGCGTTTCCACCGGCGCGGCGAGAGCATCGACGAGATCGCCGCCGCGCTCGGCATGCCCGCCGGGACGGTGAAGTCGCACCTGCACCGCGCGCGCCGCCGCCTGATCCCGCCCGAGCCTGCGGAGGACGATCGATGAGACGCCACGACTCGGTGGATGCCGCCGTGGACGACGCCATGGACGACGCCGTTCTCGCGGCCGCGCTCGCGCGCGCCGACGAGATCCTCGACCGCCGCGGCGACCCGCTCGCCGACCCGGAGCTCGCCGCGCTCTGCGACGCGCGCCCGGACGTCGCCGACGCGCTCGGCCTCTTGTGCGCGCGGCTCGACGCGCTCGCGACGACTGCGCTGCCCGCCGCCCGGCGCGCCCCGCGCCGCCGCAGCGCCTCGTTCGCGCCGGCTCTCGCGAGCGCCGCCGGCGTCGCGTTCGCCGCGCTCGGCGCGTGGGCGCTCGTCGCGCTCGGCCCCGCGCTCGAGCCGGCTCGAAGGGCCGCGACCTCCCCCGAGCCGTCCGCGCGCGTCGTCGACTGGCGCCTCGAGATCCGCACCGAGAGCGTGCGCGGCACGACGCTGTGGGTCCGCACGCCCGCCGGCGAGACGCGCAGCTCGGTGCTGCGCGAGAACGGCACCACGCTCGCTCACTCGATCGCGTCCCCCGTTTCCGCCCCGACACCCGACCGGAGATCCCGATGATCGCGCTCCTCACGCCACTCGCCAGCCTGCTCGCTCTCGCCGCGCCTCAGGACGTCGTGCTCCGAGGCGTGCTCGACGACGAGCCGGTCTCCGTTTCCCAGGACGGCGGCCGCGTCCCGATCCCGGCGGCGACGGTGACGCTTCAGATCTACGACGTCTTGGACCTGGTCGAGCCGCGGCCGACAGGCGCGATCGGCGCCGATCGGAGCCAGCCGACCGAGCGCGTCGCCGTGCCGTCGCCGCACGAGTGGGACGAGGCGACGAAGCGTGCGAACGAGCTGACGGCGGCGGCCGAGCTCGCGCAGCGACGCATGCGCAATCTCGAGGAGCTCGCGCAGGTCGTCGCGGACTACATGAACCCGCCGTTCGCGGCGAGCGTCGGACACTCGGTCCGTGCCGCGGGCGAGGGCTCGCTCGTCGTCAACGCGAGCCCCGAGCAGCACACGTGGCTGCAGAGCTTCCTCGAGCGCCAGCGCCGGCACGTCGACACGATCTACCACCTGGAGTTCCGCGTGATCGAGATGACGGACGGCGCCTGGGAAGACCTGCGGCCCGCCGACGGCGCGGTCGTGCTCGAGTCGAAGGAGGAGGTCGCGGCGTTCCTGCTGGGCGTCGAGGCGGATCCGCGCGCATCGCTCGTCACGTCGCCGGCGCTCACCGTCTTCGGCCGCCAGAGCGCCAACATGTCGGCGTTGAACCAAACGGCGTACGTCGCCGACTTCAAGCTGTACGAGAACGTGCAGCCCGGCGGGACGACGATCGTCGATCCGGTGATCGACCTGGTCAGCTACGGCCTCGTCATCGACAGCCGTGTCGTGCACCTGAGCGACACGACGATCTCCGTCGAGTTCCAGATCGAGCTCAGCGAGCTCATCGAGATGGGCAGCGCCCAGACGCAGTTCGGCGAGATCGGCCTGCCGGAGATCGAGAAGCAGACGGTGCGCTCGACGGCGTACCTGAAGGACGGCGACACGATCCTGTTCGGCGGACTGACGTCCGACGGCGACACGACGGCAGTCGCGCTGCGGCTGAATGTCGTCCCGGCGCAGCGCCGGTAGAGCCTCGGAGCGGGGCCCCTTCGGCAGGAGGGGCCCCGCTCTCGTTCAGGGCCAGACGAGCTCCGTCTCCTCGCCGGCGACGAGCCGCACCGCGCGCTCGCCGAGCGGCACCCGCCCGCCG
Source organism: uncultured Planctomycetaceae bacterium (assembly GCA_964528575.1). Lineage (GTDB taxonomy): Bacteria > Planctomycetota > UBA1135 > UBA1135 > CAZGTQ01. The sequence goes on along the minus strand of CAZGTQ010000218.1, from coordinate 1,017 downwards.
TCGCGCCACGCGACGAAGCGCACCAGGGCGTCGCCCGGCGGGAGCAGCACGACGTGGTCGTCGCCCAGCTGTGCGGCGCCGCGCTCGATGAACGCGTCGCCGTCGACGATCTCGAAACCGGTCCACTCCTCGCCCGCGGCGAGCCGGATCACGAGCGTCGCCGCCGGCTCGAGCGACACGACCACGCCTTCGACGTCGCTCCCGGCCACCGCGACGATTCCTGCCGCCACGCCGATCGCGCCGTCGAAACGCGCGACGACGTCGTACGTGCCGTCCTCGAGCGGTCCGAAACGGAACGTCCCGTCCTCCCGCGCGTCAGAGCGCGGCATGAAGGCCGTCGGCGATCGGCCGACGACGGTCACCTCCGCCGCGCGCGGACGGCCGCTCGGCGCGTCGACGCACGTACCCGCAATGTGCGCGCCCTCGCGCAGCCGCAGCACGACGCCGTCCTCGCCCGCGCGCACCTGCACGCGCTCCGAGCTCACGAAGCGGGGCATCCCCAACGCGTACACCCTGTACGCGCCCGGGGGGAGCGGGCCGAGCGCGAACGCGCCGCCCGCCTCGCTCCTGGTCTTGAAGTGCTCCCCGCCCGAGGTGGCCAGCACGGAGCGCCTCTCGAGCGGCTCGCCGTCGGGCGACAGCACGGTGCCGCGGACGAACAGCGCGCCGTGCGCCTCGATCAGCACGTCGACGCGCGCGACGTGCGGCGCGATCTCGACGAGTTGCGCCAGCGGCACGAGCGAGCTATCGCCCGGCTGCTCCGCGGGCGCGGGACCGACGAGCCAGCTCCCGACGCCGACGTCGCCGAAGTGGAAGCGTCCGTCCGTGTCGGTCGTCGCGTGCGCATGCGGCCGCCAGTGCGTCTCCATCGGGCCAGGCTCGTAGGACCCGCTCTTCGGCACGAGCCAGATCACCTCGCCCGCCCCCGGCACGCCGTCGACGAGGAGCGAGCCGGTGAGCAACGCGCCGGCTTCGAGACGCCAGTCGAGCGTACGCTCCTCGCCCGGCTCGAGCCGA
>CAZGTQ010000217.1:0-1568 GCA_964528575.1 uncultured Planctomycetaceae bacterium | reverse complement strand
TCGTAGCAGCGCGGCTCGGCGAGCACCGCTTTCGCGTGCAGGCCGGCCTTGTGCGCGAACGCGGTCGGGCTCGTGATGCACGCGTTGAACGGCACCTCGATCCCGATCGCGTCGGCGACGTAGCGGTCGAGCTCGACGAGGCGCGACAGGTCGAAGCGCCGGGCGAGCGACGGGTCGGACTGGAGCGCGCGGGCGACGAGCCCGGAGAGCGAGGCGATGCCGTTGCGCTCCCCGATGCCGAGCACGGTCGTGTCGAGGTGCGTCGCGCCGGCGACGTGCGCCGCCCAGACGTTCGCGATCGCGCAGCCGCCGTCGTTGTGGCCGTGGAACTCGATGTCGCAATCGACGGTCTGGCGGACGAGCCCGACCCGCGCGGCGACCTCGTCCGGGGTGGCCGCGCCGACGGTGTCCGCGAGGCCGATGCGGTCGACGCCGAGGTCCTCGACGGCCTGGACGACGCGCAACAGGTCGCGCGCCGGCGTGCGGAACGCGTCCTCGCAGGAGAAGCGCAGGACCTCGACCCGCGCCCGGATCGGCGGGAGCACCGCTCGCACGCTCGCGAGCACGCCGGCGAGGTCGCGGCCGTGGGAGTGGCGGCGCAGCTCGTTGGACGTGCCGAGGTAGACGTGCAAGTCGGTCGCGCCCACGTCGAGCGCGGCGAGAGCGTCGTCCTCGCGGCAGCGGACGTGGGCCGCGACCCGGGCGGACAGGCCCATGGACGCGATCGTGGCGAAGTCGCGCGCCGCGCGGGGCGACGCGACCGGGGACGTCATCTCGACGACGTCGACGCCGAACGCGTCCAGCGCTCGGGCGATGGCGACGCGCTGAGCGCTGGTGAAGGAGGCGTGCGCGAACTGCTCACCCTCGCGCAGGGTGGAGTCGACGATGCGGAAGGACTGGGACGGAGCCATGGTTCTCCATCCGCCGGACCTCGCGTGGAAGAGCGGATCCCGTCCCCTGTCGGAAACGAAAGCCGCCGGCTCCCTCGCGGGGGGGCCGGCGGCTTCGTTCGGTGTTTTCGCTCGACGAAGGCGTCAGCCGGTCCCGCGAGGGCCCGGCTTCGCTTTCACCTTGTTCTGGTTCCCGTCGAGGCGAGTGATCATCGTCTGCCGTCGGGCGAGCTGCGCTCGTCCGACGAGCGGGACGATCGACGATCGCAAACTGCCGCGCAAGAGCGTTGTGCTCGAAAGCGAGGAGAATTTTCAGCCTTCCGACGGCTGCTCCGCCGCCGGCGCGTCCCCTTCGGCGGTCTCCGGCGCGGCGCCCTCGATGGGCTTCTTCGCCTCGACCTTCGCCTCGAGCTCCTCGAGCCCCGAGTGGAGGGAGCTCGCGATGCTGCTCTTCGACATCAGATTGATGTAGCCGCCGAGGACGGGCATCGTCATGTCGGCGATGTCGCCCTCGATCGTCCAGACGACCTTGGTCTTGGCGGTCTTGCCGTGGACCAGCTCGTAGCGCATCGCCGCCTTCGCGGGCGCGCTCACGTCGCCCTCGACGAGCGTCAAGTCGTAGGCGATGCCCTGCTGGGGGTCCGACTTCGTCAGCGTGAGCTCGCCGCTGCCTTTGTC
>CAZGTQ010000216.1:0-12478 GCA_964528575.1 uncultured Planctomycetaceae bacterium | reverse complement strand
CCCTCGAGCGGAGCACCGACTTCGTCGATGACTCGGATCGCACAAGCTGCAGCGTCCTCGGACGCTGCAGACCGTGAATCGACCGGGACTCGCTCTCCTCCATGCAGGCGAGGCGCTAGCGGGGACGCGGAGACCCCTTCGATCTGCGCCGGCTGCGCCGCGTCGGAATCGCGCTCAGATCGTCGGTCGGGGCGAACGGCGACGACCGCAGCCAGCACGACCGCGAGAATCAGGGCGCAGAGTGGCGCCCACTGGAAGCGAGACACGGCACCGGACGGATCTCTTTCGCGCGTCACCTGAGCGCCTACTCTGGGGGTGCAGGGGCAGGCTGGCAAGCGCCATCGCCGTCACCCGCGCGTGATCGTCTCGTCGAGGTTGAGGATCGCGCTCGCGACGAGCGTCCACGCCGCGAGCTCGACCGGGTCGAACGACTCGTCCACCGGCGCCTCCCCCACCGCGAGCAGCGCGTGCGCGGCTGCCGGGTCGGCGCGCAGCTCCTCGCGCTGCGCGCGCGCGAGGCGCACGAGCACCGCGACCTCGTCCGCGTCGGGGGCGCGCGACGTCGCGAGACGGAAGCCGTGCGCCGCGGTCGCCGCGTCGTCGCCGCCCGACGCGCGCAGCATGCGCTCGGCGAGCGTGCGCGCCGCCTCGACGAACTGCTCGTCGTTCATCAGCGCGAGCGCCTGCAGCGGCGTGTTCGTGCGCGCGCGGCGCACCGTGCAGGACTCGCGCGTCGGCGCGTCGAAGAGCGCCATCGTCGGCGGCGGCGACGTGCGCTTCCAGAACGTGTAGAGGCTGCGGCGCCAGAGCGCGTCACCCTCGCCGCGCTGGAATGTCGCCGTGTTGCTCGTCGGGTAGGCGACGACACGCCACAGGCCGCTCGGCTGGTACGGGCGCACGCTCGGTCCGCCGACGCGCTCGACGAGCAAGCCACCGATCGCGAGCGCGCCGTCGCGGATCGCCTCCGCAGGCAACCGCAGGCGGGGCGCGCGCGCGAGCAGCGCGTTCGCCGGATCGAGCGCCGCCGCGTCGGGGCGCGCGCGCGACGACTGGCGATACGTCGCCGACGTGACGATCAGCCGGTGCAGCGCCTTCACGTCCCAGCCGCTGCGCACGAACTCGGTCGCGAGCCAGTCGAGCAGCTCGGGGTGCGTCGGGTGCGCGCCGCGCGTGCCGAAGTCCTCCGCGCTCGCGACGAGGCCGCGGCCGAAGTAGCGCAGCCACGCGCGGTTGACGGCGACGCGCGCCGTCAGCGGATGGTCGGGCCGCACGAGCCAGCGCGCGAGCTCGAGCCGCGTCGCGCGCGCCCCGTCCGAGCTCTCGAGCGGCGGCAGCACGCTCGGCACGCCCGGCTCGACCGGATCGCCCGGCGTGGCGTAGCTCCCGCGCGCGAGCACGCGCGCCGGCCGCGGCTCCGCCCGCTCGCGCATCACCATCGTCCGCGGCACCTGCGCGTCGAGCGCGGCGAGCGCAGCGCGCTCCGCGTCGAGCTCCGCGCGCCGTTCGCGCCACGCCGGCGCGTGGTTCGCGCGGTAGTGGTCGCGCAGGCGCACCCGCTCGGCGTCCGTCCGCGCGTCCGGCGCGAGCGCGAGCACGCGCGCGACGCCCAGCGGCAGCCCGCCGAGCTCCTCGGCGACGACGCGGAAGCGGAAGCCGTAGCCGCCTGCTTCGTTCGCGACCTTCAGCACGAGCTCGTTCGTCCCCGCGCGCAGCGGTAGCCGCACGCGCTCCTGGTCGGGCGCGAGCGGCCGCAGCACGTCGCGCTCGAGCAGCAGCTCGCCGTTCAGGAGCACCGCGAGACCGTCGTCGCTGCCGAGCGCGACCTCGAGCGCGCGCGCCTCGGGCGACTCGATCGTGCGGTGCACGTACGTCGCGCAGCGCTCGCCCGCGAGCAGGTTCGCGACGCCGTCGCCGAAGTCCGCGCGCTCCGTCCACGCGGACGACGCGACGTCGACGTCGTGCTGCGCGGCGAGCGCCGCGCTCGCGCTCTCGTGCTCGAACGGCCCCAGCGTGCGCCACGGGCCGAGCGTCGCCGGCGCGAGCGTCTCGTCCGCCGCCACCGAGAGCCGGAAGCGGCCGATCACGTGCCGCGCGAAACGCGACTCGTGCTGCAGCCGCACGCGCACGACGGCGGGACCGTCGAACGCGGGCGCCGCCGCGGCGACGAAGAGCGCGACGCGCGCGTCGGACCGGCCGTCGATCGCCCAGCCGGTCTCCGGATCGGCGTCGATCGCCGCGCGCGCGGGAAAGTCCATCTGCTCGTAGTCCGCGTACGCCGCGCTCCACGCGAGCGGCGCCAGCGCGCCCGGCTGCGCGGCCGGCGCGACCTCGCAATCGATGCGCGCGAGCACGACGTTGCCGTTCTCCGCGCGGCCGACGCCGCCCTCCTCGAAGCTCGCGTCCGGCAAGAGCTCGAGCCGCAGCGCGCGCAGCGACCGGGCGTCCGCGACCCGCGCGACGACGGTGAACGTGTCGCGCTCGGGGTTCGGCCCCGTCGCGAGCACCGACCCGTCGTCCAAGAGACGCAGCGCCGAGCCGCCGGACGACTCGAGCAGCAGCGGATCGAGCGGCAGCCAGCGCTCGCGCGCGGCCGCGTCGCGCTCCCACTGCGCCTGCGCCGCATCGACCGCCGGCAGCGGCCCGTCGAGCTCGTGCTCGAGCGCCGCGATCGCGAGCTCGAGCTCCGCCTTGCGCGCCGCCTGCTCCGGCGAGGGGACCGCCACCGACGGCGGCGGCACGAGCGCGTTCCCGTCGTTCGCGCTCTCGTCGACCGAGTTGAAGAACGCGAAGAAGGAATAGAACTCGCGCTGCGAGATCGGGTCGTACTTGTGGTCGTGGCACTGGGCGCAGCCCATCGTGAGCCCCATCCACACCGTCGCGGTCGTGTCGACGCGGTCGACGGCGTAGCGCACGAGGTACTCGTCCTCGATCAGGCCGCCCTCGCCCGTCGTCGGGTTGCAGCGGTTGAAGCCGGTCGCGACGAGCTGGTCGGTCGTCGGGCCCGCGAGCAGATCGCCCGCGAGTTGCTCGACGGTGAACGCGTCGAACGGCTTGTTGTCGTTGAACGCGTCGATCACCCAGTCGCGCCACGGCCACAGCGAGCGCTCGTTGTCGAAGTGGAAGCCGTGCGTGTCGCCGTAGCGCGCCGCATCGAGCCACTCGCGCGCCAGCGCCTCGCCGAAGCGCGGCGAAGCGAGCAGGCGGTCGACGAGCCGCTCGTACGCGCCCGGCGCGTCGTCCGCGAGGAACGCGTCGAGCTCGTCGAGCGCCGGCGGCAGGCCCGTGAGGTCGAGCGTGACGCGCCGCGCGAGCGTCTCGCGCGCGGCCTCGGGCGACGGCGCGAGCCCGGCGGCCTCGAGCCGCGCGAGCACGAACCGGTCGACGTCGCCCGCGGGCCAGTCCGCGCGCTCGACCGCCGGCGGCTCGGGTCGGACGGGCGCGACGAACGCCCAGTGCTCGCTCCACGGTGCGCCCTCGTCGATCCAGCGCTCGACGAGCGCGACCTCGTCGGCGGTCAACGGTTCGCCGGCGCCGCGCGGCGGCATCGGGTCGTCGGGGTCGGAGACGCGGCGCAGGAGCTCGCTGTCGTCGCTCGCGCCCGGGACGACGGCCGCGTAGCCGCCGCGGTCGGCGAACGCGGCCTCGCGCACGTCGAGCCGCAGGTCCGCCTCGCGCGTCGCGTCGTCGGGGCCGTGGCACGTGAAGCAGCGGTCGGCGAGGAGCGGGCGGATCTGACGCTGGAAGTCGACCGGCGGCGCGCCGTCCTCGGCCGGATCCGTCGCGCGGGCGGCGCTGCCGGCCGCGGCGAGCAGCAGGGCGGCCGCGAGCGGCGCGGTCGCGGGCGCGAGCAGGAAACGTCGGGCCATGGACGCGGCCATTCTAATCACGCCCATGGGGCGCGGCGTGGGCCGGTCCGCGGGGTGTACGATCTCGGCTGCATGCGCATCCTGTCGATCGCCGTCTTCGTCTTCGTGCTCGCCCTCCTCGGCTGGCTCGCCTGGCGCTGGCTGCCCGGGCTGCGCCCGCACGTCGCCGGCGCGTACGAGAAGTACGGCGGCTGGACCGAGGAGGCGCGGCGCGACGATCCCGTCGGCTTCCTCGAGCACGCCAGGCAGGAGCTCGGGAAGGACGCCCAGGCGTTCGCCGAGAGCCGGGTCGAGCTCGCGAGCGCGGCCGCGCGGGCCCGGGAAGAGCTCGCACGCACGCGCGAGCTGCGCGCATCGGCGGACGCGCTGGCCGAGGAGCTGCGCGCCGCGTTCCGCGCCGCCGAGGCCGCGGACGCGTGGCCGGCGCGGGTCGCCGGCGCCGACTACGAGCGCGACGAGCTCGTCCGGCAGGTCGAGGTCGTGCTGCGCACGCGCGCGACGTCGGACGAGGCGATCGGCGACCTCGAGGCCGTGCTCGAACAGGCGGCCGCGAGCGAGCTCGACCTGATCGCGCAGATCGAGGCGACCCGCGCGGCGCTCGCGGCGATCGACGCGAAGATCGCGCTCGCGCGCATCGACGAGCAGGCGGCGAGCACGCGGGAGCTGCTCGAGCGGGTCGCGTCGACGCTGGGCGCGAACGCCGAGGTGCGCGACGTCGGCGACACGCCGGTGCGCACGGTGGAAGAGCTGCTCGCGGTGCGCGCCGCGGGCGTCGACGCGACGGAGCGGGAGGTCGACGCGCTCGGGTTCCTCGTGGAGGACGAATGACGGCGCTGCTCTGGGCGCAAGTCGCGGTCGCCCTGCTCCTGTTCGTGTACGCGGTGCGCTGCCTCCTCGCGCGCGGGTCGGCGCGCGACGGCAAGAGGGCGCGCTCGCTCGGCTGCGGATTCGGACTCGTCGCGTTCCTGATGTGGATGCTCGCGCTGTCCAACCTGCTCGACTCGTGGTGGCTCGGCACGCGCATCGCGATCGCGCTCGTGCTGCTGCTGCCGGTCTTCGACGCGATCGGCCGCCCCGGCGGAGCGGGCATCCTGCGCGCCGCGCTCTCGCTCTTCCTCGCGGTGCTGATCGGGCTGGGACCGGTGCGCGAGGCGGCCGCGCAGCTCGCCCCGTCCCAGAGCGACGCGTTCGTCGAGCGCATCGAGACGCGGCTCGACGAGCTGCGCGACGCCTGGGCCGCCGTCGCCGCGCACCGGGGCGAGCTCGCGCGCGAGCGCTCGACGTTGAGCGCGCGCATCGCGCAGGCTGGCCACGCCGACTTCGACGCGCTCGCGGCCGATCCTGACGCGCTGCGCGACCTCGTCGAGCTGCGCGAGCTCGATGCGCTGATCGCGGCGACGGACGAGCGCGAGGGGGAGATCCGCCGGCGCATCCCCGAGCTCGAGTCGCACGTGCGCCGCCTCGAGCGCCGCGTCGAGTCCGAGGCGGCGTACGGCGCCGAGCTCTCGCGCGACGAGTTGGAGGCGCTGCTCGCCGAGCTGGACGCCGAGCCGCTCGCGGGCGCGGTGCGCAGCGTCGACGAGCTCGGCGTGCAGGTCGAGCTGCGCGCGCTGTTCGAGCGCGAGCTCGACAGCCGATCCGCGACGGAGCCCGGCGTCGAGCGATGAGCGCGGACGAGGCGAGGGACGGGGCCGAGCGCGGGCCGCGCCGCCGCTCGCGCGGGAGGCGCCGTCGCCGGCGGCCGCAGGGCGAGCGCGGACCCGCGGACACGCAGCGCGAGGACGGGGCGCGGACACGGCGGCCCGACGCCGTCGACGGTGCTGAGGGGAAGCAGCCGGCCGGCGTCGTGCAGCAGCGCGGCGGCGACGAGCGCCGCAAGCCGCGCAGGCGGCGCCGCGGTCGGTCGGGCGATCGGCGCGAGCGCCGCGAGCAGGGCGCGCCGGCGCAGCCCGACGCGAGCGCGCCGGCCGCGATCGCGCGCTCACGCTTCGGCGTGCGCGCGCTGCACCCCGAGCAGGTCGAGGCGATCGACGCCGTGCTCGCCGGCCGCGACACGCTCGCCGTGCTCCCCACCGGCTACGGCAAGTCGCTGATCTACCAGATCCCCGCGATGCTCGCCGAGCGGCCGACGGTCGTCGTCTCGCCGCTCATCGCGCTGATGGCGGACCAGGAGCAGTCGCTCGCGCGGCGCGGCTGTCCCGTCGTGCGCATCGACAGCTCGCTCTTGGTCGCGGAGCGGCGCGAGGCGCTCGCGCGGCTCGCGCGCGGCGGCCGGCTCATCGTGCTGACGACGCCGGAGACGCTGCAGTCGCAGAAGACGCGCGACGACTTCATCGCCGCGAAGCCGTGGTTGTTGTGCGTCGACGAGGCGCACTGCATCTCGGAATGGGGCCACGACTTCCGGCCCGCGTACCTGCGCATCGGCGCCGAGCGCGAGTCGCTGGGCGACGCGCTCGTGCTCGCGCTCACCGCGACCGCGACCCCGCGCGTGCAAAAGGACATCGTCGCGCGGCTGCACCTGCGCGACCCGTTCGTCGTCACCGCGCCGCCGCACCGGCCGAACCTGCGCCTCGAGGCCGAAGTGCTCTCGTCGGGCACCAAGCAAGAGCGCGCGGGCCGGCTCCTGCGCAAGCTGCCGCGGCCGGGCATCGTGTACTGCTCGACGACGCTCGAGGCCGAGGCGGTGTACCGCGCGATCGCGCGCGCGCGCATCCCGTCGGCGCGCTACCACGGCAAGATGACCAAGAGCGAGCGCGAGCTGGCGCAGCGCGCGTTCATGCAGCCGAAGAAGACGCTCGTCATGGCGGCGACGTCCGCGTTCGGCATGGGCATCGACAAGCCGGACATCCGCTTCGTGCTGCACTACCAGACGCCGGGATCGCTCGAGCAGTACGTGCAGGAGGCGGGGCGCGCGGGCCGCGACGGCAAGCAGTCGCGCTGCATCCTGCTCTACGATCCCGACGACCTCGACATCCAGCGACACCTGCAGAAGCAGGGGCGCGTGAGCCTCGATCAGCTCAAGCGCGTCGCGCGCGCGCTCGAGGCGTGGGCCGGCGAGGGGCGCGCGGTGTCGATCGCGGACCTCGCGCTCTCGGCGGGCGTGAGCCGCACGGTCGCGGCGTCGACGTGCGCCGAGCTCGAGGAGGCAGGCGTGCTCGAGCGCGACGCGAAGCGAAGCTTCCACGTCGTCGTCCCCGCGCTCGAGCTGCGCGGGCGCGCGACCGACCTCTCCAAGCGGCTCGAGACGAAGCGCCGCGAGGACGAGGAGCGGCTCGAGGAGATCGACGCGTACGCGCGCACGAACGAGTGCCGCAGCGTCTTCTTGCGCCGGCACTTCGGCGAGCAAGACCCGCCGCAGTGCGGGACGTGCGACCGCTGCGTCTCGGCGCCGCCGCGGATGCGCGAGCGCCCGCGCCGCGGCCACGGCAAGAAGCAGCGCAAGAAGGGCGAGCGGCGGCGCGGCGGCGTGCGCGGCAAGGCGGCGACGCAGCCGAAGGCGGGCGCGAAGAAGAAGCGCCGGCGGCGGCCGCGGCGGGGCAAGCAGAAGCCGCCTCCGTAGCGTTCGCTACCGCGTCAGGCGGGCTGAGCCGGCTCGGTCTCGCGCCGCGAACGGACGATCGAGGGTACGTCGTCGTCGTCCATCCGCACGGTCTGGGGCTCCGGCTCGGCCTCGTTCGCGATCCGCTCGACCGCGCGGTCGAGGAGCACGCCGAGCTCGAACAGCTCGTCGTCCTCGGCGAACTGGCACGATTCGGGCCGCGCGCCGCTCGCGATCGCGTCGAGGTGCTGCGCCAGCCGCTCGATAGGCCCGGCGATGCGCGCGGTGACCGCGGCGCCGACCGCGACGAAGGCCGGCACGAGGACGGCCAGCGTGATCCACAGTTGTCGCTGGACGAGCTGAGGCACCTCGCGCACCAGCTCTCCGCCCTGCGGCATCCGTCCCGCGGCGGACTCGAAGATCCAGCCCGTGATCACCGCCACCACCAGGGCGCCCATGACCGCCGTCGCGGCGAAGACGCTGATCAGGCACACCCGCAGGCGCAGTCCGACGGTCGTGCGGCGGCGGATCGAGCTGCGCGGGGGGGGCATGGAGAGGTGGATCGGCACCGCGGAGCGCGCGGCTCGACCCGAAATGGGCTTTCCTTTATGCGCCCGGCGCGCCAGCCCCCGATCACCGCTCGTTCACGGCTCGATCACCGTCACGGTCCCGGGCGTCAGGTGGAGCTCGCGGCGCCCGATTTCCTCGCCCCCGCGCCACAGCACGAGCGTGCGGGCGCTCTCGCTGACCGCGTGCACGAGCCCGCCCGCGGCGGCGAGCTCGAGCCTGGAAGACGACCACGACCCGCGGCCGCTGAAGCTCGTGATGTCGAGCCTCGCGCCGTCGGCGTCCAGCACCTGCACGGCGTCGGGCGCGCCTTCCGCGTCCGCGCCGAGCTCGAGGCGGAAGTGGCAGCGCCGCTCGACCTCGATCAGGAGCTCCTCGAGCGGCGCGCCCTCGTCGAGCGCGAATCGCCGCGACAGGATCGCGTCGCCGGAGAGCAAGAGGTCGACCTCCTCGCGCGGGACGTCCGCGAGCTCGAACCGGCCGTCGGCGTCGGTCGTCGTGCTCGCGCCCGTGATCCACGTCATGCCGCCCTCCATGCGCTCGGTGACGAGCGACGCGTGTACCGTCACGCCCGCGATCGGCAATCGGTCCCGCGACACGACGCGCCCGGCCACGCGCGGGTGGAGCGCGCCGGCCGGCACGCGCAGCTCGAGGTCGTCCGTCCCCGCCGGCACGGACTCCGAGCGCACGACGAGGAGCGAGCGCCCGTTCCACGCCTTGACGCGGTAGTCGCGCTCGAGCAGCCCCTCGAGCGTGAAGCGCCCTTCTGCGTCGGTGACGACGTCGTCCCAACTGTCGCGCGCCATCCGCTCGGCCGTCACGGCCGGGACTCTCCCCACGCTCACCGGCGTGCCCTCGTCGATCGCGACCTGCCAGCCGGGAACGGGCTCTCCGGCCGCGTCGAGCACGCGCCCGTGGATCTCGAGCGTCGGTCCGCCGAGCACGAGCCGCACGGGCGCGGGCCGGCCGTTGGCTTCCTTCACGACCGCGTCGAAACGCTCGACGATCGCGGGCCGGTAGTTGCGCACCGCCGCGACGAGCCGCGCGTCGTCGGGGATGTAGCCGAGCGCGAGCCGGAACGCGCCGCGCTCGTCGGCGCGCGTCTCGCCGTAGCCGAAGAACACCCACGCGCCGGGCGCGGGCTCACCGTCTGCGTGCACGACCGTGCCCTCGAGCCAGCGCTCGCGGTCGTCGGCCTCGGCCGGCGCGAGCACGAGCTCGAGGTCCGCGCGCGACGTGCGCGGCGCGTCGAGCTCGGCGGGCTCGTAGGCCTCGCGCGTCGCGAGCAGCCGGGCGCCGTCGAGCGCGGGGACGCCGGCGAGCTCGAACCGCCCGTCCGCGCCGGTCTCGGCGGCGCGGACGCGCTCGGTCGTCGCGTCGAGCACGAGCCCGAGCGAAGCGAACGCGCCGCGCGGCACGTCGAGCTCGACGTGCGCGCCCGCGACCGGTGCGCCCACCTCGTCGACGACACGCCCGCCGAGATCGATCGCGTCGCACGCGACGACGAGATGGTCGCGCTCGCCGCTCTCGTCGAGCACGCTGCCCAGCGCGGTCGCGAGCCCGGGGTGCGCCACGACGAGCAGGTCGCCGCCCGTCGGATCGGGCACCTCGACGTCGAACGTGCCGTCGGGCTCGGTGCGGCCGAGCACGGGCACGTCGGCCGCGACGCCCGGCGCGCTCCAGGTCGTCGTCACGCCCACGCCGACGCCCGCGGTCGAGAACCCGTCGGCGTGCACGACGCGCCCGCGGGCGCGCACCGGTCCTGGCCCGTCCGCGCGCGCGGGCACGGTCGCGACGTCGATCGCGTCGGCGTCCACGGCCGGCACCTCGGGCGGCTCCGGTTCCTGGGCCGCGGGGACCTGGCGCCGCGCTCCGTCACCCGGCGCCGCGAGCGTCGCGTCGTCGCGCGACTCGGGCGCGCCCGCGTCGCGCCGCGGCGCGGCGGCGCCGGTCGCGCGCTCGTCCGCTCGGCGCGCGAGCCACCACGTCGCGCCGAGGCCCAGGAGCAGCGCGGCGACGGCGGCCGCGATACCGAGCGCGCGCCCGCTCACCACTGCCCCTCCTCGCGCGGCGCGAACTCGGCGTCGAGCTCGACGACGATCTCGCTCAGCCGATCGAGCTCCGCCTCGGGCGCCGAGATCACGACGCGGTTGACGCGTTCCTCGGGCCGCACGTCCGCGCGCAGCCGCACGCCGTCGGGCGCGCGTCCGCTCGGATCGAGGAGCGGCGCGAGGCGCTGCTCGAGGATCGCGACCGCGTCGCGCGCGTCGAGGTACGCGAGCGGCACGAGCGCGATCCCGCGCTCCGGCTCGAGCGGCACGTCGTCGAGCTCGCCCTCGGGCGGCGGGACGAGCGGGGGCGGCGGCGCCGGCGGCAGGATCTCGTCCGGGTCGGCCGGGTCCGCGATGCGGCACGCGCCGGCCGCGAAGAGCGCGAGCGCAGCCACGGCGCCGCGAGCGAGAGACGTTCGATGAAGACTCGGCATGCCGACAGGACTGGCTGGGTTCCGTGTTGGTCGGGGTCCGCCGCGGCGCCAACGGAGCGCGGATTCGGCCTCTGGGGCCCCCAAACGCGTACGCACGCCCCTCCGCATCCGCGCAAACCGCTCCCGGAACCTCCGAAAACAGCTTTCGGCGGCCCGGTCGAACAGCGACCAACACGCAACCAAGCCAGTTCTCATTCGATGCGTCGGAGCTCGTCGCTCGCCAGGGTGCGCTCGGCGAGCTCGACCAGGGCGCTGCGCGCGTGCGCGGAACGGGGGGTGGCCGCGTCGGCGGCCGCGAGCTCGCTCGTACGGTCGACGAGCGCGAGCGTGTGCTCCTTCCACTGGGCCGCGGTCGGCGGTCGGCCGTGCGCGAGCCGCCAGAGCGCCCTCACGCGCTCCGCGGGGTCGTATCCGGCCGCGTCGATCGCGCGCTCGGCGAGCGGCGCGGCGAGCGCGCGGGCCAGAGCCGCGAGCGCGGCCTCGTCGGGCTCCTCGTCCGCCGGATCCTGCGCCACCGGCTCCGCCTCGCGGCCCGCGGCGGCGAGCAGCGCGGCGCGCGTCTCGCTCGGATCGAGCGTTCGCACGGCGCGGCGCGCGAGGAGGCGGTTGGCGGGATCGACGCGCGCGGCCTCGTCGGTCGCGCCGGACGCGCTGCGCCAGACGCGGCTCTCGAGGATCAGGCGCCGCAGGTGGTCGATGCGCCAACCGGACGCGACGTGCTCGTGCGCGAGCCAGTCGAGCTGCTCGGGGTGGGACGGCGGTTCGGCGGCGACGTCGGTCGGGTGCGCGAGAGGGGCGCCGAAGTGCAGCGCCCAGACGCGGTTCGCGAGCGCGCGCGCGGCGAAGAGGCCTGCTCCGCCCTCCGCGTCGGTCAGCCAGCGCGCGAGCCCGGCGCGCGGCGGCCGCGGGTCGTCCTCGAAGCCGAGCCAGCGCGGCCAGTCGTCGCCGTAGCGCGAGAGCGCGGCGGGGAAGCCGGGGCCGACGCGCTCGCCCGGCGCCGTCGGGTCGCCGCCACGCAGCACGTGCGCCGCCGCCTCGACGCCCTTCGCGTCGGCGACGCCGAGCGCGAGCGCCGGACCGCCGTCGCCGCCGCCGCCGAGCTCGCGTTCGACCCGCCGCGCGGTCGAGAGCGTCGCCGCGAGGGCGGTCCAGTCGCGCTGGCGGATCGGATCGCGCGGGTCGTCGTGGCAGCGCGCGCACGCGAGGCGCACGCCGAGAAGCGTCGCGCCGAGCCGCTCGATCTGCGCCGCGGTCGCCTCGGCGCGGTCGCTCGCGCTCGCGCTCGGCGACGGCATCGGCCCGAGCGCGAGGAACCCGGTCGCGGCGAGCGCCGACGGGTCGGCGGGCGCGATCAGGTCGCCGGCGAGCTGCGTGCGCAGGAAGCGGTCGGCGGGCGTGCGCTCGTCCATCGCGCGCCGCACGAACGCGCGGTAGGCCTCGTCGCCCGGCTGACGCGGCCCGGCGAGCTCGAGCCACGCAGCGGCGACGCGCTCGGCCGCTCCCGGGCTCGCGAGCGCGGCTTCGACGAGCCGCTCCCACGCCGCTTCGCTCGGCTCGGCGAGGTACGCGTCGACGAGCTCGGGCGCGGGCGGCGCGCCGGTCGTCTCGACGAAGAGCCGGCGCACGAGCGTCGCGGGATCGGCCTCGGGCGCGAGGCGCAGGCCCGCGACCGTGTGCGCGGCCATGAGGAAGCGATCGAGCTCGTTGCGCGCGCCGAGCGCGGGGTCCAGCTCCGGCGGAGCCGGCCGATCGAAGGGCGCGAAGGCGGCGCTCTCTGCGAACGGCGCGCCGGCGTCGATCCAACGGCGCACGACGTCGAGCTCCTCCTCGGCGAGCGGCGGCACGCCCGCGGGAGGCATCGGGTCGTCGGCGTTCGTGACGCGCAGCCAGACCTCGCTCTCGCTCGCGTTCTTGGGAACGACGGCGGCGTAGCCACCGAGGTCGCCGAAGAGGCCCTCGCGCGTGTCGAGCCGCAGATCCGCCTCGCGCGCATCGTCGTTCGCGCCGTGACACCAGGTGCAC
>CAZGTQ010000215.1:0-3721 GCA_964528575.1 uncultured Planctomycetaceae bacterium | reverse complement strand
TCGACGGCGACGGCGACCTCGACATCATGGGCCTGAACTGGAACGGCTTCGACGACGTGACGATGCGCAACAACGGCGCCGGCACGTTCACGAACAAGTCGAACCTGTCGAACTCGGGCGCCGACGACAACGAGATGGACGCGTTCGACTACGACAACGACGGCGATCTCGACATCTACGTCGCGAACTTCTCGGGCAGTGACAAGCTGTACAGGAACAACAATTCCAGCAGCGGCAACTTCAGCTTCACCTACATGGGCACGGTGTCCGGCACCAACTCGGCGACGCTCGACGCGGACTGCTGCGACGTCGACAAGGACGGCGATTACGACGTCATGACGGCGGACGACAGTGGCTCGGACAACGAGCTGCTGATCAACACGACGCAGACGCCCGACACGTCGCCGCCGTACATCCCGCGCATCGAGGACCCCGGCAACCAGGTCGCGCAGGTGGGCACCGTTCCGGTCCGCGCCCAGGTGTACGACAACGCGCCGTACTACATCACCTGGTACAACCCGACGCGGATGGTGATCAGCGTCGACGGCCTCACGCTGCCGGGCAACTTCCCGATGAAGTCGTCGGGCGGCCAGATCTTCCGCGGCGAGCTCCCGCGCCTCCTCGTCGGCAGCGTCTCCTACCGCGTCATCTCCGAGGACGAGTACGGCAACGTCGGAGCGTCCGCGCCGGAGGCCTACACCGCGACCGGCACCACGGGCACGATCTTCGGCAGCGAGCTCCCCGGTTCGGCCGGTCCGCTCTTCGTCAAGGCGCTGTCCCAGCCGACCGCGGGCCAGACGCTCTACCTCGCCGGGGGCAACGTCTCCAACCCGCTCGTCGCCGGCTTCTGGATCACGACCGGGAGCCAGGCTCCGGCTCCGTGGAGCGGCTTCATCTCGAACCTCGACCTGAACCAGTTCGTGACCGCCGTGCGCGTTTTCCCGCCCGACTTCCAGGGCAACGACGTCGTCGCCGCGATCCCGATCCCCGCGGGGCTCGCCGGATCGCCGCTGTTCACGCAGTTCCTCGCGCTCGACGCGGCCGACGGTCGCATCAACTCGAAGGCGTTGGCGATGCAGCTCTAGCCCGGACTATTCTCGAGGCTTCACCGAGATCGCCGTATCTGCTCGCCAGCTCGGGACTTTGCTCCCGCCGGGTGCTCGACGACCCGATCAGGGTCGCCTCCGCGCCCGTCGGTCGCACCGTCACGATCGTGGTGGGCCCGACCTGGCGGCATCTACGACGATCTCGGCAAAGCCTCATGAATAGTCCGGGCTAGCCGCCCCCGCTCCTTCTGCTTCGCGGCCCGGCTCCTCTCGTCCAGGAGCCGGGCCGCTTCGTTGTCGGACCGACCCATGAACGTGCGTCATCCGCACTCGTCGCAGGGCCTGAGCCTGCAGCGCTGACTCAGCCGCGCACGTCGACCTCGGCCGCGCACAGCCGCGCCGGATCGCCGTGGCTCTTGAAGTCGACGAGCATCGCCTCGACGTCCGCCTTCACGCGCGCCGGCCTGCCCTTCACCGTGAGCCTGGCTTCGGAGAGCACTTCCTCGGGCGTCGCGAGGTAGACGACCTTCGCGTCGGCGGACAGCGCGCCGTCCTCGGCCGCGCACGTCACCGTCTCGGGCGATTGCCAGCTCGACGGCGCCTCGACGCGGAAGCGGCCCTCGCGTCCCTGGTGCCGGTAGCGCAGCACGCGCGTGAAGCTCGCAGGGATCGCGCGCCGGTGCTGCTTCGCGAAGTCGAGCACGTGCCGCAGACGCAGGTGGGGCGGCCCCGGGTGACGCTTCTCGAACGGCTCGCCGAGGTAGTCCTCGTCGGTGTAGGTGACGAGCTCGACGTCGCCGCCGAACGACTCGATCGCGGCGCGCATCGCCTCCGAGTCGTCCCACGGCGTGATCGTGTCGCCCTTCGCGTGCAGGATCTTAACCGGCATGCCGGCGAGGTTGCGCGCGAGCGGCAGCACGGCTCCGCGCAACGCGACCCCGCCCGCGGCCTCGGGCACGATGCCGGCGAACTGGTCGGGCATCGTCGCGGCGAAGTACCGCGTGTAGTAGCCCGCCTGCGAGAGCCCCGTCATGAACAGCCGGTCGTGGTCGATCCGGTAGCTCAGGCGCAGGTGGCGGAGCGCGTCGCGCATCACGGCCGCGACGTCCTGGTCGAGGTCGAAGGACTGCCGCCGCGGGAAACGCTCCTCGTCGTCCCGGTGCTTCACGATCTCCGGCCGGAACAGGATCAGCTCCTGCGCGCCGTCCTTGCCCTCCCAGAACCCGATGCCCGCCTCCGGCCCGACGGCGCCGTGGTCGGGCAGAACGAGCACCGCGAACCGCTCCTTCCCGTCGTAGCCGTTCGGCAGGTGGATCGAGTACGTCCACTCGTGCTCGCCGCTCTCGAACGTCAGCCCGTGCTTCGTGCCTTTCTTCGCGTCGGTGAGCGGCTCCAGCTCGCGCAGCGCCGCCGCCGCGACCGCGACGTCGTCGTCGAGCTCCTTCAGCGCCTTCTTCAGCGCCTTCTTCTCGTCCTTCTCGTCGGTGGCCGCGAGGTACTCGCGCACCGCCTTCGCCGCCGCCCGCGGGACGCGCACGTCCTCCTGCGCGCCGGGGCGCGCGAGCGGAAGAGCCGCACAGAGGGCGAGCGCGACGATCGAGTTGGTCCGGTCGCTCATGACCCGAGCATAGCGCGCCGCCCTCAGCGCGCCGCGCCGAGCAGGGCTCCGAGGATGCGGTGGGTCAGCCCCCAAACGACGTGCTCCTCGTAGCGCCAGCAGGGGAGCAGCAGCCGCCCGCCCGGCCCCTCGTAGACGTGCCGGTCGTCGAGCGCGCCCGAGGCGGCGGCGTCGAGCGGGAGCCAGAACGACGCGACCGCCTCGGGCCCGAGCACGGTCGGGGGGGCGTGCTCGAGCGCGAACACGAAGGGCGTGATCGCGATCCCCATGCGCCGGCCGCGCGCGACCGCGTCGACCGTCTCGAGCGGCCCGACGAGCCGGCCGCGCTCGGTCGGATCGACGCCGACCTCCTCGCGCGTCTCGCGCACCGCCGTCGCGATCAGGTCCTCGTCGCCGAGCTCGCGGCGCCCGCCGGGCAGGCTCACCTGGCCCGACCACGGGTCGGCGGGCGCGACGGCGCGGCGCATGAGCAGCACCCGCGCCGCCCGCTCGCCCGGGGCGAGGCAGATCGCGACCGCCGCCTCGCGCGGCGGGGGGGCGGCCGGCGGGAGCGAGGGGCGCTGCTGCGCCGCGGCCGCGACGGCCCGCGCGAGGGCCTCGGGGGACAGGTCCATCGGGCCGGACCGTACCGGGCGGGCCCGCGGCGCGCCAACGGATCGGGTTCAGGCGCGACACGAGCGCGGCCGATAGCGGGGAGGCACCCCTCCCCGCGACCTCTCGCGCGGCATCGCGACCGGATCATGAAGAGACTCGCCACGACGCTCGCCCTGGCGTCCCTCGCGCTGGCCTCCTGCCAGTCGACGGGATCCTTCTTCTCCTTCAGCTTCGGCTCCGTCGACCGGCGCGCAGATCTGATGGAGGCCGTCCACGACGCGCACGACGACCAGGTCGTCGCGCACCAGGAGCTGAGCGAAGCGTTCGAGCTCCTGCGGCAGATCATCACGTCGACGTCGGACCAGGAGATGCTCGTCGAGCTGTTCGACGACTTCCAGTCGACCCTGGAGGACTGCGACGAGGTCTCGGTCGACTTCTCGAAGGACATCGTGAACGTCCGCCG
>CAZGTQ010000214.1:0-13533 GCA_964528575.1 uncultured Planctomycetaceae bacterium | reverse complement strand
TGAAGGCGTTCGTCGACGGCGGGATCTCGCCGCGCTCCTCGCCCTCGAGGCGCTGGTAGATGACCTGGGTGTCGTGGACGGCGTAGCCGCAGCCGATGTCGTTGACGATGTAGCGGCTCTGCTTGGGAGGTTGGGCCATCGGATCCTCCGCCCGCGGGCGGCGCCAGGGCGCATGAGAATAGGGATCGAGCGGCGCGGGGCAAGAGGCGCGTCTCGCGCGTTCCCCGAGCCCCCGCCCTCGCGCTCGGAGAAGCAGTCCTCTCCCGCGAAGTGATCGGACAAGAGCGCGGCCTCCTTGGAGCCCACGGGTGCACCGGCGCCCAGCCGAACGACCTTCTGGGCGCTGCCTCGAGCTGCGCGTTCGCTCTGCTGACGAGGTCCGACAACTCGTTCCGCTCTTCGTCGCTCAGATCGCGCGCCCCGGGAGCGAGCTGAGGGCACTGTGCATATTCGGCCGCTTCCAAGAGGAGCTCGGGAAGCTCGAACACACGCGTGCGCTGCTGAAAGCGATCGGAGGTGACGACAGGGGTGCGCTGCGGCGCGAGGGCGACGTCCGCTCGCGCCGGCGCGAGGCTGACTCGCTCGCTCTCGCGTCCAGCGTCGATCAGGTCTGCAGCCGAAGCGGCTTCGCTCGGGGCCGCCGCGTCGGCCGCGAAGGCGGGCGTATGGCCCTCTCTCGGTGCAGCGCCGCGCCGGTGCCACGAGCCGAGCGCGCCAGCGACGACGACGGCCACGAGCACGGCTGCGCCGACCGCCCTACGGACCGAGTACTCGCTTGTCACAACGTCCTGATCGGCTCGTTCCTGGGCAACGATCGAGCGCGGCCGAGCGTAGCTCCCGCGTCCGGCTGAACCAAGAACGCGCCTCGCGCGGGGCCTGCTCGGCCACGGACTCGGCGCCGCGCTCCTCGGGTAGGATGCGCGGCTCCATGAGCCGTGCTCTCGTCTTGCGCTTCGTCGCCATGCTCGCGTTCGCGGCCCCGACGCTGGGCCAGGCGTGGCCCTTCGGCGTCGAGGGCACCGGCCCCACGGCGCGCGGGCGCGACCTGTTCAATCTCGGCGTGCTCGGTGCGAAGGCGTGGGACGCCGACCGCGAGGAGCCGAGCGAGGAGGTCGCCGGCGGGCGGCGCAGCGTGCAGTCGAGCGGCCGGCCCGCGACCGACGAGGGGCCCGCGCGGCTGCGGATCGAGGTGCTCTACCCGGGCGGGCCCGCGGCCGCGGCGGGGCTCGAGGTCGGCGACGTCGTCGTCGGCGTCGGCTCGAAGTCGTTCGAGAAGGACGGCTCGTTCGAGCCGCTCGCCGACGCGCTCGCCAAGGCGATGGGCGGCTCGAAGAAGGGCGTGGTCGAGCTGCGCGTCGAGCGCGCCGGCTCGGGCCGCGCCGAGAAGGTCGAGGTGAGCGTCGAGGTGCTCGACAAGGTCGCGGCGAAGCCCGAGAGCAAGGAGGCGCGGCGCCTGTTCGCCGACCGCGCGCTCGCGTGGCTCGTCGAGCGCCAAGAGGACGACGGCGGGTTCGCGCAGACGCTCAGCGGGCGCAACGGCGCGGTCGTGCAGACGTGTGTCGCGGGGCTCGCGTGGATCGCGGGCGGGAGCGACCTCGCGTCGGGGCCGCACGCGGAGAGCCTGACGAAGGCGGTCGCGTTCGTGCGCGCCTGGCTCGCCGATCCGACCGAGCCGGCGGGCGGCCTCGGCGGCGGCGCGAACTGGAACCAGGACAACTGGGGCTACGCCCACGCGGCGATCTTCCTCGGCGAGCTGCACGAGCATGCGCCGAACGCGGACGTGCTCGCGGGGCTGAAGGCGGCCGTCGACGCGCTCTTCGCGAGCCAGGAAGAGAGCGGCGGCTGGGCGCACGGGCCCGGCGGGCCCAACGCGCTCGGCTACGTCGAGCTGAACATCGTCGCGGGGCTCGCGCTCTCGGGGCTCGGGCTCGCGAAGCGCGCGGGCGTCGAGGTCGACGAGGACGCGGTCGAGAAGGCGCTCGCGTACGTCGAGGCTTCGAGCGCCGGCGGCGGCGTCGGCTACTCGACCAACCCCGGCCAGGTCGGCCAGGGCAACGTCGGGCGCACGGCGGCGACGTGGCTCGGGCTGCGCAACCTCGGCGAGGACGACAAGAGCGTCGAGAGCTACGTCAAGGGGCACGTCGACGACTGGCTCGGCGGCCACGCGAGCCTGATGCAGCACGTCTTCCTCGCGGGCGTCGCGGCCGCGGCCGGCGGGAGCAAGACGACGAAGACGTTCTGGATGAGCGCGGCGCGCGACCTGGTGCTCGCGCTCGCGCCCGACGGCTCGCTCCAGCCGCGTCCGTGGTACGAGAGCCTGTCGATCGGCAGCAACTCCGACGTCTCGTTCGGCGAGGTGTGGACGACGGCCGCGTGGGCGACCGTGCTGCTGGCGGAGCCGACCGACGCGAGCGGGCTGCCCGCCTGGTGCGGCGACTGACGTCCCCTCAGCCGCTCAGCGCCGCCGTCCACGCGATCGCGAGCACGGCGACGATCATCGCGCTGCTCACGACCTGCACCGAACGCGCGGCGAGCCGCCAGCGCTCGTGCGCGACGCCCAGCGGGACGCCCAGGCCGCAGCCCGCGAGGAAGCCGAAGACGTGCGCCATCACGTCGGTTCCCGGATCGTCGGTGACGCCGAACATGCCGAGCAGCGCGAGCCCCATCACGACGAGCCCCCAGCGCTTCACCGGTCCCATCTGCAGCCGCAGGCGCCGCTTCCACTCGTAGCCGACGAGCACGCCGAGCGCTCCGAACACCGCCGTCGACGCGCCGATCGACGAGTGCGTCGCCGGGTGCAGGAGCGCGTTCGTCGCGTTGCCGAGGATCCCCGCCAGGAGGATCGTGAGCCAGGCGACGCCGCTGCCGACGAGCTGCGCGACGATCGCGCCGAAGAGCGCTCCGAACACGACGTTGCTCACGAGGTGCGGCCAGCCCGAGTGCAGCGTGAGCGACGTGATCGGCCGCCACCACTCGCCGCCGCGGAACAGCCCCGCTTGCGACAGGCCCCGTGTCCACCAGTCGTGGCCGAACGCGACGTGCTGCTCGAGGACGAGGAACAGCACGAGGACGAGCGCGTACACGGCCGCTCCGCCGAAGCCGTTCGTGACGAGCACGATCTGCTCGCCGCGCGGCGGCCAGTTCACGTTCTCGGCGTCGTAGCGCTGGAGCTGGTCGCGCGCGCGCGCGGCGTCGCCGTGCGTGACGAAGAGCGCGTGCGCGCGGCCCTCGCGCCGGCGCGCGTGCGCGATCCCGACCGCCTGGAGCACGAGCGCGTGCTCGCGGGCGCGCCGCCCGTCGTCGGTCCGATCGACCTCGACGAGCGGCGCCCCGTCGTGCGGGTCGTACTCGGCGTCGTGCTCCACGCCCCCACGGTAACGGGGCGCGGCGCGGCTACGGCAGCTCGATCCGCACGCGCGGGTCCGCGCCGGTCCCGTCGACGACGAGGTCACGCTCCGCGAGCGTGCCGGTCTCGTCCGAGACGACGACGCGATAGGGCCCCGGCAGCAGGCGCACGACGACGTGCGCGTCCGTCTGGGCCGAGCGCGCGAAGCTCGTCGAGAAGAGCTCCACGTCGGCGTTCGGGTCGAGGACACGGACGGCGATCTCGGGCTGGAACTGGCCGCCGGTACGCGCCGGGAACACGAGCGTCGCCTCCCGCGTCGCGGCGAGCGGCACGACGACCTGCGTGCGCTGGTGGGAGTCGACGCGGCAGTCGACGGCGAGCAGGCCGAGCGTGCCGCCGCTCACGAGCACGCGGTAGTCGCCGGGCGGCAGGCTGCGCCGCGTCGGGCCGGCGTCGACGAGCGTCGAGTGGACGTTGACGACGCCGCTCAGCGCCGACTCGAGGAACGCGCGCACGAACAAGTCGGGACGAGCGAGCGCGTCGACCAGCGTATCGACGTCTCCGCGCCGCTCGAGCACGCGCACGACGAGATCGCCGCCGGCGAGGCCGCGATCGACAACGACGATTGCGAGCGTGCCGCGCGGCCGGAAGCGCAGCTCGCCCGCGTCGTTCTCGCCCGCCCGCACGACGATCTCGCCGCCGTCGAGGAACCCGTGGCCCTCGTGCCCGTACTCGATTCGATAGCGTCCCGCCGGCACGTCCTGCGCGCCGTGCTGGCCGGCCTCGTCGCCCTCGGCGAGCCGCAGCCCGCGCTGCGCATCCTCGTGCCACAGCCGCACCTGCGCTCCGCCGAGCGGCGTGCCTTCCTCGTCGGTGACGAGCGCGCGCACCGAGCCGACCGCGAGCGACGCCGCGTCGAGCGTGATCTCGATCGGCGCTCCCGCGCGCACCCCGTCGACGACGTGCACCGGCAGCGCGTTCCAGTCGTTCGGCCGCCGCACCAGCACGCGCATCGGCCCCGGCGGACAGTTCGGGATCGCGAACGAGCCGTCGGCGATCGTGTGTGTCCCGTCCGCCCACGGTGCGTCGCTAGCACCCTCGATCTCGACGAGCCACGCCGGGAGCGGCTTCCCCTCGGCGTCGAGCAGCCGTCCCGTCAGCTCGACGCCGCGGTCGAGCAGCAGATCCCAACGCAGCGTCTGGCCCGCGAGCAGGTCCGCCTGCATCGTCGCGACGCCGAAGTCGCCGCCGCCGGCGCGCAGCGTCACGGGTCCGGGCGCGAGGTTGTCGAGGCGGAAGCGCCCCTCGGGATCGGCCGCCGTTGCGCCGACCTCCACGCCGTCGCGCAGCGCCGTGACGTGCGCCGAGCCCGCGGGGACGTCGGGCAGCGCGTACAGCGTGCCCTCGAGCGCGGCGGAGCCCGGGTCGCTCGGCGGCGCCGGCTGGTCGAGGCTCACCTGGAAGTCGCCGACCGCCGAGACGAGCGTGAGTCTGTGCAGGAGCGAGAGCTGCGTCGTCGTCGTGGCGAGCCGTTCCCCGATCGTCGCTTCGCCCGTGTGCCGAAAGTTGTAGGGGCTCGTGAGGCGCGGCTCGAACGGCGGAGCGCCGTGTTGCGAGTGCGACATCACTCGTCCGTCGGCGACGACCAGGAGCTGCAACCTGCCCACGAGGCTCGTCGCGAACGCTTGCACGCGCACGCGAGCCGGGATGCCGCTCGTCACCTCGACTTCGCGCAGCCCATGCCACCCGCCGTGGCCGGCGACCGTGAGCGCCACGCGCATGCGCGGCACGTGCGCGCGCCAGGCGAGCTCGAAGCTCCCGTCCGGCCCGGTCTTCACCGCTTCGTTCATGCAGTGCAGAACGGGAGCCGCGTAGACGGTCGCGTTCGCGAGCGGCAGGTCGCGCCCGTCGACGACGACGCCCGTCACGCGCATCGTGTACGGCGCGCCGAGATCGGCGGCGGCGGACGGCGGCGCTTGGGGCTCGGGCGTTGCGGCGAGCGCTTCGCGCGCGGCGGGCTCGGTGTCGGCGATCGCGGGCGCGCTCTCGCCGGTCGTCGCACGCAGGGCCGCGTCCGGCCGCGGCGCGACGGCGGCCGCGGCCCCGTCGGGCTCGGCGGGCGTCGCGAGCGGCCCCTCGCGCAGTGCGAGCCAGC
Source organism: uncultured Planctomycetaceae bacterium (assembly GCA_964528575.1). GTDB lineage: Bacteria > Planctomycetota > UBA1135 > UBA1135 > CAZGTQ01. Next base: position 8,032 of record CAZGTQ010000214.1, on the reverse strand, counting down.
CGCCGAGCAGCGCGACGGCGAGCGTCGCCGCGAGGACCTTCGTGTTCAGCGTCATGAGCGTTCCTCCGAGGATCGAGGTGACGACCGCCGCGCTCTTCGCCGGAGCGAGCGCGCCGCCGCGCCGTCCGAGCCCGAGCGCGCCGGCGAGTCCGAGCGACCACGCCTCGCGCGCGCCGCCGTGCTCGCGGTCGAGCCGCTCGCGCAGCCGCGCGTGTGCGCGCCGCAGGCGACTGTGCACGGTCGTCACGGGGACGCGCGTCCGCGCGGCGATCGCGCGCGGCGGCAGCTCCTCGAAGTAGCGCAGCAGCACGACCTCGCGGAACGGCTCGGGCAGCTCGGTGACGGCGCACACGACCGCGCGCAACGCGGCCGCGCGCTCGAGCGAGTCGGCGGTGGAGCCGAGTTGCTCGTCGCGCGCGGCCGCGTGCTCGCGCCGCGCGCGCCGGCTCTCGCTGCGCAAGCGCTTGAGCGCGAGCGAGCGCGCGACCGCGCGGAGCCAGCCGCCGAGCCGCTCGCTCGCCCGCGGCCCTCCCGCGAGCGCGACGAGCCACGTCTCCTGCACGACGTCCTCCGCCGCTTCGTCGTCGACGAGGATCTCGCGCGCGAGCCGGCGCAGCGCGCCGGCGTGCACCAGGAGAGCGTCGGTCGAATGGGGCGGCGGGGTCATGGATCGGCGTCCACGAGACAGGATCCCGCCGAGCGCCGAAACGAGCCCGAGATTCCGCGGCTCGGCGGCTCAGCCGCTCAGGATCGAGCGCAGGAACGCGCCGGTGCCGGGCGGGCCGGTCACCTCGACCACGATCGGGCCCCCGTCGGGCTCCGCGGTCAGAGCGAAGCGCAGGAAGCGGCAGCAGGCGCGCTCTTGCTCGACGAAGCGCGCCAGGTCGGCGAGGAGGCCGGGCTCGCTCGCCAGTTCGACGCGCAAGCCCTCGGGGAGCTCCGTCACGCGCTCGGCGCGCGCGAGGATCCCGGCGACGAGCGAATCGCGGCGGCCGGCGAGGTCGTCGGCCGACAGCGTGCACGCGACGGGGATCTCGTCCGCGGGGTTCATCGCATCGTCCTCCCCGGCTGTGACGTCGTCGGTCGTGACGTCGTCGGTCGTGACGTCGCCGGCCGTGACGTCGTCGGTCGCGCTCTCGGGCGGCGCCGCGCACGCGAACGAACCGGCCGTGAGCGAAAACGCTAGAGCCATCCGTTGGAGCATGGACGAATCGTAACGAACCGATGTGACTGCAGGTCGCGCGACCGATAGCTCACCCGGAGTCTCACCCGTGACATACAACAACAGAATCCGCGGCGGCCTCCGCGCGGCCGGGGGCGCGGCGCTGCTCGCTGCTCTGGCCGCGCCGACGGCCGGGCAGGGCAACAACCCGCTCAACCAGAACGACGTCCCGCTCAACAACGGCGCGGAGCAGTACTTCTTCCTGTCGGACCCGAGCGTGAGCCCCTCGTACGGGGCCGGGCCGGTCGACGCGTCGGGCGACCACTACTGGAAGGTGTTTCCGCGCGACGTGCTCGACCATCCGAGCGGGACGATGGAGATCACGGGGGTGAGCTTCTTCATCGCCGACTCCGACTGGACCACGCCGCCGGACTACTGGGACGTGATCCTCGCGCGCGGGCAGGCGTCGGTGGTGAACCCAGGCACGATCGAGCCGGACTTCAACGATCCCGCCGCGATCCGGCTGTTCTTCGGCAACAGCGGCCTGCCGAGCCCGTGCTCGTTGCCCGGCGATCCGTTCGGGTGCGGCGGCTCGCCGTGTCCGCCCGCGCCCGGCCAGTTGCTCGGCTACAACCTGCAGTTCTTCATCGGCACGGGGAACGGCGACGGGATCGTCATCCCGGCCGACGGCACGCGCGACTACACCGTGTCCGCGTTCCCGCCGCCGGGGCAGAGCGTGTTCAACGGGCCGCCCGGCACGTGCGGGCTCGGCGACTACTCGTTCGCGTACTCGCGCAGCACCGACGAGAACCTCGTCGACTTCCTCGGGCTCGGCACGAGCCACCGCGGCGGTTTCCAGATCGGCAACGCCGGCGGAGGCCTGCCGAGCGGACCGATTCCCGACGCGCTCACGGACGCGGCGTTCCACTCGCTCGAGTTCTTCGAGCCGACGCTCAACCCGATGATCGATCGCGCCGACGGCGCCGGTCCGCGCATCGGGCTCGCCGCGCTCGACCCGCCGGCGGCCGCGGGCAACCTGAGCTTCGGCCTGTTCGCGTACTCGCTCCAGGGCATCGGCAACGTGTGCGTGTGCGCGTCCAGCCTGTCGCGTCTCGCGGCGCCGGGCTTTCCGATCCTCGGCGCGAACATCATGCTCGGCGTCGACCCGCTCTTCGCACAGTCGCCGTCGTTCTACGTGCCGAAGTTCATCACGCTGCAGAGCAACGGCGGCGATCCCTACGACAACGGCGTCTACCAGAGCGACCTCGTCGCGGTCCCGCCGAACCTCGCCGGCGTGTCGGTCTTCTCGCAGTGCATCGACTACGACTTCCTGCAGTTCACCGGCACGTCGACCAACGTCGTGCGCACGACCTTCCGCTAGCGATGAGCGCGACCCCCGAACCGATGACGCGCGCCGAGCGGCGTTTCGCCCTGGCCGGCGCGCTCCTCGTCCTCGTCGTGCCCGCGGTCCTCGCGCCGCGGCTGGCCGAGCGTGGTAGCCCGGCGCCGGCCGCGCCGCTGCACGCGGCCGCCCCGCGCGCGGTGGCCGCGCCGATCGAGCCGGCGCTCGCCGCTCCGACCGCGACCGTGCAGCTCGCGGCGGCCGCCGCGCAGGAGCGCGAGCTCGCTCCGCCGCCCGCGACGGTCGCCCCGGCGCTCCCGCCGGCCGCCGCGCGTCCGGCGGACCGCCCCGGACCCACGCTGCTCCACGAGCACCGCATCGTCCGCCACGGGACCGTCCGCGTGACCTACGCCGACGGCCGCGTCGAGGACAAGCCGCTGACGGTCGTCGCGACGCCCGTCCTCGAGCCGATGCCGTTCGGCCCGGCGCAGCGCTGACGAAATTCGCGACCGAGCGGGAAGAGCGCGCGGCTTCGCGAGTCCGAAGCCGCGCGCATGGTCCGCCGGTTCCTCGTCCTCTGTGCCGCGCTCTTGGGCGCGGACGTCGCGCGCGCGCAACTCAGCGTCGTGCACGGCCCGGAGCTCGCGCCGCTCGACGCGCCGGTGCACCTCGTGGTCTCGAACGACCGCGATGGCTCGGTGTACTACGACCCGTGCGCGTTCGCGGTGTACGACGTCTTGGGCGAGCTCGTCTGGGCGCCGCCGTGCGAGCCGGTCGTCGAGTTGCTCCCCGGCGATACGTACGTGCACACGTGGCCGCAGGTCGACGACGCGGGCCGTTCGGTGTTGCCGGGGCTCTACGCGCTCGGCGACGCGCGCGGCCCCGCGGTGCTCGTCGGCGGCTCGGACGCGGCGATCGCGCCGCTCGGCGCGCCGAAGCTCGGCACCGTCCGGCCGCTCGCGCTCGCCTCGCCGCTCGATCCGGGCCATCCGTACTTGCTCGCCGCGTCGAGCTCGAGCGCCGTCGGCATCCCGACGTGCGCGGGCGTCCTGCCGCTCGACCCGGGGCCGGTGTTCGAGCTCTCGCTCTCGCCCCACACGTTCCTCGCGCACTCGCTCGGCCTGCTCGACGCCGCCGGCCGCAGCACCGCGCCCGCGCTCGTCCTCCCGCCGATCCCCGAGCTCGCCGGCGCGCGCCTCGTGCTCGCGTTCGTCGTGCTCGACCCGAGCCAGCCGTGCGCCATCCGCCGCATCTCGGCGCCGCTCGAGCTGACGCTCTTCTAGTCCGGGCTAGCCGCGCTGCGCTACAGTCGGTGCCGCATGGCGCAGCGCCGGAACTTCGACGCGCTCGTTCGCCACCGACCGGAGCGCCTCGCGTGAGTGAGAAAGGCGTCGTCACGGCGATCCTGGCGACGGTGACGCGCGGCACCGTCGCGGCCGGCTACTTCGAGAGCGGGCCCGGGGACCTCGTCGTCTGCTGCGAGTTCGTTCCCGTTCCACATGCGGAGCGTTCCGGGCGCTGGGTGCTCGACGCGATCCGCCGGCACCGCGCTCTCGCGGACGTCGTCGACGTCGCCCTGTGCGGCGACGAACGCGACGCGACGGACGCGGTGCAGAGTGCCCTCGAGCGCGAGAGCGGCGCGCGCGTCTGGCGCTTCCGCGACAACTTGCCGTCGCTGCTCGAGCTCGAGCCCGACGAGGGCGCGGACGACCTGCGGATCGCGACGTGCTGCGCGACGCTCTCGCTCGACGAGCCGCGCCCGTGGATCGTGCTCGGCGCCAGCGCGGAGGCGATCTCGATCGACGTCGTCCGCCCGCCGGGCGCCGGCCGCGGATGGCGCTTCGAGCGGGGGCGCGTCCTGTCGAAGCTCGCCCCGTTCGAGAGCGCGTTGGTCGCGGAGATCGAAGCACGAGCCGACGCGTTGGGCGACCGCGCGCGGATCCTGCTGAGCGGCTCGTTGGGGCGCGCCCAGCTCGAAGGGGAGGTGGCGGCCACGCTCCGGCGGCACGCTGCCTGGGACTCCTACTGGGAGTCCAACTGCGGGCTGTTCGGCGCGCTCAGGGCGCACCTGGGCCGATAGCCCGCCGCTTACCCGCCTCGCACGGGAAACGAACGCCGCGCGTTCGGTTTGTGCTTACGGTGGAGCCGCGGCACGCGAGCGGAACAACCGCGTGCGGCGAGCGCACTAGAGGCTGCTCAGGCCCCCAGATCCCCCCGACGCAACGAATCCATGCAGTACCTCTCGAAACGCCGGGCCGCGCTCGCTAGCGCGATCCTGGCCGCAGGCCTCGCAGTCCCCGCGGGCGCGCAACAGCTCACGATCCCGTCGGGGCCCTACGCGCCGGGCACGACGGTGAACGCGACGATCTCCGACGACACGGGCAACGGCTTCATCGTGCCGGCCGGGTGCGAGCTGCGCTTCCTGCGGCCGAGCGGCGAGACCGTCTCGCCGATCGTGCTGCCCGGCCAGTTCTGCGACATCCTCACGGGTCTGCCGCCGGGCGGGTCGGCGCCATTCCCGTTCACCGCTCCGAACCAACCGGGGACGTACCTCGTCGTGATCCCGTACGCGACCGGAGCGGTCGCGCGGCTCGACGTGGGCTCGGTCGCGCCGTCGGTGCCCGAGGTCTCGTTCTTCCCCGCCGGCGTGCGCTTCCCGCAGACGGCGCGCGAGACGAATTTCGCGAACCCCGGCAACTCGCAGTGGTGGCTGTCGAACATCGGCACCACGCCGCACACGTTCGTCGTCGGCGACTCGATCTCCGTGCGCGTTCCGGGTCCGGGCTCGCCGATCGCGACGCTCAGCCTCGCCGGCATCACCGTGCAGCCGAGCAAGGTCGCGGCGGTGACGCTGCCGGTGGCGGGTCTCACGCCCGGCCCCTACGAGCTCGAAGCGTCGTTCGCCGATCCGGTCGCGGGCTTCACGACGGTGCGCTCCGGCATCCGCCAGGTGGGCTCGCGCGTCGAGCTGTTCTTGCCGGACGGCCGCGAGCTGCAGCCCGGCGGCTCGCTGTCGATCGCGCTCGCGCTGCAGAACTTCCCGACGAGCGGCCCCGCGGCGTACGTCGTGCTGCTCGGCCTCGCGCCCGGCTCGACGCCGCTGCCCGACGGTACGCTCGTGCCCGTCGTCGCGAGCGACGGCTTCGTCGTGCAGAGCCTGACGAGCGCGCTGTTCGGCCTGTTCGGCAACCACGTCGGCTTCGCGAACAACCTCTACGGACCCGGCGCGTTCTTCTTCGACGCCGAAGTGACCGGCATCACGCTCGCGCACCCGAACATCCCGGGCGTCGCCGGGATCCCGTTCCGCCTCGCGGCCGTCGGACTCGATCCCGCGCAGACCGTCTTCGGCGGCTCGCAGCCCGAGTCGATCCTCTTGTTCTGAATCGACGCGAGCGCTCGGCTCTCACTCGCCGATGCGCGGCGGCTCGTACGCGGCGCCCGGGTCGACCGGCGCCGCGTAGTCGCTCGTCCAGCCGTCGTCGAAGAAGCGCTGGAGCGTGCCCGCGGCCGCCACGCCGTCGAGCAGGAGCCCGACGTTGCGGCCGTCGTGGAAGTAGCCGTGCTCCCAGTTGCTCGTGCCGATCCACGCGCGGCGGCCGTCGACGACGAGCGTCTTCGCGTGCGTCACGCGCGCGAACGGGATGAAGCCTTCCGACGCCTGCGGGAGCGTCGTGAGCCGCACCTCGACGTTCGGCAGGCACTCGAGGCTCTGCAGGCCCTCGATCGTGCCGGCGCGCTTGCACCAGTCGGCGGCGAGAATGCGTACGCCCACTCCGCGGGCGGCGGCCCGCCGTAGCGCGTTCTCGAGCGTGTCGAAGAAGTGTCCGTCGCGACCGACCGTGCGATAGGTCATGAGCTGGAGCGCGACGCTCGTGTCCGCGCCGTCGATCCACTCGACGATGCGCGGCAGGTCCCACAGCCGCTCGTCGGGGAGCAGGCCGCGCGGGCTGAAGACCGGCGTGACCGCGACCTCGCCGCCGTCCATCTCGACGTGCACGGGGAACGCGTCGGCGCCCACGCGCGGCGCGGGTGCTTCGCCGCGCTCGCCGCCGCCTGCGAGGTGCCAGTCGAGCGCGAACACGTCCGCGAGCGCCGTCGCGACCGGCGCGAGCTGGACGCGCGCGCCGAGCTCCTGGACGTGCTCGAGCGAGCGCCAGTCGAAGTTCGCGCTGCCGACGAACGCCTCGCGCCCGTCGACGACGAAATACTTCGCGTGCATCGCGCCGCCCGTCATCCCGCGCAGGTCGTAGCGGCGCACCTCGATGCGCTCGCGCGCGTCGAGCCGATCGAGCGTCTCGGGATACGTGCGCGCGAACCCCGCGTCGGTGAGGAAGCGCACGGCGACGCCGCGCTCCGCCGCCTCCTCGAGCGCGCGCACGACGCTCTCGAGCCGGCTGCCTGCGCGGTTGGACGCGTAGAAGTGCGCGAGGTCGATCGTCCGCTCGGCGCCGCCGATCATGGCGAGCCACACCTCGTGCGTCTCGGGCAGCGCGGCATGGTCGAGCGTCGTCTCGACGGGGGCGGTCTCGACGAACGTGAGCTCCTGGGCGGCCGGCGCGGCCCAGGGGAGGGACGCGAGGAGGGCGAGGCGGGCGAGCGTGCTCATCGGCGCATGGTAGCGCGCCGCTGGTGCGGCTAGACTGCCCGGCCGATTCGGACGGAGGACCAGATGCGCGCGTCGATTGTGATGGGGGCGATGCTCGGGCTGCTCGTGAGCACGGGCTGCCAGGCGTACACGAACGTGAGGTCGACCTCGGTCGAGTACCAGCCGGACAGGGCGCTGGTCGAGGCGATCTCGCCCGAGCAGGCGCGCGGCGCGCTCGCGGACGTGCTCTCGCGCGGCTGGACGCGGCGCGGCTCGGGGGCGGAGTTCTCCAATCCGCTCGAGGAGATCGACGTCGGCGAGGACGGCTTCTCGTACACCGCCGACGTCTACCGCGGCTTCGCGTTCTTCAAGGACGAGCAGCGGCGCACGTTCCGCTACGACTACCGCGACCTGTCGCCGCGCGCGTACGAGGTCATGCTCGTCGACGCCGTGATGGTCTCGCTCTACGGCCCCAATCCCGGGACGGCGGCGGATCCGATCGACGACTGCTTCTGGCTCGACGAGATGGAGGACGTGCAGACGTGCATCGACGGGCTCGAGGTGCTGAAGCGCGACGCGCTCGCGCGCAACCCGCGGTCGGGGCCGGAGCCGAGCGAAGACGAGACGCAGTGAGCGCGCTCAGCGCCCGCGCAGCACGCGGCCGAGGCGCTTGAAGTCGGCGAGAGTCGCCGGCTGGACCGGGCTGCACGACACCTTCCCCCCCTCGCCGACGAGCGTCACCTCGAGGTAACCGACGATCGCGTCGTTGCGCACGACGTAGAGCCGCTCGCCCTTCTTCGGCGGCTCGACGCCCGCCTCGCACGTGACGACGACGAGGTTCCAGCGGTCGTTGAACGCGGTGATCGAGCCGACGGGCACCGGAGCGACGACGTCGACGGAGAGCTGCCGCTCGTTCTTCGCCGCGTCGGTCGCGACGACGTCG
>CAZGTQ010000213.1:0-5603 GCA_964528575.1 uncultured Planctomycetaceae bacterium | reverse complement strand
CTTGGCCTTGGCGCGGAAGTCCTCGAGGCGCAGGAACTGCGTCTCGGCCAGATGCCGGTCCTCGAAGAGCTCGGCGCTGGCGATCTCCGGCTCCTCGACCGCCTCGCGCGGCGCCGGGAGCGCGGCGGGCACGCTCTCGAGGAGCCGCTCGACGCAGGTCGGGCAAGCCGAGCCGTCGGCCAGCCGCGCGATCGTCGGCGGGTCCTCGACGGCCTGACCGCACGTGAAACAGCGGGTGGCGCGCTCGGTCATGGTCCTCATCTCTTCGGGCCTGCTGCGCCGCGGGCTTGAGCCGGCTCGGCGCCCGGCTCGCCCGCCCGCCCGGGGCCACTCTTCCGTGAACGAGAGATTTTCGGGCTGCCCGGCTAGCCAGAGCGCCTCCTCGGACGTAGATTGAGGCACCGAAACCGGCCGCCAGCTCCCTGGCGGCCTTTTTCCGGCTCCGATATAGCACCAAATCAGTGCGCTTTGCCACGCGGCACGGCCGCCGTTCGATGCTCCAGCTCACCAAACGCTCCGAATACGGGCTGATCGCCCTGGTCCACCTCGCGGACCGGGAGGGCGAATACGTCAGCTCGCGGGAGATCGCCGAGCGCTACTCCGTGCCGCGGCGGCTCCTGGCGGAGGTCTTGAAGGAGCTGTGCCGGGCGCGGCTCGTCAGCTCGGCGCGCGGCGCGAGTGGCGGGTACAGCCTCGCGCGCGCGTCGGACGCGATCGGCCTCGGCGAGATCGTGACCGCGCTCGAAGGCGCGCCGTCGCTGACCGAGTGCGAGGCGCTGGGCCTGTACCGCGCCGGATCGTGCGAGATCGAGCCCGTGTGCCCGATCCGCACCCCGATCCACCGTCTGCGCGCTGGGATCTGGAGCCTGCTCCAGCGCACGACGCTCCGTGACCTCGCAGACGGCTCCGCCGCGACACTCCCCGAGACCGTCGCCCACGGCTCGACCCGCGCATGAAGCTCCCGATCTACATGGACTACCAGGCCACGACGCCGGTCGACCCGCGCGTCCTGGAGACCATGCTCCCCTACTTCCAAGGCGACTTCGGCAACGCCGCCAGCCGCAACCACGCGTTCGGCTGGAAGGCGGAGGAAGCCGTCGGCAAGGCGCGCGAGCAGGTCGCCGCGCTCATCGGCGCCTCCCCCAAGGAGGTCATCTTCACGTCGGGCTCGACCGAGGCGATCAACCTCGCTCTGAAGGGCGCGGCGCAGATGTACGGCGGCAAGGGCAAGCACATCGTGACGAGCGAGCCCGAGCACAAGGCCGTGCTCGACACGTGCAAGCACCTCGAGAAGCTCGGCTGGGAGGTGACCTACCTGCACCCGCAGAAGACGGGCGCCGTCACCGTCGAGCAGGTCGCCGCGGCGCTGCGCGACGACACGATCCTCGTCGCCCTGATCTGGGCGAACAACGAGGTCGGCTCGCTCAACCCGATCCGCGAGATCGGCGCGCTGTGCCACGAGCGCGGCGTGCTGCTGTTCACCGACGCGACGCAAGCGATCGGCAAGATCCCCGTCGACGTCGAGGCGGACCACGTCGACATGCTCTGCCTGTCGGCGCACAAGATGTACGGGCCGAAGGGCGTCGGCGCGCTCTACGTCCGGCGGCGCAACCCGCGCGTGCGCCTCGTCGCGCAGATGGACGGCGGCGGCCACGAGCGCGGCATGCGCTCGGGCACGCTCAACGTCCCCGGCATCGTGGGCCTGGGCAAGGCGTGCGAGCTGTGCAAGGACGAGCTCGAGGCCGAAACGGCGCGCGCGAAACGGCTGCGCGACCGGCTCGAGGAGCGGATCACGCAGAAGGCGCAGCACGTCCACTTCAACGGCGACCGGGAGCACCGGTTGCCGGGCTGTCTCAACCTCTCGTTCCCCTTCGTCGAGGGCGAGTCGCTCCTGATGGGCATCAGCGACATCGCGGTCTCGTCCGGCTCGGCGTGCACGTCGGCGAGTCTCGAGCCGAGCCACGTGCTGCGCTCGATGGACGTCGGCGACGACCTGGCGCACAGCTCGATCCGCTTCGGCATCGGGCGCTTCACGACGGAGGAAGAGGTCGACTACGCGGCCGACAGGATCACCCTGGTCGTCGCGCGCCTGCGCGAGATGTCGCCGCTCTACGAGATGGTGCAAGAGGGCATCGATCTCGACTCGGTCAACTGGCAAGGCGGCCACTGATCCCGAGCGGTCAGAGGGTCTTCCCGAAGGCTGCGCACCCCCCTTACGAACAACGCCCTCACGGATCCAACATGGCGTACAGCGACAAGGTTCTCGACCACTACAACAACCCGCGCAACGTCGGCTCGCTCGACAAGCAGAAGGCGAGCGTCGGCACGGGCATCGTCGGCGCGCCGGAGTGCGGCGACGTGATGAAGCTGCAGATCGAGGTCGACGGCGACCGCATCGTCGACGCGAAGTTCAAGACGTTCGGCTGCGGCTCGGCGATCGCGAGCTCGTCCCTGGCCACCGAATGGATCAAGGGCAAGACGCTCGACGAGGCCGGCGCGATCAAGAACACGCAGATCGTGCAGGAGCTCTCGCTGCCGCCCGTCAAGATCCACTGCAGCGTCCTCGCCGAGGACGCGATCAAGTCCGCGATCGCAGACTTCAAGAAGAAGCAACAGGAGGGCTGACCATGATCCAGGTCACCGAACGCGCGCTCAAGGAGGTGCGCCGCATCATCCACGAGCAGAGCCTGCCGGAGAACACCGCGCTGCGCGTGGGCGTCAAGGGCGGCGGCTGCTCGGGTTTCAGCTACACGCTCGGCTTCGACGACTCGATCTCCGAGACCGATCAGGTCTTCGAGATCGAGGAGCGGATCAAGCTCGTGTGCGACCCGAAGAGCTTCCTGTACCTCAACGGGACGCAGGTCGATTTCGAGGAGAGCCTGATGGGCCGCGGCTTCAAGTTCGGCAACCCGAACGCGTCGAAGACCTGCGGCTGCGGCGAGTCGTTCACGGTTTGACGTTCACGATTGGCGTCCACGGTCTGACGTTCACGGTTTGACGTCCGCAGTCTGCACGAGCTGCGGCGCCACGCTCGAGTTCCCGCTCGCGTGCGCCGCATGCGGCCCGCTCGCCGCCGAAGGAGCGCGCGACCCGTTCGCGATCCTCGGCCTCGAGCGGCGCTACGTGCTCGACCAGGGCGACCTGCGCAAGCGCCTGATCCGCTGCTCGCGCCTCTTGCACCCGGACTTCTTCGCGACCGCCGCGAGCGACGTGCGCCAGCGCGCGGCGGACAACGCCGCCGCGCTCAACGCCGCCTTCGAGGTGCTGTCCGACGACTACGCGCGCGCCGACTGGCTCGTGCGGGCGCTCGGCGGCCCCGACCAGGACAGCGAGCGCCAGATGCCGCAGGAGTTCCTGCTGGAAGTGCTCGAGTGGAACGAGACGCTCGAGGAGGCGCGCGAGGGCGCGCGCGAGCGGCTCGAGCCGCTCGCCGCCGAGCTCACCGAGCGCCGCGCCGCGACGATGGCGAACGTCGCGTCCCTGCTCGACCCGCTGCCGGACGAGGACGCCGCGAGCCTCGCCGCCGTCCGCCGCCACCTCAACGCCGTGCGCTACCTCGACCGCGCGCTCGGCACCGTCCGCGCGCTCCGACTCGAGTCGTCGAACGCGTCATTTGGCTAGCCGTCATTTGGCTAGCCGTCATTTGGCCAGCCGTCATTTGGCCAGCCGTAGTTGCTAGCCGTAGCTCGGCTGGCTAGCGCCCACGCCCCGTCCCCCATCGCCTCATGCCCTTCCTCGAGCTCGACGTCCTCAACAACACGCCGGAGCCGATCCTCGGCATCGACCTCGGCACGACGAACTCGCTCGCCGCGATCTTCCGCGACGGCCGGCCGGCGATCGTGCGCCACGAGAAGCACTCCGGCTCCATACCGTCCGCGATCTACTTTCCGCTCGACGGCGGCGACCCGATCGTCGGCCGGGAGGCGCGCGAGCACGCGCTCGTGCACCCCGATCGCGCCCTGTTCAGCGTGAAGCGCTTCATGGGCCGCGGCCTCGCCGACGTCGCCGAGGACCTGCGCTCGGTGCCGTTCCCGGTCTCGGAGAACGAGAACCACGTGCTGCAGTTCGAGATCGACGACCGACGCCTGACGCCGCAGGAGCTGTCCGCGATGATCCTGGGCCGCGTGCACGACCTCGCGTGCCAGGTGCTGGGGAGCGGGACGCCGCGCTGCGTGATCACGGTGCCCGCGTACTTCGACGACGCGCAGCGCCAGGCGACGCGCGACGCGGCGCGGCTCGCGGGGCTCGAGGTCGTGCGCATCATCAACGAGCCGACGGCGGCGAGCCTCGCATACGGGCTCGACCAGAAGAAGGAAGGCAACGTCGCCGTCTACGACCTCGGCGGCGGCACGTTCGACGTGTCGATCCTGTCGATCGAGGAGGGCGTGTTCCGCGTGCTCGCGACCGCCGGCGACACGCACCTGGGCGGCGACGACTTCGACCGCGCGCTGCAAGAGCTCGCGCTGGGCGAGCTCGAGGCGCAGAGCGTCTCGAGCGAGACGCTCGAGGACCCGGCGTTCCGCCAGGGTCTGCGCCTCGCCGCGGAGCGCTGCAAGATCGAGCTGTCGCACGCGCCCGAGGCCGACTTCCACGTCCTCGCCACCGACGGCAACGTCAACTGGCGCCGGCGCGTCAAGCGCGCGGAGCTCGAGGCCCTCGTCGAGCCCCTGATCCGCCGCTCGCTCGACATCTGCCGGCGCGCTCTGTCGGATGCGGACCTCGCGGCGCCGGACGTCGACGAGGTCGTCCTCGTCGGCGGGTCGACGCGCGTGCCCGCGGTGCGCCGCGCGGTCGCCGAGCTCTTCGGCCGCGAGCCGCACTGCGAGCTGAACCCCGACGAGGTCGTCGCGCTGGGCGCGGCGGTCCAAGGCCACGTGCTCGCCGGCGGAACGCGCGACATCCTGCTCATGGACGTCACGCCGCTCTCGCTCGGTCTCGAGACGATGGGCGGCGCGATGTCGCGCATCATCGACCGCAACTCGCCGATCCCGTGCTCGAGCACCGAGGGCTTCACGACGTACGTCGAGAACCAGACGGGCATCGACTTCAACATCCTCCAGGGCGAGCGCGAGCTCGCGGCCGACAACCGCAGCCTCGGCCGCTTCAAGCTCACCGGGATCCCGCCGATGCCCGCGGGGATGTCGCGCGTCGCCGTGCGCTTCTTGATCGACGCCGACGGCATCCTGACCGTGACGGCGAAGGAGGAGTCGACCGGGAAGAGCGCGGGCATCGAGATCCAGCCGATGCACGGCCTGACCGACGAGCAGGTCGAGCAGATGCTGAAGGACTCGTTCGAGCACGCGCAGTCGGACTTCGACCGCCGCCGCGTCGTCGACCTCGGGGTCGAGATCGGCACGATGGTCCGCGCGAGCGAGGCGAACCTCGACGCGGCCCGCGAAGCGCTCGACCGCGAGAGCCTGCGCGACCTCCTGGACGCGCTCGCGACCGCGAAGGACGTCCAGGCGAACGCGTCCGACGTGAACGTCGTGCAGAAGGCGCGCGACGAGCTCGAGCGCGCGACGCTCCCGCTCGCCGCCGCGCTGATGGACGGCGTCGCGAAGCGCGCCCTGTCGGGCCGCACGCTGGACGAGGTCGGCTAGCCG
>CAZGTQ010000212.1:0-2219 GCA_964528575.1 uncultured Planctomycetaceae bacterium | reverse complement strand
ATGCCCGTCAGGATGCCGCGCGCGTCGCGGAACACCGGGACGCCGCCGCCGCCGCCCGCGACGACGACGTGGCCGGGGCGCGCGGCGTCGGCGATCGCGCTGATCTCGACGACGTCGCGCGGCAACGGTGAAGGGACGACGCGGCGCCAACCCTTCTTCGGCACCTCGACCATGTTCCAACCGCGCTCGCCTTGCAGCCGCTCGGCTTGCTCCGCCGGATAGAACGGGCCGATCGGCTTCGTCGGCTTCGCGAGGCCCGGGTCGTCCGGGTCGACGACGACCTGCGTGAGGATCGTCGCGACCTTCATCGCGATCCGGTGCTCGGCGAACGCGTTCTGCAGAGCGCGCGTGAGCAGGTGACCGACGCTGCCCTGCGTCTCGGCGACGAGCACGTCGAGCGGCTCGGTCGGCAGATGATCGCGCGTCGCCTCGACGCGGAGCAGGATCATCCCGACCTGCGGGCCGTTGCCGTGGACGAGCACCAGGCCCGTGTCCTCGCGCACGAGCAGTGCGAGCGCGCGCGCGAGGGTTTCGGCGCGCTCGCGCTGCTCCTCGGGATGGAACGGGTCGGGCAGGAGCGCGTTGCCGCCGAACGCCAGGACGACCGGGCGCGGCGTCGCGGGACCGAGCGGGACGTTCGTCGCCATGCCCCCGCGAGCGTACGCCGCGGCGGCGCAGCGTTGAAGAATCGCTCCGGCAGCGTACGCTCCGATGCGTGGCAGGCGGCAGCGAGCGGCTCTTGGAGATCGAGGAGAGCGCGGAGCTCGCCGAGTACCGCTCCTTCGTGCCGCCCGACCCGGGCGACCAGGTCGGGGCAGGGACGGCGCTGGCGTGGGCGTTCTTGCTCCTGTTCGTCGGCGGAGCGCTCACCGTTGCCGCGTTCTTCCTGCTCGTGCCGTGCGCGCTGCTCGTCGCGCTCGGAGTGCTCCTCGGCATCGTCTCCGTCGCGCGCAAGGCGCTGGCGGGGCGCGGCTACCGGGACGCCGAGCTGCAGCACGTCGCGCTGCGCATCGTCGAGGGGCGCACCGCCCTGGGCTCCGGAGCCGCGACGCGGCACGTGACCGTCGAGCTCGCCGACGGGGAGCGGGGGGAGCTCGTCGTCTCCGACGCAGTCGAGGCCGAGCTGAGCCCCGGGTCGGTCGGCATGGGCTGCCTGCGCGAGCGCTACCTGCTCGACTTCCGGCCCGCAGGTCCGTGACGGCAGGCCCTTGCGGGCCTCCGCGCCGCAGGGTACTTTGCGAGACAGAGTGAACCAACCGCGTCACCTCGGCCCCACGCCGGCGCTGCACGACCGCGCGCTCGACGACCTGCGTTTCATCCGCTCGACGATGGAGCGCGCGGCCGCGTTCACGGCGCTGCCCGGCTGGGGCGGCGTGACGATGGGCGCGACCGCGCTCGTCGCCGCGCCGATCGCGGCGGTGCAGCCGAGCGTCGAGCGCTGGCTCGCAGTCTGGATCCTCGAGGCGCTCGTCGCCGCCGCCATCGGGCTGTGGACGATGAACCGCAAGGCGCGCTCGGTGCGGATGTCGCTCCTGTGGGGGCCCGGCTGGCGTTTCCTGCTCGGCCTGTGCCCGCCGCTGATCGCCGGCGTCGCGCTGACGGCGGCGCTGTGGCTCGGCGGTCTCGCGGCGGCGGTGCCCGGGGCCTGGCTCCTGCTCTACGGCGTCGCGATCATGGCGGGCGGCGCGTTCTCCGTGCGCATCGTGCCCGTGATGGGAGCGGCGTTCATGCTCCTCGGCTCGGTCGCGCTGTTCGCGCCGGCGGGGTGGAGCGACGTCCTGCTCGCGCTCGGCTTCGGCGGGCTGCACGTCGTCTTCGGGCTCGTGATCGCGAGGCGCTACGGTGGTTGAGCGGGGCGACGAGGCGCGGGCGCGTCAGCGCGAGGGGCTGCGGCGCGTGTCGGGACCGAACGGCGCCGCCGCGCCCGAGCTCGACCGCTTGATCCACGAGCGCGTCCGGCTCGGCATGCTCTCCGCGCTCGCCGTCAACGACGCGCTGAGCTTCGCCGAGCTGAAGGAGCTGCTGGGCGCGACCGACGGGAACCTCGGCGTCCACGCGAAGAAGCTCGAGGAGGCGCGCTACGTCAAGTGCACGAAGCGTTTCGACGGCCGCGTGCCGCGCTCGGAGTACTCGATCACGCGGACGGGGCGCAAGGCGCTGGCGAAGTATCTCGACCACATGGAGGCGCTGATCCGCGTCGTCCGCGAGCGGTCGTGAGC